>CAJMOH010000028.1 GCA_905215055.1 uncultured bacterium
ACTGGATGAGGAAAAAAGAAATATTTTTGTTCGCCGGTATTGGTATCTGGATTCCATAGCTTCCATCTCCGAACGCTTCGCCTTATCACAGAGCAAAATTAAAACGACGCTCTTTCGCTGCCGAAATGAGCTTCGGGAGTATCTTGAGAAGGAGGGTTACTCCATATGAGAGGAAATGATTTTTTAGAAAAGATGGGGCTGATTGATCCTGCCTATGTTGAAGCAGCAGATACCGCAACGAACAAAAAGAAAATTCCCTGGAAGCAGTGGGGAGCGATTGCTGCTTGTTTTGCAGTCATTGTTGTTGCAGCAACGATGCTCTTCCCACACGATGAACCAGAATTGCCCTCTGACCTGCCGATGCTGTCGATTTCTGAAAACACTTCGGGTGGAATGGGATATGAGGGATATATGGCTTATGACATTTCGGAACTCGTAAACGCGAATCCCTGGAATGAAGAATCCGAGATATCCGCACTCCCTGTCTATCAAAACCTCTTGCACTACAATGAGTACCATATTGCATCAGGAGCGGATTTTGATAAAATGCGGGAGTTTATCCTGGATGTTGCTGGGAGATTGGGACTTGATCCAAGCAACCTGACGGTCACTGACAATGCACCCAGCGAAGAAGAAAAACAGCAAATAACAAAAAAGTATGAAGCGGGAGGCTCGGTTGTTCCTGATGGATATTTTGATCCGACTGCACTAATCATAGAAGCCGATGGAATAAAAATAGAAGTAGACCAAACCATGACAGCGACGATACATTTTGATCCTGTCGTATCTCTCCCGGAAGAATATAACTTTACCCATTATGCGTCCTACGCTGATACGGCTGCCGTGGCAGATTATTTAAAAAGCGAATATAGAGAGCTGATTGGCATGGACAATCCTCAAGTAAACATTCATGGTGGGGATTACAATATCTATAGCCAGCAAAGTTTTTCCATTGAGTTTTTTGATGCGGCCGACCATGATATCGAGCAAATCATCAACTACAATTTCAATCGGGTGGCATTCTATTGTGATGACAATGGAAAGCTGTTCCTGGCAAGGGTATTTCAGCCCGATTTGTCAAAGAAAATGGGGGATTATCCAATCATCAGTTCGGGTAAGGCAAAAGAGATGTTGTTAAATGGCAATTATCTTTCGACTGTCCCGTATGAATTTCCCGGCGCAGAGTTTATCAAGAAAATCGAACTCATCTACAGGACAGGCGGATATGAAGCGTACTATATGCCATACTATCGCTTCTATGTTGAACTGCCGGAAGCTGAACACGAAAATGGATTAAAAGACTACGGAGCATTTTATGTTCCTGCGGTGGAAGGCGCCTATATTTCCAATATGCCAACATGGGACGGAAGTTTCAACTAAGTGGAACCGGAATTATCCCCTGGCAACAAGGGCGCACTTCTATACAGGGTAAACCCTGTATGCGTGCGCTCTGCGAGGCAGACAGCCCGGACGATGGAAGCCCGGGCTGTTTTGCGTCACTGCGTTCCGTACAAGGGACTGCATCCCTTGCGCCGCTTATGCGGCTATCCCTGCCCACTTTGGATGGGAAACAATCTGTTTGCACAGACAGTTTCCCATCCAAAGCCTGAAACGGAACACGCAAATTTTACCGCTTGTCCGAAAGACAGGCGGTATTTTTTATCTGCAAGTAAAGGAGGAATCTACCATGCCAACAACCGAGAAGCTGAAACAGGAAATCGCAGATGCAGAAAAGAAGCTGGCGCAGGAGCGCAGCAGGCTCCAGCGGCTGGAAAACCGGAAATCCTATTATGAGAAGGGTGACCGGCAGAAACGGACGCACCGCCTCATCACCAGAGGGGCCGCTGTGGAGAGCATCGCACCGCTGGCAAAGGCTTTGAGCGAAACGGAGTTCTATGATTTCACAGAAAAGGTTTTTGCTTTGCCGGAAGTCAGGGCTTTGTTAATGGAGGCAGTCAATACACACAATCAGGCAAGCCAGAAAGGAAAGGGATAAGTATCGCACTATTTCACTTCCATGTTACCCAAATCAAACGCAGCGCAGGGCAATCCGCTGTTGCGTCTGCTGCTTACCGATCCGGCGAAAAGCTGCACAGCGAGTATTACGGAGAGGACAGCGACTACACCCGGAAAGGCGGTGTGCTCTGTTCGGAAATCCTGCTGCCGCCCCACGCCCCGCCTTCCTTCGCAGACCGACAAACCCTGTGGAACGAGGTGGAAAAGGCAGAACGGGGCAAGAAAGCCCAGCTTGCATACAGTTTTGACATTGCCTTGCAGAACGAGTTTTCCATGCAGGAGAACATCGGCCTTGCAAGGCAATTTTTATTGGAGCAGTTTGTGAGCCGGGGAATGGTGGTGGATTTCTCCGTTCACGCCCCCGACAAGGAGGACGGCGGCATTGCCAACCCGCATTTTCATGTCATGTGTCCCATCCGTCCCCTGCTGTCGGATGGAACATGGGGCAGCAAGCAGCGGCGGGAATATCTCCTGGATGAAAACGGGGAGCGCATCCGGGATGAAGCAGGAAAGTATGTGTTCAACGCCGTCCCCACCACGGACTGGGGAAAACCGGAAACGCTGGAACATTGGCGGGAACAGTGGGCGGCAATGTGCAATGCTCGGTTTGCCGAGAAAGGGCTGGAATGCCGCATCGACCACCGCAGCTACGAGCGTCAGGGTGTGGAGCAGCTGCCGACTGTCCATGAGGGTCCGGCGATCCGTCAGATGGAGGCCAGAGGCATCCGTACCAATAAGGGAGATTTCAACCGCTGGGTCAAGGCGACCAATGCGTTGATCGGCAAACTGAAAAAGAAAATTACGGCGCTGCTTGACTGGCTGAAAGAAGCGCATGAGGAATTGAGCAAACCGCAAGCACCCAATCTGGCGCAGCTGCTCAGCGAGTATTACACCAACCGCAGCGCAGGCGCATGGAGTCAAAAAGCAAAGATTGGCAATCTCAAAGAGTTCAATGAGATTTGCAATTATCTCATGCAGAACGCTTTGGCAACGCCGGAACAGTTGCAGGAGCGTGTATCTGCGCTGAGTGACCGCATTGACACTTTGAAGAGTGCCCTGTCTGGCAAATCTGACCGCATGAAGGAGTTGGAGGAACTTCTTCGCATGGTGCAGTTTTACACCGACGGAAAGCCTATTGCTGACAAGCTGGCAGCCGTCAAGTGGAAAAGTAGGCGTGAGCAATTCATGTCTGAAAATGAAAATGCACTCCGCCTGTATCACATGGCAGAGCGCAAATTAAAGCCGCATTTTAAGAATGGAAAATTGCCGGTCACTGCATGGCGCAAGGAGCATGACCGTCTGGAACAGGAATACAAGACGGGACAAGCGGAACTTTCGCCCATTTATGCAGAGGTGAAAAAACTTTGGCAGATCAAATACATGGTAGAACAGATCGTTCGTGCGCAGGAAAATCACGAGCAGAGCCGCAGGAAACAGCAGCAGCTCGACCATTAAGGAGGACTTCAAAAATGGAACTCAACTGGAAAGAGGATCATAACCTCATAAGGAAACTCGCAAAAATACTTCTCGGTGATACGCTGCCCAATGGTAAGCCTGTAAGTTCATTCATATCGCTTGATGATACTTCACGGGCTGAATTGCAGCGATGGGCAAATATGAGTGATGCGGAATTTACGGCCGCACAACGCAGCGGCGATTCCATCCGCATTGATGTGGAGGATGTCATTAGACAACTGGAAGAAAAGTATGCCCTTGATCCACAGTTGCTCGATGAGTTGCTTTCGGTTTTTGATGCAGATGATTTGGAACTTTTGGAGGAAATCAGTCGCTGGGAAGATTCTGACCATGACGAACCAACGGAATATTTTTTCTCCAATCCTGATCCCTATTTCAAACCTGAACCGCTGCCGCCCGACCGTCCCAGACACAATTTCTGGTTTGACGAGACTGGACATATCCGTGTGAAGAATCCATCTGCTTTCTGGCTGCCGGAGTTCACTTTACAGCGTGAGATCGGCGGCACCATTTACACCATCACGGGCAGCTATGACGGGACAGAAACGCTGGATAGAAAGATGGAGCGCATTCTGGCTGAAAAGTTTACAGAAAATACGGAGGATGATGAATGACAAATACCGGGAATCTTGGTAAAATAGAAGCAACCAATCCTGTACTGACAGTTGCCCCTTTGAAGGAGGATACAGAAATGTTACGGGCAACTGAAAAAATCACCGCACTTTATTGCCGTCTCTCTCAAGAGGATGCCAACGAGGGCGACAGTAATTCTATCACCAATCAAAAGGACATCCTGCTCCGATACGCAAAAGAGCACCGTTTCCCGAATCCAACATTTTTTGTGGATGACGGATACAGCGGCACGAACTATGACCGCCCCGGATTTCAGCAGATGCTGTCAGAAATCGAGGCAGGAAAAGTGGCTGTTGTGCTGTCGAAAGACCTGTCCCGGCTGGGTCGAAATTCTTCCCTGACGGGCTTGTATATTAACTTCACTTTTCCGAAATATGGTGTGCGCTATATCGCCATCAACGACCACTTCGACACCATTGACCCCAACAGCACCGACAACGATGTTGCGGGGATCAAAAACTGGTTCAATGAGTTTTTTGCCAAGGACACCAGTCGCAAAATCCGTGCGGTACAGAAGGCCAAGGGCGAGCAGGGCATCCCGCTGACAACCAATGTCCCCTTTGGCTACCGCAAAGACCCGGAGGATCGGACAAAGTGGGTCGTGGACGAGGCAGCCGCTCTTGTGGTCAAGCGTATCTTTAAGCTGTGTATGGAAGGCCGGGGGCCGATGCAGATCGCCAAACTCTTGCAGGCGGAACAGGTGCTCAACCCTACCGCCTATAAGCGGAGAGAGGGCATTAACACCCCAAGTCCTGAAACCGCTGATCCGTACCACTGGAACCCCAATACCGTTGTTCATATTCTGGAACGACGGGAATACACCGGCTGTACGGTTAATTTCAAGACCTACACCAACTCCATCTGGGACAAGAAGCAGCGGGAAACACCCATTGAGAAGCAGGCGGTATTCTACAACACCCATCCGGCTATCATTGAGCAGGAAGTCTTTGACAAGGTGCAGGAGATCCGCAAGCAGCGCCACCGAAGGACAAAAACCGGAAAGAGTAGCCTGTTCTCCGGCATGGTTTACTGTGCTGACTGCGGGGCAAAGATGCGCTACTGCACCACCAACTACTTTGAGAAGCGGCAAGACCATTTTGTATGCGCCAGCTACCGCAGCAACACAGGAACCTGTTCGGCCCATTTCATCCGGGCAGTTGTACTGGAAGAATTGGTCTGGATGCACATGAAAACAGTAATCTCCTATGTAACCCGGCATGAATCCCATTTTCGGACAGTTATGGAGCATAGACTCCGGCTGTCCAGTGAAGAAGCTGTCCGGGGATACAAGAAGCGTCTGGCGCAGGCAGAACGCCGTCTTGGGGAACTTGACCGGCTGTTTATCCGTATCTATGAGGATAATGTGGCCGGGAAACTTTCTGATGAACGGTTTGCACTGATGAGCAAGACCTATGAGGACGAGCAGGCGCAGCTTAAAGTGGAAATCCAGACCTTGCAGCAGGAAATCGAAGTACAGGAACGACAGATTGAAAATTTGGAGCAGTTCATCCAGCGGGTACACAAATACGAGGATTTGCAGGAAATGACCCCTTACGCCTTGCGGGAGCTTGTCAAAGGAATCTACATCGAAGCGCCTGACAAGAGCAGTGGGAAGCGCAGACAGGGTATCCGCATCTCCTATGACCTTGTGGGCTTTATCCCCGTGGAGGAACTGATAAAACAGGAAACGGCATGACTGAAGCCATGCCGTTCCTGCAAAAAGCAATATTACTTTCTTATGACCCCCGGCCATTGCCGGGGGATATTTTGTGTTTTTCCGCTGTTAAGCGAATGTGTACTTCTGTCCGGTGCGGTAAGATTCGTAAGCGCCCACCATAAACCGGGTGAGGGCAACGGCCTCGTCAATGCCGTTGGGGGCTTCTCCCTGGCCGCAGCAGGCGTCAATCCAGGCGTCCACAGGCATGGGGGAAGGCTCAGGCAGCTGGGTCATCTCCACCAGCTTGCCCTGGGTTTCCGGGCAGCTGTATTCCAGCTTGTTGTTGTGGATCATCAAAGCGCCCTGGGTGCCGCTCATTTCCAGGATGTACCCGTTGCCGCCGGTGACGAATCCCGTCTCGGACACGCCAATGGCCCCGCCGGCAAACTCGATGACGGAGACGGCGTTGTCCTCTACGCCCCGGTGCGTTACCTGGGTAAACTGGGAGACAATGCTCTTCGGCTCCCCCAAAAACCAGTGCAGGGTGTACATGGGGTGGGCGCCCAGGTCCATCATGGCGCCGCCGCCGGTTTGGGCCTGGTCGTAGAAGTGGGGAGGTAGCCAGCCCTGAGTACCGTCCTCCATCCTCCGCACGCTGCCGTCGTGATAGTTGTGTACCCGGGCGTAGGTGATCTCGCCCAGCTTGCCGCTTTCCACCAGGGCCTTGGCGGCCTTTAGGGTGGGCTGCGTCTTGTGGGGATAGGAGATGGTGAATTTCACACCGCTGTCCTTCACAGCCTGGGCAATTTCCGCGGCGTCTTGATTTGTCAAGGCCAGCACCTTTTCCGTAAAGATGTTTTTCCCGGCCTTGGCCGCGGCCAGCAGCATCTCTCGATGCTGATTGGTGGCGGTGGTAACCTGTATGCCCTCAATAGAGCTGTCGCTCCAGACGGCCTCCAGATCCGGCTGGAAGGGGATGCCCAGCTTGTCCGCCATGGCCCGGCCCCGCTCCGGGTCATCGTCCCAAAGGCAGCACAGCTCGGCCTTGGGATTTTTCAAAATAGCTTCCGCGTATTCCTGGGTGTGGACGTGCCACGCTCCCACAACTGCAATTTTCATGATGGATTCCTCCCAAAGAAAAAAGTTCTGCCTACACCATAGCACCGGACAGGGAAAATTGCAAGTGACAAATCTTCACACAAAGAGACAGAAAAGCGCTGCCCCATGCCGGAGGCAGCGCTTTTATCATTTTCAGTGCTTTACCATTTTTTGTGAGGCAGCTCCTCCGGGGCCAGCTCCCGCAGCACCCGGCAGGGATTTCCCGCCGCCACCACGCCGGAGGGGATGTCCTTTGTCACCACGCTGCCCGCGCCAATCACCGTATTGTCCCCAATGGTCACGCCGGGCAGAAGCTTGGCGCCGCCTCCCAGCCACACGTTGCTGCCAATGGTCACGGGCCTAGCGGTTTCCAGTCCCTGGTTGCGCTGGTCCACGCTGATGGGGTGGACCGCCGTATAGATGCCCACGTCCGGGCCGATAAACACATAGTCCCCCACCGTAACCGGAGCCTCGTCCAGCACCACAAGGTTGTAGTTGGAGTAAAAATGGCTTCCCACATGGATGTTGTAGCCCAGGTTGCACCGGAAGGGCTGTTCCACATAGCAGTCCTCACCCATGCTGCCAAAGATTTCCCGAATCAGCTTGTCCTTGCCCTGGCTGTCCTCTGGAAGCAGGTCGTTGTATAACCGGCATTTTTTCAGGCAGGCGGAGCGCTCCGCCAGAATTTCCGGGTCGTGGTTGTTGTCATACAGCAGCCCTGCCCGGGCCTTTTCCTTTTCCGTCATAGCGCGCTGCCTCCTTACCGGTATTTTTGGATGATTTCGTCCATGCCGGAGCGCTTTCGCTCCATCTCTTCCACCAGCCGGAACTGGTTTCTGGCCCGCACCAGGTTGTGCTCCGGATAGGCGGTGCGGAAGTACACGTCCCCGTTCAGGTAATCCGCCAGGAAGCGGATGCCCACCTCAAAGGTCATCAGAATGGCCCCGTCGGGCAGGGTGTCCAGCTCCAGAGGCGTCAGGGCGTCTCCCGCCGCGGAGAGGAACCCGTCTGTGTAGGCCGCAAACAGCTCCAGGTCAAAGCGGACCTTGGAAAGATCCGCCTCGTCCTCGGCGGCTGTGGTGGCCCCCGCCCGGATGGAATCCCCAAAGTCAAAGGCTGCCAGGCCGGGCATCACCGTGTCCAGGTCGATAACGCACAGCGCCTTTCCCGTGGCGTCGTCAATCAGCACGTTGCTCATCTTGGTGTCGTTATGGGTCACCCGCAGGGGCAGCTTTCCCGCCTGGAGCAAATCCATCAGCAGGGAGCAGCCCTCCTCCCGAGCACGGGCAAAGTCCAGCTCGGAGCTTACCTGAGAAGCCCGCCCGGCTTTGTTCCGCTCCACAGCCTCCCGCAGCTGGCGGAACCGGTCCGGCGTGTTGTGAAAATTGGCGATGGTCTCGTGAAGTGTTTCAGCGGGATAGCCTGCCAGCAGCCGCTGAAATTCCCCAAAGGCCCGTCCCGCCTCCCGAAGCATGGCAGGGCTTTCCACGGTTTCGTAGGATCTGGCCCCATCCACATAGGTCATGCAGCGCCAGGGACCGCCCTCCCCGTCCACATAGAGGGTGGAGCCGTCCAGGGTTTTGCGGATATTCAGAGTCTCCCGGTCAGGGTCGCCGCCCAAAGAGCCAATCCTTTCCCGCAGGTAGGCCGTCACCCCGGCTATGTTTTCCATAATGTCCTCCGGGGAGGGGAATACATAGCGGTTGATCCGCTGCAGGGTAAATTTGCCTTTGTCGTCAATCAGAAAGGTGTCGTTGATATGCCCTCCGTTCAGAGGCGTTACCGGGCTTTTGGGAGAGAGGCCGAAGGCCTCCAGAATATCCGCTGTGACGCAGGTGGTGTGCTCCATGGTGTATCGGTTCCTTTCGTGTTAATATTCGTAAGCGGGGAGATCCTCAAAAGCGAAGTCCCATGTGAAGAATCACTTCTCCCGGCGCGCCGGAGAGGGAGAGCTTTCCGCTGTAACGCTCCACAATGTCCCGGGCGTTTTCCAGGCCGTGCAAGTCGTCCTCCCCCTGAAAATCCTCGTCAAACAGCCAGGCCAGCAGCTGGGAGAAGGTTTGGCCCTTCCAGGAAAAGCCGGGCTTTTGGGGCAGCTCCCCAGAGTAGACCGCCTCCAGCGTTAGGGAGCCTTCCCCGGGAAACGCGGTAAAGCGCACCCGGCGCTCACCCTCAAAGGAGGCGGCGTCTGTGCAGGCCCGGGTGAGCATCTCGCTGATAAGCACGCACAGCTCCACCGTGGAGAGAGGGGCTTCTCCGGTGACGGCGTTGCTCTCAAAGGAAATGCTGTTTTGGGCGGCAAAGGCAGCCTTGGCCGCGATCACCGCGTTGATATAGGGATTCTCGCTGTACTGGCCCGCAATGGGGGCCTTGGCGCTGTTCTGCTTGAAAATGGCCGTGTACTTTGGCACCATGTCTCCGTTGCCGTCCTGCAGCATGACGTTGACCGTGTCCAAGGCGTATTCTCCGGTTTTCCTGGCGGCCTTGGCCTCCCGCACGGCAGCCAGCGTGTCGGCAAAGTCTCCGGCCTTCAGTTCCAGCATACCGGCACGGGCGGCGTCCTCCGAGGCCTGCTTGCAGTACCGCCCGGCCTGATACACGGAGCGGAACACGAAAATTACCGCCAGAAATACCAGGGTGGCCGTCAGCAGCCGTTCCGCCGGAACGTGCACCCGAAAGAGAAAATCCACCCGCCCGTTGGCAACGGCGCACAGTCCCAGAAGCACCAGGCACATGCCCCATAGAAAGGCCGAGGGACCCCGGCCGCTGAAATGGCGGTAAGGCCGGTAAAGACACATGCCCACCAGGGCGAACAGCCCGGCCAGTGCCAGCAGGCTCAGCAAGGCCCCCAGCGCTCCCGCCGGAGAGACGGGCAGCAGCCCAAGCACAGGGGGAAGAAAGGCCTCCAGATAGAAGTGGCAGGCAAGGGTCAAAAGCACTAGAAAAAATTTTTGCAAAGGGTTGTTTCGAGACAGAAACAGAGAGGCGGCAAACAGCACAAGTCCTCCGGCAGCGACCGCCCAGGAGGGTCCCGCCAGCCCCCGCACAATCCATCCGGCGGCTAAAGAGACAAGATAGGCCGCCCCATAGCAGGCCACAGTGGCCCACAGCCGGAAACGGTCCTCCAGCAGAGCCAAAAACAGCCCTGCGGCGCACAGCAAGGTAATGGCAAGATCAGTCACGGCAAAAGCATCCCCTTTTTCAAACTAACACAAAATCCCAGCGGGAAAATTTGGTCCCGCAGCCTTGTTCCCTCTAGTATAGCATAAGATTGCTGGGGAAACAATTTCTTTTTTCTCTATCCTGGGGCTTCTGGCGGCCATTGACAGCCGTCTCCCGGTATTGTAAGATACTGTATATAGGAAATGCCCGGGATGCTGGGACGCCGGGCGAAAAGGGGGAGAGCTGTGAAAAAGCGTTGGATTTTCACCGGTGTGGCCGGATTGCTGGCGGCTCTGTTTTTGGGGGGCGTGGCGGCAGTAGGAGCCTCTACCGGCTGGTTTGGCATAGAGGAGCTGGCCTCGCGGGAGGAGGACAGCCAGTGGCCCTACCGCTATCAGACTGCCTGGGACCCCACGGACCGGGGCATGGAGGGGCTGCGAATCACCTGGGGAAACGGCTCCATCAGCGTGCGCCCCACAGACGCCCCTCTTGTCACGGTGACGGAGTACGCCGCCCGCCCCTTGGAGGAAAGCGAGCTTTTGGGCCTCACCTTTTCCGGGGATACTCTGGAGGTTTCCTGGGACGGGGGGCTGCTGCCCCTGGGAGCGTTTCAGGGGTGGGAAAAGCGGGTGGAGGTGGAGGTCCCTCGGGCTGTTCTCGCTCAGCTGGAGGAGCTTTCCTGCTGGAATCTCTCCGGCAGCATGACCGTGGAGGACGTTGGCGCTCAAAAGGCCAGCCTCACCTCCTTCCGGGGGGATCTGTCCCTGTCCCGGGTCCAGTGCGGGGAGCTGCGGCTGTCCACTGTTTCGGGAATTGTTCAGCTGGCGCGCAGCGCGGCCCAGGAGCTGTCTGTGGAGACAGATTCCGGCGGCGCCGGCATCCAGTCCGTTCAGGCGGGAGAATGCCGGCTGAAAAGCGTCACCGGGCCGGTGAGCTTTGTGGAAAGCGCCGCGGTGGAGCTTACCATCCAGACAGTCTCCGGGCCGGTGCTCACCCGGCTGGAGGGCTGTCCGGAAACGGCGGATCTGCGTTCTGTCTCCGGGGACATTACCCTGGGGCTGCGGGAGAACAATGGCTTTGACGCGGCCTATTCCAGTGTGTCCGGCCGGTTTGCCTCCGATTTCATCGGGGCGGAGAGCAAGGGCGCCCTGCGCTACCGGCAGGGCGGACCGCAGCTTTCCCTTACCACCACCTGGGGGAATATGGAAATTCAAAGGCTGACAGGCGTTTACGCCGAAATGGCGGGCGGCTGATGAAACCATAAGCCAACCGGCAGGGAAAAGGAAGTGCAAAAAACGTGAGGGCTTTTTGCAAGGGGCTTCTAAAAAAGCCGGGGATAGCTTTGCCGGCCTGCTGGATCTTTTAGGGACGGTTTTGGATGTGATTTTGAATCGATAAGAGATTAGGAAAGGGGGCGCTGTATGTACGGCGCGATTTTGGGGGATATAGCCGGGTCCCGCTTTGAGTTCAGCCGGCCCAACGGATTCGATTGGAAAACCACCGACTTTTTCGGCGGCATGAGCACTTACACCGACGACACGGTGCTGACGGTGGCCACCAAATACGCGGTGCTCACCGGCACGCCCTATGGCAAGGCCTATGCCCTGTTCGGGAAAAAATACGCCCGGGTGGGGTATGGCACCATGTTCAAAAACTGGCTCAACGGCTCCTGCCAGAAGGGGTACAACAGCTATGGCAACGGCTCGGCCATGCGGGTCAGCTATATCGGCTGGTATTATCCCACCTTGGAAGAGGTGGAGGAGCAGGCGGTGTTCAGCTCTCTGGTCACCCACAACCATCCAGAGGGGGTGCGGGCTGCCCAGGCCACGGCGGGAGCGGTGTTCCTGGCCCGCACCGGCGCCACAAAGAAGGAGATCATCCGCTATATACACAAGAAATTCGGCTATCTTGTCACCACCCCTCTGTTCATTTACCGGCCCTTCGGCAAGTTTGACGATACTGCCATGGGGACCATGCCCTTGGCCATCCGCTGCTTTTTAGAGTCGGAGGACTGGGAGAGCTGCATCCGCAACGTGTTCAGCGTGAAATGTGACACAGACACGGTGGCCTGTATTGCCGGGGGCATTGCCGACGCCTACTACGGCGGCACCGGTCTGGATGAGGACGCCCTGCTCAGGCGCTTTTTAATCAAGCCAAACGACCGGGGCGAGTTTGACACCTTCCTCTACGACTGGGCTACCAAGACCCCGGAGCAGGCCCGAAAAGAGCGGGAGGAAAAGGCGAAAAGGGAGAAGGAAGAAAAGGAGAAAGGCGGCGTTTTATGATTGTTATTTCTTACCAGTCCAAGCTGGTGCTTCGCATCCTCAAGGGGGGAGAGATTTACCGGGCAAAGCCCAATCTCACCCTGCGGGGAGAGTACGACGCTCTGATCGATCTGCTGGGTCTCCATTGCGAGTGCCCGATTTTCGGGGTGCTGAAGGGGAAAAAGCAGAACACGGGGGGCAAGGTGTCCGGCTCTGTGCGACTGGTGCTGGATGTGCCGGACAAGTTTGTCCACCTGACAGAGTACGGCGTGTGGGCGGATTTCCTCTATGCCTTTAAGTTTACCAACCCGGCGAACTACAAGTCTCTCCGGCCCGACTGCGAGGAGCTGACGGTGCGGGAGTACAACGACATCTTGAAGAACCTGAAGGAGCAGCGCAAGCCCTCTCAGTACAAATGCCCCCAGGTGGTGCTGGAAAAAATTAACCCCGCCTGGATCAAGAGCTATCACGTTGTGGGAAAGGGAGAGAGCTTTTTGCGAAAGCTGTTTGGAAAATAACCGGGCGTCAGGCCCGAAGCAAGGAGTGTATGGGTTATGATGGTGGGAAAGTACATTTTGTCCATTGACCAGGGGACCACCAGCTCTCGGGCGGTGCTGTTCGATTCCTTTGGGGGCGTGGCAGGTATGGGCCAGCGGGAGTTTCCCCAGATCTATCCTCAGCCCGGCTATGTGGAGCACGACGCGGTTCAGATTTTGCAGACCACCCTTTACGCCATGCGCCAGGCGGTGGAGCAGGCGGGTATCCGGGCCAGGGATATTGCCGCCATCAGCGTCACCAACCAGCGGGAAACCACGGTGGCCTGGGATGCGGTGACGGGAATCCCAGTGTGCAACGCCATTGTGTGGCAGTGCCGCCGCACCGCCCCGGAATGTGAACGTCTGCGTCAGGCGGGGATGGAGCAGTATATCAGGGACACCACTGGTCTGGTAATTGACCCCTACTTCTCCGGCACCAAAATGAAGTGGATTCTGGAGAATGTTCCCGCGGCCCGGGAACTGGCGGACAAGGGCCGGCTGCGCTTTGGCACCATCGATACTTGGCTGGTATACTCCCTAACGGACGGGGCCTCCTATGTCACCGACGCCACCAACGCCTCCCGGACCATGCTGTTTGATATTCACAAGCTCCGCTGGGATGAAACCATGTGCAGAGAACTGAAAATTCCCCTCAGCGCCCTGCCCCGTGTGGTGGAGAGCGGGGAGATTGTGGGCATGTGCAGCGCCGATGTGCTGGGAGAGGAAATCCCCATTGCCGGCATCGCCGGAGACCAGCACGCCGCTCTGTTCGGTCAGTGCTGCTTTGAGGAGGGCATGGCAAAAAACACCTATGGCACAGGCTGCTTTGTGCTGATGAACACCGGCGGAAAGCCGGTCTCCTCCAAAACCGGGCTTTTGACCACCATTGCCTGGCGGTTAAACGGCCGCACCACCTACGCTCTGGAGGGCAGCGCCTTTAACGCCGGCTCGGCGATTCAGTGGCTGCGGGACGAGCTGGAGATTATCAAGACACCCCAGGAGGCGGATCAGCTGGCCGAAACCGTGGAGGACGCTGGGGGCGTCAGCTTTGTGCCGGCCTTCACCGGCCTGGGCGCGCCCTACTGGGACATGTATGCCCGAGGCGCCCTGCTGGGCGTTACCCGGGGTACCACCCGCGCTCATTTGTGCCGGGCTGTGCTGGAGAGCATCGCCCTGGAAAGCGCTGATCTGGTGGAGGCCATGCAGCGGGAAAGCGGTGTGGCTATTCCCGAGTTGCGGGCGGACGGCGGCGCCTCTCGCAGCCGGTTTTTGATGCAGTATCAGGCGGATATTTTGAATGCCCGGGTCTGCCGCCCCCAGTGCCTGGAGACCACAGCCCTTGGCTCCGCCATGATGGCGGGCCTGACCGTGGGAGTGTGGGACAGCCTGGAGGAGCTTTCCTCTCTGTGGCGGGAGAGCGCCGGCTTTGACCCCCATTATCCGGCGGACCGCCGGAAGGCGGACCTGGCCCGCTGGCACGAGGGCGTCCGCCGCAGCATGGATTGGGTCCGGCACGACGGCTGATTTGCTCCGCCGGACGAGCGGCGGTATGCGGCGATTTTCAGAGCCTGGTTGTTCCAGGCTCTTTTTCCGCGGGGGGCTCTCTTGACGGGAAAACAAAAATCTGCTACAATCGCTTTATTATGATAGCGAGGTGAAGCGCATGATCTCCATCATCGACTACGGCGCGGGCAATCTCCAAAGCGTGGAAAAGGCCCTGCGCCACATCGGCTGCGATTGCCAAGTCACCGCCGACCCTGCTGCCCTGCTGGCTTCAGAGGCCGCGGTGCTGCCCGGGGTGGGTTCCTTCGGCGACGCCATGAACCAGCTCCGATCTCGGGGCCTGGAGCGCCCTATCCACGATTTTGTAGACTCTGGAAAGCCCTTTCTGGGCATCTGCCTGGGGCTGCAAATTCTCTTTGAGTCCAGCGAGGAATCTCCCGGCGCGGCGGGGCTGGGCTTGCTGAAGGGAAAGATCCTTCACCTCCCCAGGGAAAGCGGCTTGAAGATTCCCCACATCGGGTGGAACTCCCTGGCGCTGAAAGAGGGAGAGTCCCTGTTTGCCGGGCTGCCCCAGGAGTCCTATGTCTATTTTGTCCACTCCTACTATCTGCGGGCAGAGGAGGATGTGGTCACCGCCACGGCGGAGTATGGAACCGTTATCCATGCGGCGGTGCGAAAGGGCAACCTGATGGCCTGCCAATTTCATCCGGAGAAGAGCGGCCGGGTGGGATTGCAGATCCTGCGCAACTTCGCGGCCATGCTGGAAAAGGGGGAGTGAACATGTACGCCAAACGGATCATCCCCTGCCTGGACCTGAAAAACGGACGGGTGGTAAAGGGGACCAACTTTGTAGGCCTGCGGGACGCCGGGGACCCGGTGGAGTGCGCCATCGAGTACGACCGCCAGGGCGCCGACGAGCTGGTGCTGCTGGACATCACAGCCTCCTCTGACGACCGGGACATCATGGCGGAGATTGTCACCCGGGTGGCGGAGAGCATTTTTATCCCCTTCACTGTGGGGGGCGGCATTCGCACGGTAGAGGATTTCACCCAAATCCTGCGGGCCGGGGCGGACAAGGTCTCCGTCAACTCGGCGGCGCTGAAAAATTCCGCCATTATCCAGGAGGCTGCTTACAAATTCGGCAGCCAATGCGTGGTGGTAGCCATGGACGCCAAGCGCCGCCCGGAGGGAGGCTGGACCCTGTATCTCAACGGCGGCCGGGTGGACACGGGCAGAGACGCGGTGGAATGGGCCAAAGAGGCACAGCGTCTGGGAGCGGGGGAGATCCTTCTCACCAGCATGGACTGTGACGGCACCAAGGCCGGCTACGACCTGGAGCTGACCCGGGCCGTTTCAGAGGCGGTGTCCATCCCAGTGATCGCCTCCGGCGGCGCTGGAACCATGGACCACTTTTACGACGCCTTCACCCAGGGGAAGGCCGACGCGGTGTTGGCGGCGAGCTTGTTCCACTTTCGTGAGATTGCCATCCCCGACCTGAAGGCCTACTTGGCTGGAAGGGGAATTCCTGTGCGCCTGGCGTGAAGGTCCAGCGGACAGAAAACTGCGGTACCCCCTTGCCAAAGGGGCAAAAATGTGGTATGATCTCTTAGTTGTAAAATCCAGGGGGACAGCCCCTCTGGATGAAGAAGGACCATTAGCTCAGTTGGTTAGAGCAGCCGGCTCATAACCGGTCGGTCCGGGGTTCGAGTCCCTGATGGTCCACCAGGCCGGGTCTGAACGCTTTTCGCGTTTCGGACCCGGCTTTTTTTGTTTCGCTGGAACGACAAAGCCTTGCGTCCTTCAAGAGAAGCCCCGGGGATCGAGAAAGCTCCGGGGCTTTCTTTCTGCCGTGGGTCACGGGAGGTCCGTCTCTGCATAGAATGAATTATATACAAGATTCGTGGAAGGCAAATGAGGTGATCTTTTGGGCAAGCCTTTGTTGGTGGTCAGTTCTGTGACCTATGCGATGAAGGGCCGGGACCTGCTGTTCCGTCACGGGATTCGGGGATATGTGGAGCGCATTCCCCGCACGGGGGAAACGGGCTGCGGCTATGGGATCTATGTTCCACAGGGGGCGGACGCCGCCGAACGGATTTTACGGGAAAACCACATTCGAGTGCTGCGGCGCATGGAGCAGGAGGGAGATTTGCCATGATCTACTTGGACAACAGCGCCACAACCTACCCCAAGCCCCAGGGGGTGCGCCAGGCGGTCCAGCGGGCTTTGACAGAGCAGGGGGCAAACCCTGGGCGCAGCGGCTATGGCATGTGCCTTCGCACCACCCAGGGGGTGTTTCGCGTGCGGGAGCAGGCGGCGGAGCTGTTCGGCGCGCCAGGGCCGGAGTGCGTGTCTTTTCAGCCCAGCTGTACCCAGGCGCTGAACCTGGTGCTCAAGGGGATGCTGCGTCCCGGAGATCATGTGGTGGTCTCCGATCTGGAGCACAACGCTGTCATGCGTCCGCTGGAGGCCCTCAAAAGCCGGGGGGTCACCTATACGGCAGCCGCTGTCACTCCTGGGGACAATGACGCCACCTTGGATGCGTTTCGCCATGCCATCGGTCCCAAAACAAGGCTGGCGGTGTGTACCATGGCCTCCAACGTGTTTGGCATCCGCCTGCCGGTGGAGCGCATTACCGCTCTTTGCCATCAGTATGGGGTGAGAGTCTGTGTGGACGCGGCCCAGGGCGCCGGACTTTTCAGGATCAACGTGATGGAAAGCGGAATCGACTATTTGTGCTGCGCCGGCCACAAAGGGCTGTACGGCCCTATGGGAACCGGCCTGCTGGTGGTGCGGGAGCCGGACCAGCCTCTTGCCACGCTGGTGGAGGGGGGAACCGGCACCCAGTCCCGCAGCCTTCTCATGCCGGAGGAACCTCCCGAGCGCTTTGAGAGCGGCACCCTGAATGTGCCGGGAATTCTGGGACTGGGAGCGGGGATGGAGTTTGTCCGCCGCCGGGGAGAGGAGCGCATCTGCCAGGAGGAGCTGCAAAAGCTCCGCCTTCTTCACCACAGGCTTTCCTCCATGGAGCGGGTCGTTCTGTACACGCCGCCGCCGGAAATCTCCTGGAGCGCGCCGGTACTGTCCTTCAACCTGCGGGGAGTTCCCAGCGAGCAGGTGGGAGAGTTTTTGGCAAAGGGCGGCATCGCCGTTCGGTGCGGCCTGCACTGCGCGCCCCTGGCCCATCAAAAGATGAATACCATGGAGACGGGAACGGTGCGGGTGTCCCCCTCTGTCTTTACCCGCAGGGAGGACTTGGACGCCTTGGCGCTGCGGCTGTCCCACTGGCGGGAATAATTTTGGGGAATCTGGAAAAAGTCCTTTTATTTGCCATTTGTTTATGTTAGAATAAAGCAGGAAAAGGCTTGCCGCGAAATGCCGCGTGGTTTCTGCCCGCGGCATTTCGGCCTGCCGGAAAGAAGTCCAAAGAAAGGGGTGACAAGCCGTGGAAGCTGTGATGGAGCACATTGCCCAGCTGGGGCAGACCATCCTGAACCTGGCGCGTAACTTCACCTTTAAGGACGCCGTGGACGTGGCCATTGTCACAATCCTGCTTTACAGCGCCATCAAGCTGGTGCGGGAGACCCGCGCCGGCCAGCTGGTAAAGGGCATCATCCTGCTGGTGGTGCTGTTTCTCATCTCCTCCTGGCAGAATCTGCTCATGCTCAACGCCATTCTGCGGGCGTTTTTGTCCTCGGGCATTGTCATTGTGGTGATTCTCTTCCAGCCGGAAATCCGCAAGGCCTTGGAGCAGGTGGGCCACAGCAAGGTGGCTCAATCCCTGGTCAGCGCTGTTTCCACCAAGGAGAGCGAGGACATGGCCAAGACCCGCAAGGCCATTGAGGGCGTGGTGGACGCCACCCAGATCCTTCAGCAGCTGCGTATGGGCGCCCTGATTGTTTTTGAACGCAAGACCAAGCTGGGAGAAATTGTGGCTACCGGCACCGTTGTGGAGGCCGCGCCTTCCGCCCAGCTTATCGCCAATATCTTTTTCAACAAAGCGCCTCTCCACGACGGCGGCATGATTATCCGGGAGGGCCAGGTGTACGCGGCGGGCTGTATTCTGCCCCTTACCAGCAATGAAAATGTCAGTGCCGAGCTGGGAACCCGTCACCGGGCAGCCTTGGGCATGAGTGAGAATTCCGACGCTGTGGTGGTGGTGGTTTCTGAGGAAACAGGACAGATCTCCATTGCCATGGAGGGCAAGCTTACCCGGAATTACAACCGGGTTACGCTGCGGGAGGTTTTGGAAAGCGCCCTGATTGGCTCTCCAGAGGAAACCACAGGCAGCAAGCGCATTTTGGGCAAGCTGGGCTTTGGCGACCGCACTGCCAGAAAGGGGGAGTGACGGATGAGCGAAGAAAAAAAGCGCCCCGAAGGACAGAAAAGCAAAAAGCGGAATTTCGCCTTGGGAAAGATCTTCTATCACAACACCTTTGTGCTGGTGTTCTCTTTTCTGGTGGCGGTGGTCTCCTGGTTTATGATGTCCGCCAACAGTGTGGACAGAAACGTGATTATCCACGATGTTCCCATCGAGCAGCAGATTTCCTCCGCCGCTCAGGAGGAGGGCCTGCAAATCTTCAGTATGACCTACACCACGGCGGATGTGGAGGTGTCCGGCAACAACCTGCTGACCAGCCAGCTTACCGCCGACGATTTTTCGGTGAGCGTCACGCTGAACCCCACCTCTACCAAGGTGGCGGGAAATACGCTGCAAAAAATGACCCTTCAGGTGCGGGCGGTAAAGACAAACTCCATGGGCAGTTATGAGATCGCCTCTGTCAGCCCGGAGGAGGTCACGGTGGAATACGACCGCTACCGTGAGGCCACGTTTGACATTGAGAACGAGGTTCAATACACCTCCGACGAGGGATACTACGCCTGGACGCCGGTGCTTTCCGCGGACAATGTGACCATCTCCGGTCCCGAGTCCTCGGTGAACCGAATCAGCCGGGTGGCCGTCAATTATCAGGTGGAAAGCGCCTTGCGGCAGGATGCGCAGTTCTCCTGCCCCATCCGCCTGTACGACCAGAACAACCAGGAAATTACCGATACCTCCGGGCTGTATCTGACCATGAATGTGGACACCATCGATGTGATCATTCCTGTCAGTCCCATGAAGACCGTCAGTCTGGTGGCCCCCACCCTGCACCAGCCGGAGGGCTTCTCTGCCAGCCGTATTCAGATCGACCCCGCGGAGATCACCATTGCCGGCACCTCCGAGGTGCTTTCCGGTATCAGTGAGATCCAGCTGGACACGGTAATTGACTTTGCCGACCTGGAGGTGGGAGCCAACAATACCTTTACTGCGGAGATTCCGCTGCCTTCTGGGGTGCGGAATTTAAGCGCCACGGGAGACGGCACCAGCCAGGCCACCGTAACGGTAAACCTCAACGGCTATGAGGAGGCCAGCGTCTCGGTAAGCTCCGCGAATATCCAGCTGCTCAACGCGCCTTCAGGGACTTCCCCAGAGCTGGCCACCAACACCCTGGATATCTCCGTGGTGGGGCCGGAGGCTCAGGTGACCCGCATCACCGGCGACGACGTGGCTGTGACAGTGGATTTGAGCAACTTCCAGAATCAAACGGGAACCGTGGAGGTGCCTGCCACGGTGACGCTGTCGGGCAGCCTGGCGGATTCTTGCTGGGTTGCGGGCGAGTATACGGTGTCGGTGTCTGTCACCATAACGACAGCGCAAAGCACCGCAATGGCTCGGACGGTTGTGCGCAGCGGCAGAGAGGACGATGTGGCCGCCGCGCCTCAAAAATGACAAAGCCGCGAGACTCTTTGAGAGCGTTCGGGGGATTTTTCCTCCTGGACGCTCTTTTCTTTGCAAATTTTCAGAGAAGGGTGTATAATAATAAATTAGTTTCTGTTTTTGCCCAGCTATCGTGGGCAAGAGAACCTGACGGGAAAGGGTGAGCGAAATGGACGTCCGTGTGGGCGACGTGCTGCGGATGAAAAAGGCCCATCCCTGCGGCAGCGTGGAATTTACCGTGCTGCGGGTGGGCATGGATTTTAAAATCCGCTGCAACGGCTGCGGCCGGGAGGTGATGATTCCCCGGCTGAAATGCGAGAAGAACATCAAACGAATTCTTCGCCCGGAGGGGGAGGCTTAGGGGCTTTTCTAAATGTGCGCCGACAACATTTTTGGAAAGGCTGTGATTGTCATGTTTGAAAATTTGCAGGTGTTTGAAAACCGATATGAGGAATTGAATTTGAAGCTGTACGATCCTGCCACGGCCGGAGACCGGGAGCTGTACGCCTCTCTGATGAAGGAGCATAAGGAGCTGGAGCCGATTGTGGAAGTGTACCGTTCCTGGAAGCAGTGCCAGGAGGACTTGTCCGGAGCGAAGGAGCTGCTGGAGGAGACCTCGGACCGGGAGCTGAAGGAGATGGCTCAGCAAGAGATCAGGGAGAAAGGAGAAGCGCTCTCCCGCCTGGAGGAAGAGCTAAAGCTGCTCCTGCTGCCCAAGGACCCCAACGACGGGAAAAACGTCATTGTGGAGATTCGAGGCGGCGCCGGCGGGGAGGAGGCTGCCCTCTTTGCCTATAACCTGTACCGCATGTACACCGCCTACGCGGAAAGCAAGGGCTGGAAAACCGAGATTGTCTCTCTCAACGAGACAGAGCTGGGTGGGTTTAAGGAGGTCAGTTTTCTCATTGATGGGGAAGGGGCCTACTCCCGGTTAAAATACGAGAGCGGTGTCCACCGGGTCCAGCGGGTGCCGGAGACCGAGGCCCAGGGCCGTATCCACACCTCCACCGCCACGGTAGCTGTTCTGCCGGAGGCGGAAGAGGTGGAGGTGGACATCGACCCCAAGGATTTGCAGATTGATACCTTTCGCTCCAGCGGGGCGGGAGGCCAGCACATCAACAAGACCTCCTCCGCCATTCGGGTTACCCATCTTCCCACGGGCATGGTGGTGGAGTGTCAGGACGAGCGAAGCCAGTACAAGAACAAGGAAAAGGCCCTGAAGGTGCTGCGGGCCAGGCTGCTGGACCAGGAGCGAAAAAAGGCCAGCGATCAGGTGGCCCAGGAGCGCCGCAGCCAGGTGGGAACCGGTGACCGCTCCGAGCGGATTCGCACCTACAATTTCCCCCAGGCCCGGGTGACCGATCATCGCATCGGCCTGACCCTTTACAAGCTGGAGGAGATTTTGGGCGGCTCTCTGGATGAGGTCATCGACAACCTGGTGGCAGCTGACCGCGCCGCTCAGCTGGAAGCTTCCCAGCAGGGATAAGGAGGGAGTTTTATGGATACCTTAGTTCTCAACGGCAGCTGTCCAGAGGACATCCAGCGGGCGGGGGACATCCTTCGCCGGGGCGGGCTGGTGGCCATTCCCACGGAGACGGTGTACGGCTTGGCCGCCAACGCCCTGGACGGCCAGGCTGTGAAAAAAATCTACCAGGCCAAGGGCCGGCCCTCGGATAACCCGCTGATTGTTCACATCAGCCAGGTTTCCCAGCTGCCGCCCCTGGTAAAAGAGGTGCCGACAGCCGCCAAAAAGCTGGCAGCTGCCTTTTGGCCCGGTCCCCTGACTATCATTCTGCCCAAGTCGGGCACAGTTCCCCAGGAGACCAGCGGGGGCCTGGACACCGTGGCGGTGCGCTGCCCCTCCCATCCTACGGCACGGGCTGTCATCGACGCTGCCGGGGTGCCTCTGGCGGCGCCCTCCGCCAATCTGTCGGGAAAGCCGAGCCCCACCACCTTTCACCATGTGCGGGAGGATCTAGACGGCCGGGTAGATGCTCTGCTGGACGGCGGCGACTGCGATGTAGGGGTGGAGTCCACGGTGCTGACCTTAGCTGCCCCGGTACCCCGCGTCCTCCGGCCCGGCGGGATCACCCTTTCCCAGCTGCGGGCTGTGCTGGGCCGGGTGGAGGTGGACCCGGCGGTGCTCCATCAGATGGAACAGGGACAGCGGGCCGCGTCTCCGGGAATGAAGTATAAGCACTATTCCCCCGCTGCCGACGTGGTGATTGTGGACGCCTCTCCGGAGGACTATGTGGAGTATGTGAACCAGCGGGGAGACGGCTGGGCGCTGTGCTTTGAGGAGGATGTTCCCTTTCTGCATGTGTCCGCCCTGCCCTATGGCGGCCGGTACGACAGCCAGTCCCAGGCTCACCGGCTGTTCGAGGCCCTGCATCAGCTGGACGAATTAGGGGTGGAAAAGGCCTATGCCCACATTCCCCGGAAACGGGACGTGGGCTTGGCGGTGTACAACCGGCTGATCCGGGCGGCGGCTTTTCAGGTGGTCAACCCCAAGGGACGGCACGTTCTGGGCTTGACCGGCCCCACAGGCGCGGGCAAGTCCACAGTGGGAGAGATCCTGCGGGGGCAGGGCTGCTATGTGGTGGACTGCGACAGCCTTACCAGAGGTCCCCAGGTGTACGACAGTGACTGCCTGCGGGAGCTGGCCGGTGCCTTTGGACAGGAGGTCCTGCGGGACGGGGCGCTCAACCGAGGGGAGCTGGCCAAGCGTGCCTTCGCCTCGGAGGAGGCGCGGGTCCGCCTGGGGGAAATCACCTTTCCCCGGATTCTCCGCCGGGTGCGTCAGCTGCTGGCGGAAGGGGAGGCTCAGGGGTATTCCATTTTGGTGCTGGATGCCCCCACCCTGCTGGAGTCCGGCCTGGATACAGCCTGCTCCCGGATTTTGGTGGTGAACGCCCCCAAGGAGGAGCGGCTGGAACGGGTTCTCCGGCGGGACGGCATTTCCCGGGAGGCGGCGCTCCGGCGGCTGGAGGCTCAGCCCTCTCCGGATTTTTACATCTCTCGGGCGGACTTCGTGGCGGAAAACGGCCCAGGCGCCCAGCTGGAGCAGAAGGTGCTTTCCTTCCTCAACGAATTGAAAAGCGAATTGGAGAACTAACCTATGAAGAAAGGCTGTCTTGTTCTGGCGGCGCTGGCAGTGCTGGCGGCGGCTGGAGCTTTGCTCTTCGGTCCCCGGCTGGTGGAAACCGGCCTGAAGCTGTTCTATCCCCAGCGCTATACGGAGCTGGTGGAGCAGGAGGCGGCGGAGTTTGACCTGGACCCCTATCTGGTTTACGCCGTTATCAACACCGAGAGCGGCTTTGACCCCAACGCCCGCTCTCATGCCGGCGCCATGGGTCTGATGCAGCTGACCCAGGAGACCTTTGACTGGATTTCCTCCCTGTATCCCCCGGAGGACTCCTCGGCCGGCGTTTACGATCCCCAAGCGAATCTTCATTGCGGCTGCGCCCTGCTCCGCCTGCTTTTGGACCAGTACGGCAGCCAGGAGGTGGCCCTGGCCGCCTACAACGCTGGAATGGGCAACGTGTCCCAGTGGCTGGAAAGCGGAGACTATTCTCACGACGGTCAAACCCTGCACACCATCCCCTACCCAGAAACCGACGCCTATGTGGAAAAGGTCCAGCGGGCCTACCGGATGTATCACAGGCTGTATGGGGAATAGGGAAAAGCCATTGCGTTTCCCTCTGTTTCGTGTTACAGTTATGGAGAGATCCGGCTTGGAGGTGATCTGCCGTGAAGGGTACAGGCTTGCGCCTGGCGGCGGTGGTGGTGTTTCTGCTGGTGTTTGCCGGAGCCAACGTGGGAGCCTTCCTGCTGGGAAGAGCCTCGGTGGAGTACAAGGTGTCCTGGGAGGATACCCAGGTCTTCTACGCGGAGATTTTAGAGCGCCGGGAAAACAGCTTTTTGGTGGAGGGCCTTTCTGTCAACGACGTGAACCACCAGGGGCAGTTTTCCTTTACCGCGGAGGTGGATACCCGCCTGCGGTGGAACGGCGCGGAGATCTCCCTGGAGGACCTTCAGCCGGGCCAGAGAGTGGCGATTACCTATTCTGGAGATAGGCTGGAAATCTATCCGGCTTCGCTGCCGGAGGTCTATCAAGTGCTGCTTTTAGAAGATAAGCTTTAGAAGATAAAGGACAAATGGGAATTTTTTCAATTCTCGAATCAGGAAATTAGGAGGTCACGACCATGTCCAAGAAAAACGAAAAAATTGACGCCAAGGAGCTGGCCAAAAAGCTTCTCAGCGACCGGAGCCACGGCGCAGCCAAGGTGGGAACCAAGGAACTGGAAAAAGCGGACAAGTTCGCCGAGGGCTACAAGGCCTTTATGAACGCCGCCAAAACCGAGCGGGAAACGGTCTCCTGGGCGGTAAAGGCCGCGGAGGAGGCCGGCTTTGTCCCCTTTGACCCGGCCAAGAAGTACAAGGCCGGGGACAAGGTCTACTACAACAACCGGGGCAAGGCCATGTGCCTGGCCGTCATCGGCAAGAAGGGCGCCAAAGAGGGCGTCCGCATTGCCGCCGCCCACATCGATAGCCCCCGCATCGACTTAAAGCCCATTCCCTTGTACGAGTCCAATGAGCTGGCTCTGTTAAAAACCCACTACTACGGCGGCATCAAGAAGTATCAGTGGACCGCGATTCCCCTGTCTCTCCACGGCAAAATCGTCCGCAAGGACGGGGAGGAGATCACCGTCAGCGTGGGCGAGAAGGAGGGAGACCCCCAGTTCACCATCACCGACATCCTGCCCCATCTGGGCAAGGACCAGCTGCAAAAGCGTCTGGGCGAGGCCTTTACCGGCGAGGACTTGAATGTGCTGGCGGGCAGCCTGCCCCTCACCGACGGGGAGGGCGAGCAGCTGTTCAAGCTGAACATCATGAACATTTTGAACCAGCAGTACGGCATTGTGGAAAGCGACCTGATCTCCGCCGAGCTGGAATTTGTCCCGGCCTTCAAAGCGGTGGACATTGGCTTTGACCGCAGCATGATCGGCGCCTACGGCCACGACGACCGGGTGTGCGCTTACCCTGCTCTGGAGGCTGTCTTCAAGTGCAAGACGCCGGAGTACACCGCTGTTACGGTGCTGGCGGACAAGGAGGAGATTGGCAGCGTGGGCAACACGGGCCTGGCCTCGGAGTATCTCAACTATTTTGTGGCGGATCTGGCCGCCGCCGAGGGCCTGGAGGCCCGGCATGTGTATTCCAAATCCACCTGCCTGTCCGCGGATGTAACCGCTGCCTACGATCCCACCTATGCCTCCGCCTATGAGGCGGGCAACTCCTGCTATTTGAACCGGGGCGTGGGCCTGGCCAAGTACACCGGCTCCCGGGGCAAGAGCGGCTCCAACGACGCCAACGCCGAGTTTGTGGCTCAGGTGCGCCGCATCCTGGACGACAACGACGTGCTGTGGCAGATTGGTGAGCTGGGCAAGGTGGACCAGGGCGGCGGCGGTACCGTGGCTCTGGATATTTCCCGGATGAACGCTGACGTCATCGACATTGGCGTGCCGGTGCTTTCCATGCACGCCCCCTTTGAGGTGGTGTCCAAGCTGGACGTGTATATGGCCTATAAAGCCTTCAAGTCCTATTTCGAGGCGGAATAACCCCACCGAGGTTTTGTGAAAAAAGTCCTGGGAAACCGGGGCTTTTTTTCCTTGTCCGGTTTCTTTTTGAGAGAAACCTGTGTATAATACAAGGGATAGAATGAAATTTTCCGCCCGTTTGGGTTTTTTATAGATTGTGAGGGACTTTCTTTGCCAAAGCACCGCAGAAAACGGATGGTTCTGGACCGCACCGACCACCGTGTTGACATAGGCCCCGCGGGGCGAAACCTGTTTATTTCCCGGGACAAGCAGCTTCAGTCGCGGCAGGCCAAGCGCCTCCGGCTGATGATGCGGGCTGTGATGGTTTTGGGCGTGTTGGTTGTGCTGGCCGGAGTAAGCCTGTTTGTGGGACTTTATCTGGTGCCTTATTTTCACGCGGAGATTTCTCTCAGCTCTTCCAGCACCTCTCAGAGTCCGGGGCTGACCTCTGGCAGCCAGGTGGAAATGCCCTCCTATGACAGCGTGGGCCTGCCGGTTTACGACGACGAGGTGTCCCTGTTTGTCATCAACCGGGACAATCCCCAGGACGCCTCCTATGTACCCAATACGGTGGAGGTGGAGGGCGTTCAGGTAGAGGCTCACGTTGCCAGCGCCCTGCAAATGCTGGTGGAGGCCGCCGCGGAGGACGGCCTGGCCCTGACCTTTTCAGAGGGCTACGTTTCTTACGAGGAACAGCAGTCCCGTTTCGAGACCCGTGTGGAGCAGCTGCGGGAGGAAGGCCTGACCACGGTGATGGCCCGAACCCAGGCCCGGCTGACGGTGCCTATGGCTGGAGAGTGCGACCAGCAGACCGGCCTGTGCCTGCGGGTGGACGCCAACCCGGAGACCTTTGGGGATTCCCGCACCTGCTCCTGGCTGCGGAACAATATGGGAAAATATGGATTTATCTTCCGCTATCCGTCGGATAAGGAGGAGTACACCGGCTGCACCGAGGATTTGACTGTCATCCGCTATGTGGGCAGCGGCCACGCCACCGCCATGCAGCAGCTTTCCATGTGCCTGGAGGAGTATGTCAGCTATCTGGCGAGCCAGGGATGATTTTGGGGAAACTTAGGAAGGAAGCAGCCTTGTATGCCACCATTGCCATTGCGGGGGTGGCGGCTGGTCTGGTGCGGACCTTTTTCGCCATCCAGTTCCTGCGAACCTTTGGCTCAGCCTGGCGTTGCTGGCCCGCGCCTATGGGGATGTGCCGCCAGACCAGCGGCCGGACAATCTGCAATTTCTTTTGGAGGCAATTCGGCTGGCTTTTTCAGCATGATTTTACACACCGGGGAAACGGCTGAGCGCTGAAAAGCGGAAGAGGGGGTGGAACCTGTGAACGAAAAAACCAAAACCGTTTTGCTGGTGATCGCGGGGGTTGTCATCCTGCTGGCGGCGGTGCTGTCTCAAGTGGTGCGGCTCTGAAAGTTTCTCTTGCATTTTGGAAGAGAGTGTGCTACAATAATCTGCGATTGATTTGAAACATCCCATCCGTAAAGAGGTGAAACTGAAGATGAAGCAGAATATACATCCCGACTATCAGGAGACCACCATCACCTGCGCCTGCGGCAACGTGATTAAGACCCGGTCTACCAAGAAGGACATCAAGGTCGAAATATGTTCCAAGTGCCACCCGTTCTTTACGGGCAAGCAGAAGCTGGTGGACACCAGCGGCCGCGTGGATATGTTCAAAAAGCGTTACGGCCTGCAGGACAAGTAATTGGCGCTTGTTGCCGTGTCAGCTTGAACAAAATACAGGATGGGCGGCGCGGTTTCGCGCCGCCTGTCTTTGTTTCTCAGAGGAGGGAACGTTATGGAGTACGTCACCGTGGAGCGGGAGGCCGCCGATGAGTTTGTGGAAAAGAAATCCCGGTTTATCGGCACCTGCCGCCCTGTAAAGACAGAGCAGGAGGCTCTGGACTTTATCGCCGGGCTGAAAAGCCGGTATTGGGATGCCACTCACAACGTGTACGCCTATATTCTCCGGGAGGGAAACATCGCCCGTTTCTCCGACGACGGGGAGCCTCAGGGCACCGCGGGAATCCCAGTGATCGACACCCTGAAAAAAGCCGGGGTGGTGGATGCCGTGGTGGTGGCTACCCGGTATTTTGGGGGGATTCTCCTGGGGGGTGGCGGATTGATCCGCGCCTACTCCCACACGGCCTCCATCGCGCTGGCGGCGGCTCACAAGGTCACCATGCGGGAGTGCCTGCTGCTGTCCCTTTCCTGTGATTACTCCTTGTATGGGAAGGTGGCGGCCCTGGTGCCGGAGAACGGCGGCGTGGTGGACGGCACGGAATTTTTAGAGCGGGTGCAGCTTCGCTTTCATTTGGACCCGGCTTTGCTGCCCGCGTTGGAGCGCCGGTTGGCGGACGCCACCAGCGGCCGCTGCGCCCTGGTGGAAGAGGGAAAGCGCTTTTTCCCCTTTGACTGATTTTTTTCAAAAAAAGTTTCCCGGATGGACAAGTAATTTTCCGAAAAAGAGCGTATATAGGTTTAGAGGCCCTTTTTGGGGTTTCCAGCAAGGAGGAAGTATCACATTCACAGGACAACCGGATAGAAAGGGTGTGGAGCTGTATGACCATTCGAGAGCAGACTCAGCAGCTGGAGCGGGAAATACTGGCGCCTTACGCGGCGTTTTCCCAGGAAACCCGAGGCCGTCAGCGTCCCGAGGCGGAGTGCGAAATGCGCACCCCCTACCAGCGGGACCGAGACAGGATTATTCACTGCAAGTCCTTCCGCCGTCTGAAGCATAAAACCCAGGTGTTCCTTTCCCCCGAGGGGGATCACTACCGCACGCGCCTTACCCACACGCTGGAGGTTTCCCAGATCGCCCGGACCATTGCCCGGGCCTTGCGTCTCAACGAGGACTTGACCGAGGCGGTGGCTCTTGCCCACGATCTGGGCCACACGCCCTTTGGCCACGCGGGGGAGCGGGCGCTGAACGCCCTGCTGCCTCACGGGTTCCGCCATTACGAGCAGAGCGTGCGGGTGGTGGAGCGGCTGGAAAAGGAGGGCCGTGGCCTGAACCTTACATACGAGGTGCGCAACGGCATTCTGTGCCACACCACCGGCTTGGAGGCCGACACAGCCGAGGGCCGGATTATCCGCTGGGCGGACAAGATCGCCTATATGAACCACGACATTGACGACGCTATCCGGGCCGGTGTGCTGCGGGAGGAGGACATTCCCAAATCCATCACCGGCGTGCTGGGCGATTCCAAGACAAAGCGCATCACAGCGCTGATCCGTTCCGTGGTGGAGAACAGCCGGGAGGGAGCCATCGCCATGGATGAGGCCACCTATCGGGCCTACGAGGAGCTGAGCGACTTCATGTATCAGGCGGTGTACCTGAATGAGTACGCCAAGCGGGAGGAGCGCAAGGTGCCCCACATTATCCAAAGCCTGTTTCTCCATTTCCGCAATCCGGACCATCTGCCGGATTACATGAAAAAGATCGCCGAGGAGGAGGGCGTGGACACCGCCTCCTGCGACTATGTGGCCGGCATGACGGATCACTATGCCGTGGCCTGCTATCAGGAGCTGTTTATTCCCAAGGCATGGAATTTGGGAATTGGCACGGGCCTGCGGTAAGCGGGCTGTCCGTCACACATTTTTTGATATAGGGAAGGGAGGTCCTGTACAGTGCCGTTTCCCCCGGAATTTTTGCGGGAGCTGGGAGAGCGTAACCGAATTGAGGAGGTTGCCGCGCCCTATGTGAATTTGCGGCGCCGGGGGAAAAACCTGGTGGGCCTGTGTCCCTTTCACAATGAAAAGACACCTTCTTTCTGTATCTATCCAGAGAACAACTCCTATTTCTGCTTTGGCTGCAACAAGGGCGGAGACGTGATCTCCTTTGTCATGGGCGTGGAGAACCTGGATTTTTCCGAGGCGGTAAAGCTTTTGGCCCAGCGGGCGGGTATGGCGCTGCCCGAGGACGGCGCCGACCTGTCCATGTCCCGGCTGCGCGGGCGGATTTTGGAAATCAACCGGGAGTCTGGACGGTTTTTCTTTCAGGTTTTGTCCACGCCGGAGGGCAAGGCAGGGCTGGATTATTTCCGGCGCCGGGGCCTGGATGCAAAGACCATCCGGCATTTTGGCCTGGGCTATTCGCCGGAAAGCGGCTACGCCTTGACTGATCACCTAAAGGCCAAGGGCTACACCCAGGAGGAGATGGTTCAGTCGGACATGGTGCGGGTCTCCAAAAACGGCAACCTGTATGACCGTTACCGGGGCCGGGTGATGTTCCCCATTTTTGACCTGCGGGGCAATGTGGTGGCCTTTGGCGGCCGCATTCTCACCGATGAGAAGCCCAAGTATATCAACACCTCGGACACGCCGGTATATCACAAAAGCAGCGGACTGTTCGCCATGAACTTCGCCAAGGACGCCGGCACCCGGCAGCTGATTCTGGCCGAGGGCTATATGGATGTGATCGCTCTGCACCGGGCGGGGTTTACCAACGCCATCGCCTCCCTGGGAACGGCGCTGACCGAGGAGCAGGCCCGGGTCATTCGCCGCTACGCGGACGAGGCGGTGGTTTGCTACGACTCCGACGAGGCGGGGCGCCGTGCCACGCAGCGGGCCATTCCCATTTTAAAAAGCGCCGGGCTGCAGGTGCGGGTCATCACCGTGCCGGGAGGAAAGGACCCGGACGAGTTTTTCCGCTCCAACCCAAAGGACGGCCCCGAGCGGTTCCGGCGGCTGATCCAGCAGAGCGGCAACGACACGGAGTACCGGCTGGCGGTGGTGCGGGACAAATATGACCTTTCCACCGAGGACGGGAAAAAGCGCTATCTTCAGGAGGCTGTGGCCCAGGTGCTGGCCTCTTTGGAGGACAGGATTGAGCTGGACCTGTACGCGGGAAAGCTGGCAGAGGAAACCGGCGTGGGAAAGGACAGCGTCATGGCCTCGGCGCTGCGGGCGGCCTCTCAAAAGGCCCGGCAGCGCCGGCGGGAGGAGACCCGCGCCCAGCAGCAAATCGCGGAGACCCGCACACTGGCCAACCCGGAAAAGAAAAAGCACATGCGTGCGGCCTTGGCCGAGGAGGGTATTTTGGCATACCTGTTCCGCCACCAGAACAAGGCGGCGGACCTGGAGCGGCGCCTTCCTCCGGAAAAGTGGGTCACTCCCTGGGGACGCAGAGTATATAGCCTGGTCCTGGGTAAGACTAAGCAGGGCGAGATTACTCTGTCGGATTTGGCGGGAGAGTTGACCGGCGACGAGCTTTCCGAGCTGACCCGGGTGTTGGCTCAGCGCCGGGAGGTGCCTCCCTCCTGGGAGGATGTGGAGGGCTATTGCCAGATTATCGAAGGGGAGGGCAGCTTTGCCAACCCGGAAAAAATCAAAGAGGCTTCCCAGGAGGATCTCAGGCGGTATTTTGAGGAGCTGAGAAGCCGGAAATAAGGGAAATATCCAACTGGACGCAAGAAAGGAATGGTTTGAATATGGCGGCACAACCGGACAAGAAAACAGTGATTAAGGACCTTTTGGAGCTGGGCAAGAGCAAGGGCCAGCTTTCCACCAAGGAAATCCTGGACGCTTTGGGGGAGCTGGACTTCGACCCGGAGCAGATTGAAAAGTTCTACGATACCCTGGAGAGCCAGGGCGTGGAGATTGTGGAGGACTTCGACGACATCACCATCGACGACGAGGAGCTGGCAAAGGCCGAGGGCCTGGATACCTCAGAGCCGGGAATGGGCGCCGATGGCGTGACCATTGACGATCCGGTGAAGGTGTACCTGAAGGAAATCGGCCGGGTGCCTCTGCTGACCCCCGACGAAGAGGTGGATCTGGCCGTGCGGATCTCCAACGGGGACGAGGCTGCCAAAAAGCGGCTTTCCGAAGCCAACCTCCGTCTGGTGGTCAGCATTGCCAAGCGGTATCTGGGCCGGGGCATGCAGTTTTTGGATTTGATCCAGGAGGGCAACCTGGGTCTGATCAAAGCGGTGGAAAAGTTCGACTATACCAAGGGCTTTAAGTTCTCCACCTACGCCACTTGGTGGATCCGCCAGGCCATCACCCGGGCCATCGCGGACCAGGCCCGCACCATCCGCATCCCCGTTCACATGGTGGAGACCATCAACAAGGTGAAAAAGGTCTCCTCCCAGCTGCTCCACGCCAACGGCCGGGAGCCCAGTGCCGAGGAGATTGCCGAGGAGCTGGACATGCCCGTGGACAAGGTGCGGGAGATTATGCGGGTGGCCCAGGAGCCGGTTTCTCTGGAAACCCCCATCGGCGAGGAAGAGGACAGCCATCTGGGAGACTTTATCCCCGATGACGATGCCCCCGCCCCAGCGGACGCCGCCTCCCACACCTTGCTCAAGGAGACTCTCAGCAGCGTGCTGGACTCTCTCACTCCCCGTGAGGAGAAGGTGCTGCGCCTGCGCTTCGGTCTGGAGGACGGCCGGTCCCGCACCTTGGAAGAGGTGGGCAAGGAGTTCAACGTCACAAGAGAGCGCATCCGGCAGATCGAGGCCAAGGCCCTGCGGAAGCTGCGCCATCCCAGCCGCAGCAAAAAGCTGAAGGATTTCTTGGACTAAGCAAACGCGGGCGGAGAAGCCGCCCCTCAAACAGTGGAGTTTCGATGCTATGGTAATGACATTAGAGGCGGATTACGCGGTCCGCATCGTGGAATATCTGACAAAGAACCCCCAGCGCCGGGATGCCAAGACCATCTCCGAGGAGACCCGGATTCCCCTGCGGTTTTCCCTGAAAATTCTGCGGGAGCTGGTGGCGGAGGGACTGGTGTGCTCCTACAAGGGGGCCAAGGGGGGCTATACCCTGGCCAAGCCCCCGGAGGAGATCACGCTGCGGCAGGTGATTGAGCTGGTAGAAGGCCCTTACATGCTCTCCCGCTGCCAGAAGGAGGAGTACAGCTGCGGCCGGGAGCATTGCCGCCTGCACAATATCTATGAAAAGATCTCCGAGGACGTCCGGCGGGAGCTGGAATCCTACACCTTCGCCATGATCTGCGCTCCCCATTCCTGCGGCTGCCAGGGAGAAAAGCCGTAAACATACGTCCAGAAAGAAAGGCACGGGAACAAGATTTGTTCCGTGCCTTTTCCGTCTTTCTGCACAGGTGCGGGGAAGGATTCGTGGAAAATTTTCCCAAAAAGAAAAAATCCACCGGAAAGGTGGAAAACTTTACAAAAGCCACTTGACAAGCGGGACAAGTTGCATTATACTAATATACTGCATCATCATGGGTAGGAGTATCCCAACTGCATTTTTGTAAAGTATACCACAGCCTCTGTAAAGAATCAAGGGTGTATTGTAAAAAATGTAAGTTTTTGTGGAAAATGCTCCTGCTCTGTACGTCGGGAAGCGGCTGTCAAAAATCGGCGGGTTTGCGGCGGCCGTGGCAATTCAAAACTAAAAGGATTGGAGTGGCTGAACCAAATGGTGAATGTAAAACCGGTTCAATTGGGCAAGAATACTCGAATGAGCTTTGCCAAGATCGAGGAAGTCCTGAAAATGCCAAACCTCATCGAAGTCCAGAAGAACTCGTACAACTGGTTCTTGACAGAGGGCTTGAAGGAGGTCTTTAAGGACGTTTCGGGCATAACGGACTTTAACAACAACCTGGTGCTCGATTTTGTGGATTACAAGCTTGACGACAAGCCCAATTACAGCGTGTCCGAGTGCAAAGAGCGGGACGCGACCTATGCGGCTGCTCTGCGGGTGACTGCGCGCCTGCTCAACAAGGAGACCGGCGAGATCAAGGAGTCCGAGGTATTCATGGGCGACTTCCCCCTGATGACCGAAAGCGGCACCTTCGTCATCAACGGCGCCGAGCGGGTCATTGTCTCTCAGCTGGTGCGTTCCCCCGGCGTGTACTATAAAATGGACTATGACCGCTCCGGCAAGGAGCTGTTCTCCTCCACCATCATTCCCAACCGGGGCGCCTGGCTGGAGTATGAAAACGACGTAAACGACGTGTTTTATGTGCGGATTGACAAAAACCGCAAGATCCCCATTACGGTGTTTATCCGCTGCCTGGGTCTTGGAACCGACCAGGAGATCCTGGATTTCTTTGGCGACGATGATAGGATGCGCGCCACCATGGAAAAGGATACCTGTAAAACCATGGAAGAGGCGCTGTTTGAGATCTACCGCAAACTGCGCCCCAGCGAGCCTCCCACCATTGAGAGCGCCCAGGCCCACATCCACGGCCTGTTCTTCGACCCCCGCCGGTATGATCTCTCTCGTGTGGGCCGCTATAAATACAACAAAAAGCTGCGCCTGGAGGGCCGCTTGGTGGGACAGGTGCTGGCTCAGCCCGTTGCCAACCCCACCACCGGCGAGCTGATGGCCGAGGCCGGTCAGACCGTCACCAAGGAAATGGCCGACGCCATGGACGACGCCGGCGTTATGGTGGCTGTGGTCACCGTGGGCGAGCGGGAGGTTAAGATTATCTCCAACGGCATGGTGGACATCCAGAAGTATGTGGATTTCGACGCCAAGGCCGAGTGCGGCATCAACGAGCGGGTGTGCCATCGGGTGCTCATGGAGATTCTGGAATCCGCCCAGAGCCAGGACGAGCTGAAGGAGGCTCTCCGCGCCCGCCACGGGGATCTGATCCCCAACCACATCACTGTGGATGACATTTTCGCCTCTATCAACTATATGAACTGCCTGGCCATGGGCCTGGGTACCACCGACGACATTGACCACCTGGGCAACCGGCGTATCCGTTCTGTGGGCGAGCTGCTTCAGAACCAATTCCGCATCGGCTTCTCCCGGCTGGAGCGGGTCATTCGGGAGCGTATGACCTTGCAGGCCCAGGACCTGGAAACCCTAACCCCCCACAGCCTGATTAACATCCGTCCTGTGGTGGCGGCAATCAAGGAGTTCTTCGGCTCCTCTCCCTTGAGCCAGTTTATGGACCAGACCAACCCCCTGTCCGAGCTGACCCACAAGCGGCGTCTTTCCGCCCTGGGTCCCGGCGGCCTGTCCCGTGACCGGGCCAGCTTTGAGGTCCGCGACGTACACTACACCCACTATGGCCGCATGTGTCCCATCGAGACCCCAGAAGGCCCCAACATCGGCTTGATCTCCTATCTGGCCACCTTCGCCCGCATCAACGAGTACGGCTTTATCGAGGCGCCTTACCGCCGGGTGGACAAGGAAAACGGCATCGTCACCAAGGAAGTGGTCTATATGACCGCCGACCAGGAGGACGAATTCATTGTGGCCCAGGCCAACGAGCCGCTGGATGAGGAAGGTCATTTTGTCAACAGCCGTGTGGTGGGCCGCCATCGGGACGAGTTTGTGGAGGTCCCCGCAAATCAGGCGGACTTTATGGATATCAGTCCCCGCATGGTGGTTTCCGTGGCCACCGCCATGATTCCCTTCCTGGAAAACGACGACGCCAACCGCGCCCTGATGGGCTCCAACATGCAGAAGCAGGCTGTGCCGCTGCTGCGCACCGAAAGCCCCATTGTGGGTACCGGCATGGAGTACAAGGCCGGTGTGGACTCTGGTGTGTGCGTGCTGGCCAAGCGCGCCGGCGTGGTGAAGTCCGTCAGCGCCAACCTGGTTCGCGTCACCGCAGATAACGGCGACATCGACGACTATCAGATCATCAAGTTTATACGCTCCAACCAGAGCACCTGCATCAACCAGGTGCCGGTGGTTTCTGTGGGCGAGCGGGTGGAGGAGGGCAGCGTCATCGCTGACGGCCCCGCCATCAAGGACGGCGAGATCAGCCTGGGCAAAAACGCTCTCATCGGCTTTATGACCTGGGAGGGCTACAACTACGAGGACGCTGTTCTGCTCAACGAGAAAATTGTCCGCAACGACGTGTATACCTCCATCCACATCGAGGAGTACGAGATGGAGGCCCGGGACACCAAGCTGGGACCGGAGGAAATCACCCGTGACATTCCCAATGTGAACGAGGAGCTTTTGAAGGACCTGGACGACCGGGGCATTATCCGCGTGGGCGCCGACGTCCGCGCCGGCGACATCCTGGTGGGCAAGGTCACCCCCAAGGGTGAGACCGAGCTGACCGCCGAGGAGCGGCTGCTGCGGGCCATCTTTGGTGAAAAGGCCCGGGAGGTCCGGGACACCTCCCTGCGGGTGCCTCACGGCGAGTACGGCGTGGTGGTGGACGTCAAGGTGTTCACCCGGGAAAACAGTCACGACGAGCTGTCCCCCGGCGTCAACAAAGTGGTGCGCTGCTACATCGCCCAGAAGCGGAAGATCTCTGTGGGCGACAAGATGGCCGGCCGCCACGGTAACAAGGGTGTTGTGTCCCGCATCCTGCCGGAAGAGGAAATGCCCTTCCTGCCTGACGGCACCCCCTTGGATATTGTGCTGAACCCCCTGGGCGTGCCTTCCCGTATGAATATCGGACAGGTGCTGGAGGTCCATCTGGGCATGGCTGCCAAGGCCCTGGGCTGGAAGATCATGACCCCTGTGTTCGACGGCGCTCACGAGGCTGACATCCGCGAGTGCTTCCGCATGGGCGGTCTGCCGGAGGACGGCAAGTTCTGGCTGCGTGACGGCCGCACCGGCGAATATTTTGACAACCCCGTTACCGTGGGCTATATGTACTACCTGAAGCTCCACCACCTGGTGGACGACAAGATCCACGCCCGCTCCACCGGCCCCTACTCC
>CAJMOH010000029.1 GCA_905215055.1 uncultured bacterium
ACGCCAACCGGCGCAACCGGCTTCGCTTCGGCGGGGATGACATCCAAGAGATGGTAGACGCGGAGCAAAACCAGCCGCAGCAGGGTTTTCAGCAGGTTGACATTGGCAAAGTACAGGGCCATGCGAAGGTACATGGAGAGCCTCCCCTCAAACCGGGAGAGGGCAAAGGGCAGGTGCAGCACCGTTACCGCCCAAAAGAAGAAGATCAGGCAGCCGATTAAAAAGTAGGCCAGCCAAAAGCCGCTGCTCCCCTGAAGCTGCCAGCTGTACCACAGGGCAAAGCCCAGCAGCGCGCCGCTGGCCAGGCGGAGCAGGGAAAGCAGCACGCCCTTTTTCAAGGAATCCCGAAAGGAGGCGAAGAAATCCCTCATCACGCCGTTGCCCGTCCCGCGAATGACCTTGGTGGTGGTATGAAACAGCGCCGCCGTGGCGGGGAGTATGGTCACCACCGGCAGACAGCACACCAGCCAGAAAAAGCTGACGATCATCATGTTGGCAATCCGAGACATGGCCTGGATCAAAGGATTGTCATACTGAAAAGCACCCATTGCTGCATCCTCCATACTGTGGGATTTTTGCCTGTTCAGCGCGAAAGGCACGGCTGCCAGCCATGCCCGCGCTAGAGATATGTTGCCAGCGCCGGTTTCCCTCCCGCCCAGGATGGTTAAAAAAGGCCGGATGGGCGTCTCTCCGCTGGAGACCTGGACGCTGTTGTAAAAGGCTCAGCCCTTAACGCCGCCTACCACCATGCCCCGAACCAGCTCCTTTTGGATAAAGGGGTACACCATCAAAACGGGAAGAATGGCCACAATGGCAATCGCCATGCGGGCGCCCTCGGTGGGCATGGTCTTAAAGGCCAGGGCGGCGCTTTCGGCGGCGGTGTCGCCGGACTTTAAGAAAGCGATGTTGTCCATCAGCTTTTTCAGGTACACCTGGATGGTGTACAGCTTGGTATCGGTGATGTAATACAGGCCGTTGGTCCAGTTGTTCCAATAGCCCAGGGCGGCAAACAGGCCGATGGTGGTCATAACGGGCTTGGACAGGGGAACCATGATCTTGGCGTAGATCCGCATGTCGTTGGCGCCGTCCAGCCGGGCCGCCTCGATAATGGAATAGGGAACGTTGGCGTTAAAGTAGTTGCGTACCATCAGCACGTTCATAGCTCCCATCAGGCTGCCGGGCAGAATCAAGGCCCAGATGGTGTTCTTAACGTGGAACACCGTGGTCCACACAATGTAGCTCGCAGTCAGGCCGCCGTTGAACAGCGTGGTGAAAAACAGGATAAAGGCGAAGATATTGCGCTGCTTAAAGTCCTGACGGCTTAGGGGATAGGCGAACAGAGAGGTCAGGATCAGGTTGGTGACGGTACCCACCACCGTGACAATAATGGTGATTAGATAGCACCGGCCAATGGTAATCCGCTTGGCCCACAGGTAATCGTAGGCGGCAAAGGACCATTCCCTGGGCCAGAATGAGTAGCCGTATTTGGTCAGGGCGGCCTCGCTGGAAAGAGAGGTGGAGAGCATGAGGACAAAGGGGATGATGCAGTAGATGGCCAGAAGGATCATCACCACCAGAGCAATGTTGTGAAAGGTCCGCTCGTCCCGCATTTTTGGGGTATCGCTGTCGTTTACTTTTACTTTATTCATGGTTACACCTCCCGTCAGAAGAGCGCGTTTTCGCTGTCCACCTTGCGGACAATGGCGTTGGACACAAGTACCAGCACAAACCCTATCACGGCCTGGAACACGCTGGCCGCGGAGGACATACCCACGTTGTTCAGCTCCAGCAGCGCCCGGTACACATAGGTGTCAATGGTTTGGGTGGTGGCGGTCAGCAGGCCCTGGCCCAAAGGCACCTGATAGAACAGGCCGAAGTCCGAATTGAAAATTTTGCTGATGCTCATCAGCAGCATCAGGATAATCATGGGGCGAAGCATGGGCAGCGTAATGCTCCAGATCTGCTGCATCTTGTTGGCGCCGTCCAGCCGGGCGGACTCGTACAGGCCCTTGTCAATGCCGCCGATGGAGGCCATATAGATGATGGAGCTTTGCCCAGAGGACTGCCAAAAGTGGACAATGGTCAAAATAAAGGGCCAATACTGGGCGGACGCGTACCAGTTGATGGGATTGTCCTTCAGGATGGTGGTGTTGATAAACCCGTATGTATTGGAGAGGAACCCGTACACCAGAAAGGACAGGATAACCGCCGACACCATGGAGGGGAAGCAAATGATGGGCTGGATTACCTTGGCGATTTTCCGGCTGGAGATCTCGGCCATCAGAATGGCAATGGCAATGGAGATGACCAGGCCCAGAGCGATAAACACCACGTTGTAGCAAATGGTGTTCCGAATCATGGTCCAGGCGTCCTTTGTCTTGAAGAGAAACTCAAAGTTCTGGAACCCCACCCAGTCGCTTTGCAAAATGCCGATGGAGAAATTTACCTGCTTAAAGGCGATTAGAATGCCGAACATGGGCAGATAGTTGTTGCAGATCAAATAGATCAGTCCTGGCAGCATCATCAGGTACAGGGGCAGAAGCTTTTTAAATTCCGCCCTGCGGCGCAGCCTTTTCTTTTGCGCCAGCAATCCGTTGTATTGGGATACATCAGTGGTTGCCACAAAAATACCTCCTCGCTTTTGTTACCTTCAGTTTACACGTTTTTAAAGGCCGGGTCTTTTAAAAATGTACACGGAGCTTGCCATTTTCTATCGCGTTTTCTGTAAAAAAAGTGGAGGCTGTACAGCCTCCACCCGCCTTTTTTAGCTACTTTTATTCAATTGTCTCCAGCCAAGCGTCGGCCTGGGCCTGATACTCGGCGATGATGTCGTCAATGCCGGCGGCCTTCAGCTCGTTGAGGAACTGGGGCAGATACTCGTCGGGGTTCACGTCGCCATAGGTCAGCACGTCATAGTACTGGTCATAAACGTTGGAAACAGCGGCCACCTGGGTGGACACGTTGGTGCTGTCGGGAATGAAGCCGAACAGAGGAGGATTCCACGCGCCCTCGATCAGCTCTTCCATAAAGCCCTTGTCCTCCTCAGAGGTGTTGGCGTCCATGGGATAGAGGATAAACTGGTTGCCAAAGACGCCGCAGGAATACAGGGCGGTGTAAGGCACGGTGTTGATGTCCAGCCCTTCGGGATACACGATGGAGGTCTTGTCCTCGTTCCAGACAAAGCTCTCGCCCTCCAAACCGTAGATCAGGGTGCTGGCGATAAACTCGTCCGTCCAGATCAGGCTCATCATCTCGCAGGCAGCGGCCACGTTTTCCGAGGTGTAGGCCACGCCGTAGGTCAGGGTGTTGGTACTCATGTCAGAGGTGGCGATCTCCACGGCCTGGAAGGTTCCGCCATAGGTGTTGTTGGAGGTGAACATGTTCTCAATGGTCTCGATGGAATAGGCGTGGCCCATGATAACGCCCTTGCTCTGGCCGGCCATAATAACCGCGTCGTGAGTCAGGGTGTTGGCAGAGCCCTCGGAATCGGAGTAGCCCACCTGGGACCACTCGTAGGCCATGTCCACAGCCTTCTTAAAGGCGTCCGTCTCAAAGTAGTTGACAAGCTGGGTGCTGTCGCCAACCGTGGCGGTGTACACGCCCACCTGAGAGGTGTGGTCCTCAAAGTTGGTCAGGGCGGGAAGCTGGTTGTTGTACACCATGGGGCGCTCGTCGGGAGCGGCGGCCTTCAGGTCGGGCAGAACCGCGGCCAGCGTTTCCAGAGAGTTGACCGTGCTCCAGTCCACCACATCGCCGTACACGTCCTTGTCGAAGATGTACTTCCAGCTGAGCACCTGGCCCTTGTAGCAGGGAACCGCGTAAACCGTGCCGTCGATGGTGCCGGAGCGGAGCCAGTTCTCAGGAAGAACGCCAACAGCCCCAGCCAGCTCGTTTTCCACATAGGGAGTCAGGTCGGACATGTAGCCGTTGGTCACATAGGTATTCAGGTTGTTGGCCAAAATGATGTCATACTTTTCGCCGGAGGCCAGAGCCATGCTCATGTTGGTCTCATAGTCGGTCAGGGAGAGAAGCTCCAGATCCATTTCCAAATCGGCAATTCCCAGCTCGTTGTGGATATGGTCGTTGATGGCGTCCTCCACCTTCTGGACCTCGCTCTCGGCGGGGATGGTCATCATGGTGGGGAAGCTCAGCCGCACCCGATACAGCTCGCCGCTTTCCCCTTCTCCGGTTTCGCTGGTTTCCGCCGCGGAGCTTTCGCCGCCGCTTTCCTCGGAAGCCCCGCCAGCGCTGCTCTCGGAAGCGCTGCTGGTTTCACCGCCGCCGCAGGCCGCCATGGCGCACAGCAGGCACAGGGCCAAAAATAAGGCAATGATCTTTTTGGCTTTCATTCTTTCTTCCTCCATTGTGTTGAGTTTTTTGCCCGCATAGGCATTTGTTATTGTAAATTATGCCATGTTTTTTGTAAAAAGTCTTTTGAGAAATTGTACCGCGCTTTAAAAATTGTACTGTAAAAGGAGGGAAACCTCAATTCGATTTTAAAAAAGTGGCAGACTTCTTCAAATTTGTATCCCCCTTTACAGCTGATGCTCCTCCAGCCACTCGGCGCACAGCTCCGCCCAGCGGGCCACATGGGGAATGTTCATGCCTAGGTCGTTGTCTCCGTCCGCCAGCGCCAGACCGTGGACCCCCTGGGGGAAACAGTGCAGCTCAAACTCCACCCCGGCGGCAGTCAGGGCGCTGCCCAAAGCAAAGGAGTGACGGGGGTCGTCGCTGTTTGTCTGCCAGATGAAGCAGGGGGGCGTGTCGGGAGTGACGTTGGCCTCCGGCGCCATATCGTAAAGCTCCTCCCTGCTGGAGCAGAAGGGCGTGGCCCTCATGCCGAAGGGACTGGGGAAGGCGGTGAAGGCAAAGGCCCCATAGCAGATCACCGCGGCGTCGGGCCGGCAGGACTCTCTTTCCACCGGGTCCGCCGCCTGGGGATCTCCCCTATCAAAGTGGGTGGCGCAGTTGCCGCTGAGCATGCCCCCCGCGGAAAAGCCCATTGCCGCCACCCTTTCCGTGACGCCCCACTCCCGTCTGTGGAAGCGGATCAGCCGGATGGCCCGCTGCATGTCGCTCATGGCGTCGTACCGGGTATAGGGCTGGAGCCGGTAGGTCAAAATGGCTGTGTGAAAGCCCCGCCTGGCAAAGTGAAGGGCCGCGTTCATGCCCTCGCAGCCCGTGCGGCTTTGGAACCCGCCGCCGTGGGCCACCAGAATGGTTCCCCGTTTTTCCCCTCCGTTTCGCCCGGGAATAAAAATGAGGGACGGCTCTGGCTGAAGAGGGGTTCTTTCAGCGTCGTAGCCGGGGGCGCCCCCCTCCCACAGCGGAACCTGCTCAAACTGCTGGATTGCCTGGTTCCACAGCTTCAGGTTTCGTTCCAAATTAAAGGTGCCGTCCGGCAGGCGATGCTCCGCCACAGGGATGATGACTCCCTTTTCCTCCACCAGCTTTTCCAGAATTTTATAGTTTTGCTCAAACATAAGGCTGCTCCTCTCTTGTGATGGTCCATGGGCCGGCTGTTTTTTTTCATTATACAGGGCCGCTCTTCCCTCTCCTTTTAAAAAAGTGGCCTTCCCTTTTGAGAAAAACCCCTCTTGCCCAGGCGGGACCAGCGAAGCGGTCCGGCCGGGAAAATTTCTCTTCCACCCCTCTTCCGCTCTTGACGGATCTCTCTTCAGCTTGTATGATTAAACTATATAGAGAAAGAAGGAGGAACTATTATGAATTTAGAGAAAATTCCCCAGGAGGTTCGGGAGAAAATTCCCCCGGAGCTTTTGGACCATCTGGCCCAGGAGCTGAACAAGCCCATCTTTGGTGAAAAAACCATTGAGGAGCACATGCCCGCCCTGTGCCGCAGGGCCGCGGCCGAGGGAGCCGTGCTGCTGAAAAACCAGGGCGGCGTTCTGCGGGGCGAGTGGGGCTATGAGGGCTGCGTGATGACCGACTGGTGGATGCGCCAAAGCCCCGATCCGAACTTTGAGAACGTCTGGGACAGCGCCTACCGCATCCGCGCCCAGGTGGACGTGCTGATGCCCGGCGGCATCGATCAGAAGGGCAGCCCGGACCCCTCCGCCCTGGAAAGCTATCAAAAGGGCGGCCTGACTCTGGCCGAGCTGCAGCGGGGCGCGAAAAACGTGCTGCGCTATATCCTTCACAGCAACGCTCTGAACAGGGCAGAGGCATAACCCCCTTTGAGAAAGGCGGCTGTTCCCGCCCCATCCACATTCCAAGAGAACAGACAAGGGAAGGACCCCCAGGCGGCGCCCTTCCCTTTTTCTGTTTTTCCCGGCAGAGGGCTTTCCCCCTGTCCTGGGGAGGGCGCCGGAGTCCCTCTCTTGCAACACAGCCGCCCAGGACCTTTCTCCGCAATTTTCCCGTCAGAAATCCGGGAAAAACCCTTGACAAAGGAAACTATTTGCCTTAAAATTAGTTCGATACCTAACAATAATGAGTTTTCCCTGCCCGTTCCGTCCGCGTCCATCCGCTGTTGGCCTGGCCGGACGGTTTTGTGTCTTTTGCGGGCAGCCTGCCTCCTGTGGCGCAGGAGGGGCTGGTGGGGAGATTGTATCGGAAAGGAAGGTTTTTCTATGATCAAAACTCTGGCGAAAAGCATTCGGGAGTACAAAAAGCCATCCATCCTGGCGCCCGTGTTTGTCACCGGCGAGGTGGTGATGGAATGTATCATCCCCTTTATCATCGCCAACCTGGTCAACGAGATCCAGATGGGCATCACCATGCCCAGGCTTTTGGGCTATGGCGGCGTGCTGATTGTCATGGCCGGCCTCTCTCTGACCTTTGGCGCGCTGGCAGGCAAGGCCTGCTCCACCGCCAGCTGCGGCTTTGCCCGCAACCTGAGAAAAGACATGTTCTACAAGATCCAGAGCTACTCCTTTGAGAACATTGACAAGTTCTCTGTTTCCAGCCTGGTGACCCGTCTGACCACCGACATCACCAACGTGCAGATGGCCTACATGATGATTATCCGCACCGCGGTGCGCAGCCCCCTGATGCTGATTTTCTCCTTTGTCATGGGATTTGTCATGGGCGGGCGGATGGCCCTGGTGTTTCTGTTCACCATTCCCATTTTGGGCATTGGGCTGATTATCGTCACCAAAAAAACCATGCCCCTGTTCCGGCGGGTGTTCCGCAAGTATGACAACCTGAACGCCTCCATCCAGGAGAACATTCGGGGCATGCGGGTGGTCAAGGCCTATGTCCGGGAGGACTATGAAAAGAACAAGTTCAACTACGCCGCCGAGGATTTGAAAAAGGACTTCACCCGGGCAGAGCGGATTTTGGCCATCAACAACCCCCTGATGCAGTTCTGCGTGTACGGCGTGATGGTGTTTGTGCTGTCTTTTGGCTCTTACACCGTCATCACCAGCCAGGGCATGGACCTGGACGTGGGCCAGATGAGCTCTCTGCTGACCTATTCCTTCCAGATTCTGATGAGCCTGATGATGCTGTCCATGATCTTCGTGATGATTACCATGTCCACCGAGTCCGCCGAGCGTATTGTGGAGGTGCTTACCGAGGAGAGCACCCTGCAAAACCCGGAGAACCCGGTGATGGAGGTAAAGGACGGCTCTATCGATTTCAACCATGTCAGCTTTAAATATTCCAAAAAGGCCGCCCGCAACTCCCTTTCCGACATTGACCTGCACATCAGGTCGGGAGAGATCATCGGCATTTTGGGCGGCACCGGTTCCTCCAAAACCTCGCTGATTCAGCTGATTCCCCGGCTGTATGACGCCACCGAGGGCAACGTGGAGGTTGGCGGCGTGGACGTGCGCAAGTACGACCTGGAGGTTCTCCGCAACCAGGTGGCCGTGGTGCTGCAAAAGAACGAGCTGTTCTCCGGCACCATTAAGGAAAACCTGCGCTGGGGCAATCCCAACGCCACCGACGAGGAGCTGGAGGAGGCCTGCCGTCTGTCTCAGGCGGACGAGTTTATCCAGCAGTTCCCCTTAAAGTATGACACCTACATCGAGCAGGGCGGCTCCAACGTGTCCGGCGGCCAGAAGCAGCGCCTGTGCATTGCCCGCGCCCTGCTGAAGAAGCCCAAGATTTTGATTCTGGACGACTCCACCAGCGCCGTGGACACCCGCACCGACGCCCTGATCCGCCAGGGCTTCCGCAGGTTTATCCCCGAGACCACCAAGATCATCATTGCCCAGCGGGTGGCCTCTGTGCAGGACGCCGACCGGATTATCCTGATGAACAACGGCTGCATCGAGGCCATTGGCAGCCACGAGGAGCTGATGAAAACCAGCCAGGTTTACCAGGAGATTTACACCTCTCAGAACAGAGCCCATTCCACTGATACCCAGGAAAAGGAGGTTGAAGCCTGATGCCAATGCCCAGACACGGGGGTACGCCCCTTCCCAAAGGCCAGCGCAAGGACGTCCTTTTGCGGCTGATTAAAATGCTGTTTCAGTTCTACCCGGTGATGCTGCCCATCACCCTGCTGTGTATTTTGGCAAACGCCATCATCAGCTCCATCCCCTCGGTGTTTATGCAGAACATCATCGCCCTGGTGGAGCAGAGTTATCAAAGCGGCGACTGGGCCGCAGTTTCCGGCCAGGTGCTGCGCTTTGTGGGCGTTTTGGTGGTGCTGTACATCCTCAGCCTGATTGCCGGCGCCACCTTTAACCAGCTGATGGCCATTATCACCCAAGGCTCTCTGGCCAAAATGCGGGAGAAAATGTTCAACGGCATGCAGGATTTGCCCATCAAGTATTTTGACAGCCACAACCACGGCGACGTGATGAGCTATTACACCAACGACATCGACACCCTGCGGCAGATGATCTCCCAGAGCATTCCCCAGTTTATCGTCTCCGCCGTCACCATCATCACCGTGCTGTCCATCATGCTGTATTACAGCTTTTTCATGACCCTGGTCATTCTGCTGGGCGTGGCCTGCATGGTGCTGGTCACAAAGAAAATCGGCGGCAAGTCCTCCCGCTATTTTATCCGCATGCAGCAGTCCATCGCCTCTACGGAGGGCTTTGTGGAGGAGATGATGAACGGCCAGAAGGTGGTTAAGGTATTCTGCCACGAGGAGGCCGCCCAGCGGGACTTTGACAAGGTGAACGACGAGCTGTTCCACAACGCGGAGCAGGCCAACATCTACTCCAACATGCTGATGCCCGTGCTGGGCAACATTGGCAACGTGCTGTATGTGGCCGTGGCCATTTTTGGCGGCGCCATGCTGATGACCGGCGCGCCCAACCTGAGCATCTCCGGCATGGCCTTCAGCATCAGCATTGTGGTTCCCTTTTTGAACATGACCAAGCAATTCGCCGGCTCCATCGGCCAGGTTTCCAACCAGCTGAACATGGTGATTATGGGCTTGGCCGGCACCCAGCGTATTTTCAGCCTGATGGACGAAAAGCCCGAGCCTGACGAGGGCTATGTCACCCTGGTAAACGCCCGGGAGGACAAGAACGGCAATCTGACGGAGTGCAAGGAGCGCACCAACCTGTGGGCCTGGAAGCACCCCCATCAGGACGGCACCACCACCTACACCCGGCTGGAGGGCGCTGTGGTTTTGGACGACGTGGACTTTGGCTACAATCCTGACAAGCTGGTGCTGCACAACATCAGCCTGTACGCCAAGCCGGGCCAGAAGATCGCCTTTGTGGGCTCCACCGGCGCCGGCAAAACCACCATCACCAACCTGATTAACCGGTTCTACGACATTGCCGACGGCAAAATCCGCTATGACGGGATCAACATCAACAAGATCAAAAAGGCGGACCTGCGCCGCAGCCTGGGCATGGTGCTCCAGGACACCAACCTGTTTACCGGCACTGTGATGGACAACATCCGCTACGGCCGCCTGGACGCCACCGACAAGGAGTGTATGGCCGCTGCCAAGCTGGCCGGCGCCCATGACTTTATCACCCGCCTGCCTCTAGGCTATGACACGCCCCTGACCGGCAACGGCGCCAGTCTTTCTCAGGGCCAGCGCCAGCTGCTGTCCATTGCCCGGGCGGCTGTGGCCGACCCGCCAGTGATGATTTTGGACGAGGCCACCTCCTCCATTGACACCCACACCGAGGCTATTGTGCAGAAGGGCATGGACGCCCTGATGACAGGCCGCACCGTGTTTGTCATTGCCCACCGACTTTCCACCGTGCAGAACTCCGACGCCATCATGGTGCTGGATCACGGCCGGATTATCGAGCGGGGCACCCACGACCAGCTGATTGCCCTTCACGGCACTTATTATCAGCTGTATACCGGCGCTCTGGAGCTGGAGTAAGCCGCGAAACAAAAAAGGGCCGTCCCACCCGGACGGCTCTTTTTTTCTGGGGGAAAACGTCCTTACGGCCAGTTTTCCGGTTGGGACTGCATGGCGGGCAAAATCTCGGCGGCCAGCTCCTGAACGGTGAGGCCCAGCATTTCCGCTCCCTGGGAAATCACGTCTCGGGAGCAGCCCGCGGCAAATTTCTTGTCCTTAAACTTCTTCATCACGGACTTGACCTCCATGCCCTCAAAGCCTGTGGGCCGCATCAAAGCAGCCGCCCCGATCAGGCCGGTAAACTCGTCGGCGGCGAACAGGTACTTTTCCATCAGGCGCTCCGGTTCCACATCGGAGCACAGGCCCCAGCCGTGGCTGACCACGGCGTGGATCACAGTGGGATCTATATCCAGCTCCGTCAGCAGCTGCTGGGCCTTTTCACAGTGTTCCTGAGGCCACTGCTCAAAGTCGATGTCGTGCAAAATTCCCACCGTTTGCCAATATTCCCGGTGGCCAAGGTCATGGGTCTGGGCCAGACATCCCAATACCCAGCCCACGGTTTTTGCGTGATGCAGATGAAATTCTTCCTGGTTGTAACGCTGGACCAGCTGGAGAGCCTGGGCCGGCGTGGGAATGGTGCTCATAAGAAACGCCTCCTTGTCAAATTCCCCTCTATCTTACCCCTAAGAGGGGAAAAAGACAAGATCCCCTTGTCTTTTGGCTGGAATCTTGGTATACTGATTTCCGGTAAAGGGGGAACCTGACTTGAGACACTCCTGGAAAAATTTGACATTCTAAGGCGGGCCGGCTGCGGTCCGCCTTTTTACTTTATCACAGTAGCGGAAGGAAGTCGCAGAACCATGAACCAATTCTCTAGCCAATGGAAAAGAAGGGCTCTGTCCGGAGCCTGGAAGCTCCTGCTGATTCTGGCGGGAAACACCCTGTACGCCCTGGCGGTGGCCCTGTTTGTGCTGCCCACGGGCCTGATTACCGGAGGCACCACCGGCCTGGGTCTGGCGGCCCAGAATTATTTTCACATTCCCCTTTCCGGCTTTGTGGCCGTTTTCAACTTGGCCATGTTCCTGCTGGGGCTGGCGGTGCTGGGAAAGGTGTTCGCCCTGACCACGGTGATCAGCTCCTTTTATTACCCCTTCATCCTGGAGGTGATCCAACGGACCGTGGGGGGACTTCGCTTGACAGAGGACCCCCTGCTGGCCACGGTGCTGGCCGGGCTGATGATTGGCGCGGGCATGGGCATTGTCATCCGGGCGGGAGCCTCTACCGGCGGCATGGATATTCCGCCCCTGGTGCTGCAAAAAAAGCTGCGGATTCCCGTGTCCCTGTCCCTGTACGCCTTTGACTGCGCCATTTTGCTGCTGCAGGTGCTGTTCTCCAACGTGGAGCAAGTGCTGTATGGCCTGGTGCTGGTGCTGCTGTACACCATCACCCTGAACAAGACCCTGATGCTGGGGACGGGACAGATGCAGCTGAAGGTGGTCAGCAAGGAGTATCGGACCATCAGCCGGGAGATCCAAAACAAAATGGACCGGGGTACCACCCTGTTCCGCAGCGTGGGCGGCTTTGAAGGGGAGGACAGCTGCACCGTGCTGACGGTGGTGGACCGCCGGGAGCTTTCCAAGGTGACAGAGCTGGTGACAGAGCTTGACCCGGGGGCCTTTATGGTGGTCAGCCAGGTCAACGAGGTCCGGGGGCGGGGCTTTACTCTGCCCAAGCGGTACGAAAACCGTCCAAAATCTCTCAAGCGGTAAAAAAAGCCCTTGTCCCGGCCTTTCGCTGGCAGGACAAGGGCTTTTTCCAGAAACGGTTCTTTTCAGCCAGCGGGTCCCTCAGCCCAGGGCCACGTCCAGCACCATCATCACCAGGAACCCGGCCATCACGCCCAGGGTCCCCACGTTGGAATGCTCTCCCAAATGGGCCTCGGGGATCAGCTCCTCCACCACCACATACATCATGGCGCCGGCGGCAAAGGCCAGCAGCCAGGGCAGCAAGGGCTGGATGCTCCCTGCCACCAGCACCGCCAGAATACCGAAAACCGGCTCCACAACGCCGGAAAGCCCTCCGTAGAGAAAGCTTTTCCAGGCGGGCAGACCCTCCTGCCGCAAGGGAAGGGAAATGGCCGCGCCCTCCGGGAAATTTTGAATCCCCATGCCAATGGCCAAGGCCATGGCGCCGGCGTACAGGGCCGGATCGCCCCCGTGCTGGGCCGCCAGAGCAAAGGAAAAGCCCACCGCCATACCCTCGGGAATGTTGTGAAGGGTCACGGCGAAGATCAGCAGGGTGGTCCGCTTCCAGGTGGAGGAATGGCCCTCCGGCTGGGAGGCCCCCACATGCAGGTGGGGCATGACGCAGTCCAAGGCCATCAAAAAGCCCACGCCCAGCAGGAATCCCCCCGCCGCGGGCAGCCAGCCGGGAACGCCCCGGCTCTCCGCCTCCTCGATGGCGGGAATCAGCAGGCTCCACACCGAGGCCGCCACCATCACTCCGGCGGCAAAGCCCAGAAAGATCCGCTGGGCGCCTGCCGTCACCCGCTTGCGGAAGAAAAACACCATGGCCGCTCCCAGGGCGGTCATCAAACAGGTAAATCCCGTTCCTCCCGCGGCCCATAGCACTGGCTCCATAGAAATACCCCCTTTTCCTTAAAAACAAAATCAAGAAATTAGCTATAACTAATTTTCCCCATAATACATGGTTCCACAACATTTGTCAACGAGGCGCAACGCCGCCGGAATTACTCTACTTTCATTATAGAATATTCCCAGAAGCCTTTCCAGCTATTTCCGGAAAAAACTCCCGAATCCGTCCAAAAGAAAAGGACCCGCCCTTTGGACAAGCCCCTCCCCTTACTTTTTTCAGATCGCCGCCGTCACACCAGCACCACCGCCTGCATGCCCACCCCCTGATAGGCGGTTTTCACCTGGTCCTTGGGGTAGGGCACGTTCTTCCCCGCCAGGGGGTCGTTGAAATAATAACATTCCCCGTCCTCTCCTGTCAGCAGCAGACAGTGGAGAGGGTAAATCCAGGTGAACGGTTCGCCGGTGTCCTCCAGGACAAACTGGGTGGACTCCACCGGCTGCTCCATGCCGATGGTTGCCCACAGCATCACCGGCACGCCCTTGTCCACATAGGCCCGGCACAGGGACTCCAGGCTTTCCCCCTCCAGCTCCTTCACGGACAGGTCCTGTATGTCCCGATCCTGGAGCAGACGCTCCAGGCCGCCTGCGATCACAGGCGCGTAGCAGCCCCAGCCGCTTTCGGAGTAGGGGCTGCCCAAAAATTCCCTCCAGGGGTCCGCCCCCACCAGGGTGCCGGATCCGTCCGTATAGGGGGCGTTTCCCTGGGGCAGATAGCCGTCGATAAACTCCTCCACGGAAATCTCTACCCCGGCGTATTGCAGGGCCATCACCGCGGTGACGCTTTCACAGCCGGTGGGATACTTGTCCCGCTGGTCGATAAAGGGGGCGTCAATCAGCCCGGGGACCTTCCCGCCCTCCAAAGGCTCGCTGCCCCTGGCGAGGATCATTCTGCCCGCCGGGGAACACACCAGCAGCGCCGCCAGCGCCAGCGCCGCGAACACACAGAGAAGCTTCAGCCAAATCACCCGCTTGGGATGGGTCTGCCGCCGGTACCGCCTGGATACAGCTGTTGTTCTTTCCATGTTTCCTACTCCCCTTTTTCACGTCTTTGCCTATTAGACAGCCTTCTCATGAAAAAGGTTAGAGGATTTTATAAAAAAGTTTTTCAGGCCGGCCTTTTTCCCACAATAATTCACAGTCCGCGGGAAACCCTACTGTTGGGGGTGACGCCATGAAACGAAAGAAAAGGCGGATTTTTGCCTTTACGCTGGGCCTGTCGCTGTTTGTCCTGATTACCCTGGCCGGGTGTGTCATCGTGGACTATCAAGGGCGGCGGCTCAGCTTTGGGGAGGACCAGCCGCCCTTCCAGGTGGAGCGCCTGCCGGGAAACCGCTCCCGCCTGGAGGTGGATCTCTTTGGCGTGGAAGCCAAGGTGGACTTTACCCAGGTGGGCAGAATCCTGGACCTTCTCCGGGACTTTTTCTGCCTGCCCGGGTCCTGATGAGGAGACGCCGCCCCTGGCGGGCGCTGTGGGTGCCGGGGCTGGCCCTTCCCCTCTGGCTGCGGGAGCTGCCCGAGGATTTTCTTCCCTCCCTGCCCATCTCCTCCCGGGTGCTGGGCGTGGGAGGCTGGTGCCTAGTGGGGCTGGGCTTTTTTGCCGCGGCCCTCACCGCCCTGTGGCTTTCCCGGCCCAGGGAGCACCCCCTGCTCAAGCCCTACCGCCCGCCGGCACTGTTTCGGGTGCCGCTCCGCAGGCGCCCCCGCCGGTAAAAAAAATTTAGCCTTTTCCCCAGAAAACACGCAAGATATAGGGGTACTTCCGCCAATTTGTAACTATTTTGAAATAAATTTACAAAATAATTCTTTTATAGAAATATAAAACCTCCTCCTTGGTTTACAATGCTACACGATATAAAGTTTCTGTAAATCAAGCTTCAGTCTTTCATCCAATATGAGGGGGAAAAGCTTTATGAACCGAAAATTTCGAAAACGCCTGTGCGCCGGGCTGATGGCTCTGTGCATGGCGGCCGTGGCGCCGCTGAGTGTGTCCGCTCAAACCGTGGCCGAGATTCAGGCCGAGCAGGACAGGCTGCAGGCGGAAAAGGAGGACCTGGAGGCACAGCTGGAGCAGCTTCGCAACGACGAGGCGGAAAAACAGGCCTATCAGGACAACCTTCAGGAGCAGATCAATCTGGTGCAGGAGCAGATTGACACCACCCGCCAGAATATCAATGACCTGAACGAGAGCATCACCGAGCTGACCATGAAGCTGGATGCCTCTCAGGCGGAAATTCAGGATACCATCGACGAGTTCAAGCAGCGGCTGGTGGCTCTGTACACCGCCGGCAACGTGAGCACCCTGGAAATTCTTCTGGACTCTGAAAGCCTGTCCGAGTTCACCACCCGGGCCGCTTTGATTGAGAACATGACCGCCCACGACAAGGAGCTGGTGGACAAGCTGGAGGCCTATGTAAACTCCACCAGTGAGGAGCGGGAGCAGGTCCAGGCCGAGAAGGAAGAGGTTGCCGAGCTGCAAAAGACCCTGGAAAGCAAGCAGGAGGAGCTGGACCAGCTCTATGAGGAAAACGCCGCGGCCATTGTGGAAATTCAAGGCGCGGAGGGCGCCACAGAAAACGCCCTGGAGGCCAACGAGCAGGAGCTGGCCGAAAATGAGCAGGAAATGCAGGAGGCCATCGCCGCCCAGAAGGCTGCGGAAGAGGCGGCCAAACAGCAGGCTGCCAGCAACGGCGGTTCCAGCGTATCCGGCGGCGGCAGCGTTTCCTATCCCACCACCGGCGGCGGTGTGGAGGGCTTCGATCCCATTTGGCCCCTGCCCGGCGTAACGTACATCTCCGCCGGCTACAACGGCTATCCGGGACACAAGGGCCTGGACATCGCTGGTCCCTACGGCACCCCTGTGGTGGCCGCTGAGGACGGCACCGTGATTGTGGCCAACAACTATGACAGCTGGGGCGACAGCTGGGGCTATTATGTGCTGATCTATCACAACGGCACCTACACCACCCGCTATGCCCATTTGAGTTCTTTGGCCGTGTCCCAGGGCCAGTATGTGACGGCCGGCACGGTAGTGGGCTATGAGGGCGCCACCGGCAACGTGACAGGACCTCACCTCCACTTTGAGGTGTACCAGAACGGCACCCGGGTGGACCCCATGCAGTTCCTGTAAAAAAGTGAACCAGCAAGCCTCTCGCGTTCGCGGGAGGCTTTTTTGCTGCCTTTTACCCCACCACACAGTCCTCCAGCGCCTGGGCAATGGCCTCCCCCACCAGCTGGCCGGAATACACGGCCTCGCTGACAGTGTTCACCTCGGTACCGACCTCCACCAGCATGCTGCCGGGGGTGGCGTTCATGTTGTACTTGCTGTTGGAAAAATTCAGGGGCCGGGCCAGGCCGGGATACAGCGCCTGCAAGCTTTGCTGCACCCGCAGGGCCAGGCGCAGGTTTTCCTCCCAGCGGGGGAAATCTCCCCATCCGCCGTCGGCGTCGCAGCCCGCAATCAGCATGACCTGGGCTGCTTTCCGCCCGTCAATGGTGACGGTGGGCTTGTATTTCACCCCGCTGTCCGTGGTCATGGAATCCCGGTGGACATCAATGGTCACTTGAATGGCGGGGTAGGCCTCCAGGTTCTTTTGCAGCACCTCCCAGGACCGGTCATAGGAGCCGTTGTACAGGGTGTCGTTCACGGTGGTGTCGTGGACCACCCCAAAGCCGGCGGCCTCCAGCGCCTGCTTCAATGCCGCGCCAGCGGCCACCACGCTTTGCTCCTGGTTGCTGGTGCGGGTTTCCATATCCGTGTAGTAAAAGCCCGTATAGCTTCGCGAGTAGGCCTCGCTGGTGTGGGTGTGGTAGATCAGCACCTCCACGCTGCCGTCCCTCTTCAGCTGGACAGAGGGCTGCTCCTGCAGGGCGGCGTTTAAGTCCGTGCCCGAGCCGGTGGTGTCCTTGACGAAAAAGTCCCCCACCTGGGCGCCGCCGGAAAGCTGGATCTCCTCCACCGGCGCGGAGGAGCGGCTGGGGTCCGGGGTAACGCTGGCCTGGGGAACAAGAGGCTCCGTCAGGGCCACCACGCCGTCGTCCGGAAGGACATAGCTGCTCTCCGGCACGGGGGTGCTTTCCGGAACCGCCGGCTCCTGAGAGGAGGCGGCCTGGGCCTGAATCCCCGCGGCAAACAGCAGGGCGTCGTCCCCCTTTTCCGCGGCCCAGGTTTGCAGCCTTCCTCCCACGCACCACAGGCACAGACCCGCCGATCCCAGCAGTATCATGTTTTTCATCCATCGGGCGACGCTATTTTTCATAAAAAACTCCCTCTTGCCAAAAAAAATTTACAAAAATCCCCTTGCGCCGGGAAGAATACTTTCGTATAATAAAGTGAAACACTATCACTTCATAGAAACTTGGAGGACATAGTATCGAAAAAGCGCTGACGAAATATCCCAGAGCCGGCCTTCCCCTGGGGACGGGCGGCTCTGGCACAGGAGAAGGGAGTTTTGCAAATGTCTATCTATTCGGAGATTAAACCAGAGGTCCGAGCGCTTGCGGAAAAATGTGTGGAGAACAACCGGATTGACCCAGAGCTGTATGTCAAGTACGACGTGAAACGGGGCCTGCGGGACTTAAACGGCAAGGGCGTGCTGACAGGCCTGACCAACATCTCAGAGATTATCTCCAGCAAAACCGTGGACGGCAAGAGCGTCCCCTGCGAGGGCGAGCTGTACTACCGCGGCTACAACGTGGAGGAGCTGGTGCGCCGCCAGCCAAAGCAGGACAACTTTGGCTATGAACGCACCGCCTATCTGCTGCTGTTTGGAGACCTGCCCACAGAGCAGGATTTGCAGAGCTTCTGCCAGCTTCTGTCCTTTTACCGCACCCTGCCCACCAGCTTTGTGCGGGACATCATCATGAAGGCTCCCAGCAGCGACATGATGAACACCCTGGCACGCAGCGTACTTACCCTTTATTCCTATGACGAGGACGCGGAAGATATTTCTATTCCCAACGTGCTGCGCCAGTCCATGCAGCTGATCGCCCTGTTCCCCCTGCTGTCTGTCTACGGCTATCAGGCCTACCGCCACTATCACGACGGACAAAGCCTGTTCATCCACCAGCCCGATCCCCGGCTTTCCACGGCGGAGAACATTCTGCGCATTCTGCGGCCGGACTGCTCTTACACCGAGCTGGAGGCCAAGGTGCTGGACATTGCCCTGATCCTCCACGCGGACCACGGCGGCGGCAACAACTCCACCTTTACCACCCATGTGGTCACCTCCTCCGGCACGGACACCTACTCCGCCATTGCCGCGGCCCTGGGCTCTCTGAAAGGCCCCAAGCACGGCGGCGCCAACATCAAGGTGGTGAAGATGTTCGAGGACATCAAGGAGCATGTGAAGGACTGGAACGACGACGAGGAGCTTTCCGCCTATCTGCGCAAGCTGCTTCACAAGGAGGCCTTTGACAAAGCCGGCCTGATCTACGGCATGGGCCACGCGGTGTACTCCCTGTCCGATCCCCGGGCGAAGATTATGGCCCGGTTTGTGGAAGGACTCTCCAAGGAAAAGGGCCGCAGCGACGAGTACCAGCTCTACACCAACGTGGAGCGCCTGGCCATGAAGCTGATTGCCGAGGAGCGGAAGATTTACAAGGGCGTTTCCGCCAACGTGGACTTTTACAGCGGCTTTATTTACAGCATGCTGGACCTGCCCATGGAGCTGTACACCCCCATTTTCGCCATTGCCCGCATTGCCGGCTGGAGCGCTCACCGCATGGAGGAGCTGACCGGCGGCGGCAAGATTATTCGCCCGGCGTACATGGCTGTGCAGCCTCACCGGGAATTCCCCCAGGAGTACAAATAATTCCTCCCTCAAAACAGCATCTGTCACCCAAAGGACTGCCGCGGCCGCGGCGGTCTTTTTTTCAGCCCAGAGCGTCAAATCTCTGTAAAACACTTCTTCCCCCTTGACTATTGGGTAACACAATAGTTTATAATAGAAATCAATTTCGCTTCTAGGAATTGAGAGGGTTTTTATGGATTACAAGACTTTGTTCTCACAAACGCCGCCCACCCGGCTGTTTTTCAAGGCGGCCATCCCCGGCTCCATTGGGATGTTGGCCTCGGCGCTGTATCAGGTGGCCGACGGCATTTTTATCAGCCGCATTTTGGGAGACACCGCCTTTGCCGGGTTCAACCTGGCCATGCCGCTGGTCATCATCAACTTTGCCCTGGCGGATCTGATCGGTTTGGGCAGCGCGGTACCCATTTCCATCAAGCTGGGCAGCAAGGATGAGCAGGAGGCCAACAACTACTTCACATGCGCCAGCATCATGGTGGTGCTGGCGGGGATTCTGTCCGGGGCGGTGCTGGCCCTGGGCGGGAGGACCTTTCTCTCCTGGATGGGCGCCCAGGGAGAGCTGCTGGACCAGGCCACTCAGTATCTGGTTACCTACGCTCTCTGCTCGCCGGTGACCACCATTGTCTTCGCCGTGGACAACTATCTGCGAATTTGCGGGAAAATCCGCCGCAGCATGATTTTAAACATCTTTATGTCCCTGGCCTGCATGAGCTTTGAGCTGCTGTTTATGGGCGTGCTGAAAATCGGCATTCGGGGCGCGGCCCTGGGCAGCAGTCTGGGCATGGCTCTCACAGCCATCGCTGCCTTTGTCCCCTTCTTTTTTGGAAGGATGCAGCTGCGGTTTGTGCGGCCCCGGTTTCACGCCAAGGCCCTGCGGGAGATTGTCTCCTGCGGCCTGCCCAGCTTTTTGAACAACATTGCCGGGCGCGTCACCTCCATCATTATGAACGTAGTGCTGCTGGCCCTTGGCGGACAGAACGCCGTGTCCGTCTACGGCATTTTGATGACTATGGACGGCTTTGTCCATCCTCTGCTGTACGGCATGTGCGACTCTCTTCAGCCCGCAGTGGGCTTTAACTGGGGCGCGCGAAACATCAAGCGTGTCAAAGCCATTGAGCTGCGGTGCTACACGGCCGCCATCATTCTGGCCCTGGCCACCACGGGAGTGCTGGCCCTGTTCCCCCGGCAGATTGCCAGCCTGTTCATCACCGGCGATTCCGACCCCGCCTATCTGGAGATGGCCGTCAGCGCCCTGCTGCTGTTCAGCCTGACCTACATCACCCGGTGGTTCAGCTTTGCCACCCAGAGCTTCCTGTCCGCCATTGAAAAACCTGTGGCGGCCTCGATGATCTCCGTATCCACGGCGCTGGTGTTCCCGGTGATTTTGATCGGCGTATTCTGGCCTCTCGGCTTGACGGGCCTGTGGCTTAACTTTGCCGGCACCGCAGTGCTGGCGGGTATTTTGGCCCTGATCCTGCTGCTGCGCCAAAAGGAGCTGTGGAAAAAGGAAACCGCTCCCCAGGGGTGACGATGCCCCGCTGCTAAAAAGACTGCCGTTTTGCGGCAGTCTTTTTCTTTTTCAAAAATCTGTGTAACCACTCGCCCCGCCCCTCTGTCTAAATGAATGTGAAAGAGGTCCGTGCTCGGACTGAGCAATTCGCGCCTTGGAGCGGCGGCTTACGCCGCGCTTGATCAAACTGAAAAAGCACGTCCGCGCCGTGAACTTTTCCGGCTCTGGGGGACGCAAAAAGGCGCCCCCAAAGGGAACGCCTTTCAAAAAGCATCCTATCGTTTTCAGTCCAAGGTTCGAAAGCACGAAGCTTAAAGCCACAGCAGCCCTGCGGCCCAGGAAAGAGCGTTGGCTCCCACAGAGCAGAGAACCGCCTTTTTCCAGGGCCATCCTAACAGCCACCGGTAGAGAAATGCCTCTATTCCCGCAATCGCCAATTCCAGGCAGAGCAGGGCAGGGACATAGACTCCCGGCCCCAGCCAATGCACCAGCAGCGCCATGAGAACGTTGGTCGCCGGATTGGTCAGCAGATTGCAAAGCAGGCTGACTCCCACCGGCCGCGGTTTTCGAAAGGCCGTGCCTGAAGTGCAACTTCCCGGCCTTGCGCCAGCAAGAAGCCGGAGTGACAGAGGAGAGAAGTCCGGATTTTCGCGAAGCGAAAACGAATCCCTTCCGGATTCGAGGGCTTCTCTGAGCAGTTGCCAAAGGCAGCTGCTTACCAGCCCTGCTTTTTCAGATACTCACGGCTGAGGGTGATAGCCTCCATGCGGGAGCGGCCGTTGGACTCGTCCTGCTCCACCACAACCCACTGGGAGCCAGCCTCAATGGAAGCCTCCAGAATGGGGCCGAAATCCTGGTCGCCGTAGCCCACGGGACGGAACTCGAACACGCCGTGGCTCTCCTCTTCCTTCACATCGGTGCCGATGAGCTTGTACATGTTGGCGGGCTTGCCCTCCTTGTGGAAGTCCTTCAGGTGCACCAGGGGGGAGCGGCCGCTGTACTTCTTGACATAGGCGGCAGGGTCTTCCCCGGCAACCTTCACCCAGCAGGTGTCAATCTCTGTCTGAAGCAGGTCGGCGGGAATGGTGTCGTAGATGTAGTCCAGAGCATAGCGGCCGTCGGCCATCTTCTGGAACTCAAAGTCGTGGTTATGATAGAGGGTCTGAATGCCGTGAGCCTTGCACGCCTTGGCAATCTCCTCAAACAGCTTTACGTTGCCCTCAAACTTGGGGGTGCCGGGACGGTCCTCTTCCATCAGATAGGGGATGGCGATAAACTTGACGCCGATCTCCACATACTGGGCAATGGTACCCTCCATGTCGGCCACCAGCTCCTGGAAAGGAACATGGGCGGAAAGGGCCACCAGGCCAGCGTCCTCAATGGCGGCCTTCACCTCCTTGGGGGTCAGGCCGTACAGCCCGGCCAGCTCCACGCCGTCGTAGCCAATTTCCTTAATTTTCTTCATGGTGCCGGCAAAGTCTTTTTCAGCGTCCTCCCGGACAGAATAAACCTGTACGGCAACGGGCAGGGTTTTCATGGGGAACTCCTCCTAGTAAAAAATAATAGATTCTATGCTCATCATAGCGCAAAGACACACAAAGGTCAAGAGAAAGGGTTGAAAAAAAGGGGAGGTTATGTTACAGTATGCATAGAATACATACTATTTATAATTATTTTAACGATAAATGGGTGCGTCTCATTTGCCGTGATTTTCAGGGAAGAGGAAAGAAGAGGAGATCTATGAAACGAAGCCCCCGCTTCTTCTTTGCGCTGCTGTTTGCCAAAGGCACCGCAAGGGTGATGAAGCTTTTGGGGAAAAAGGCCACTTCCATGCCGGGAAGCTGGGCCATCATTCTTTGCCCCGACTTTTTGGGAAGAATGCCCCGTCCAAAACACATTATCGGCATCACCGGCACCAACGGGAAAACCACCGTCTCCAACATGGTGGAGGACGTGCTGACCCAGTGCGGCTATGACTTTATCTGCAACCGGTCCGGCTCCAACGTGGCCACGGGAGTGGCCTCTACCTTGATTGCCAACTCCACCCTGTTTGGCAAGCCCAAAAAGGACCTGGCTGTCTTTGAGCTGGACGAGCGCAGCGCTCCCCGGATTTTGCCCTTTATCAAGCCGGACCTGCTGCTTTGCACCAACATCTTCCGGGACTCCTACAAGCGCAACGCCCATGTGGAGTTTATCCTGGACATTTTAAACACCTATATCCCCGACAGCACCCGGCTGGTTTTAAACGCCGACGACCTGCTGTGCTCCAGCCTGAAGCCCCAGAACCGCCGGGTGTTCTTTGGCATCGACCCCCTCCCCGACGACGTGGAGGAGCCTGCCAGTCTGGTTCAGGACGTGCGGGCCTGCCCCCAGTGCGGCGCCCTGCTGGAGTGGGATCTGCGGCGCTATCACCACATTGGGCGGGCGCACTGTCCGCGCTGTGGGTTCCGGTCTCCCACGCCGAAATATCATGTGGCCGCGGTGGACGAGGAGGCCAAGCGGATGACGGTAGAGGGTCCCAACGGCCCTCAGGAGTATTCTGTCCCCAACACCAGCCCCATCAACGTGTACAACGCCCTGTCTGCTGTGGCTCTGCTGGCGGAGTTCGGCCTTTCCAAAGAGCGCATTGCCCAGTGCATGGACAAGCTGACCATTGTGGAAAGCCGTTACTGCCAGGCGGAGATCTCCGGCAGAAAGCTGGTGCTTCATCTGGCCAAGGGGCAGAATCCCATCGCCTGCTCCCAGGCCTGCGCCAACGTGCGGATGGCCCCTGGAAAAAAGACGGTGCTGCTGCTGCTGGACGACGCCCACGACGCCGCCCACTCGGTGGAGAACACCGCCTGGTTTTACGACACGGACTTTGAGCTTCTCAACGACCCGGACATTGTCCAGGTGGCGGCAGCCGGTCCCCGCCACTGGGATTTGACGGTGCGGCTGCTGATGGCGGGCATTCCCCAGGAAAAGCTTTTCCACAGCCAGGACCCCCAGGAGGCTGCCGCCGCCCTGAACGTGGCTGGCGCGGAAAGCGTCTTTGTGCTGTACGATCTGTATTCGGTGGACTTGGCCCACCAGGTAAAGGAGCAGCTTGTCAAACGGCTGGAGCAGGCGCCCCAGCTGGGGAAGGAGGAGCAGAGCCATGCGGATTGAGATTCTGTTCCCTGAATTTTGCAACCTGTACGGGGACTTGGCCAACATGAAATATCTGGGCCTCTGCCTGCCAGACGCGGAGTTTGTGGAAACCCCCCTGTCAGAAACGCCCCTGTTTGTTCGGGAAAAGGTGGACATGGTCTACATGGGTCCCATGACCGAGCGGGTGCAGGAGGCGGCCCTGGAACGGCTGGCCCCCTACAAGCAGCGGATCTGGGAGCTGATCGGCCAGGACGTGGTATTCCTGTTTACCGGCAACGCCCTGGAGCTGCTGGGCGAGTCCATTACCAAGGACGACGGCAGCTCGATCCCCTGCCTGGAGATCCTCCCCCTTACCGCCCAGCGGGACATGATGCACCGGCACAACAGCATCTTTCTGGGGGACTTTGAGGGTACGCCGGTGATGGGCTTTAAGTCTCAGTTTACCACCGCCACTCCCTTCTCCCAGGACATTGGCCTGTTCCCCGTGAAGAAGGGCGTGGGCTTAAACAAGAAGTGTCCCTTTGAGGGCGTCCGCTACCGGAACTTCTTCGGCACCTACCTGCTGGGGCCGCTGCTGATTGACAACCCGCCCTTTACCCGGTTTCTGCTGGACCGGCTGGGCGCCAAGGACGCTCCCCTGGCCCTGGAGGAACAGGTGCAGGCCGCCTACGACAAGCGGCTGAAGGATTTTCTGGAAAAGGCATAAAAAAAGAGCTGTCCACCGCGGACAGCTCCTTTTTTGTTTCTTCACAAGGTCAGAGTGAACGCTCAGCAGGCGGAAACCCGGCCGTTTTTGGCGTCCAGAGTGACCACGGCGCCGCTCTTCAGCAGGTCTGTGGCGTGCTCGGCGCCGGTAATAACAGGCTTATCCATGGCCAAGCCCACAATGGCCGCGTGGGAGTTTGCCCCGGCGTCCTCGGTGATGATGCCGGAACAGCGGCGGAGATACTCCACGATGGTGTTGTTGGTCTCTGGAACCACCAGGATGTCCCCGTCCCGGAAACGCTTGGGAATATCCGCGAGCCGCTTGCACACGCACAGCCGGGCAGAGACGCTTTGCTCGGTGACGCCGTTCCCCGTGACCAGCACATGGCCCACCACATGAACCTTCATCATGTTGGTGGTGCCGGAAATGCCCAGAGGCACGCCGGCGGTGATAACCACCAAATCGCCGCTCTTTACCAGGCCGGTGCGCTCGGCGGCGTCCACGGCACGCTCGAAAAGGGCGTCGGTGTCCTCCACCTCGTCAATCAGCATAGGCACCACGCCCCAGGAAAGGTTCAGCTGCCGCCACACATGCTTCTCCGTGGTGCAGCCCACAATGGGATACAGGGGGCGGAACTTGGAAAGCTGCCGGGCCGTCACGCCGGATTTTGTCACGGTGATAATGGCCTTGGCCCCCAGGTCGTGGGCGGTGGTACAGGTGGCGTGAGAGATGGCGTTGGTCACGTCAAAGGCCACATCGCTGTTGTCCCGGGAGTTGAACCGCTTGATATAGTTGATGCTCTCCTCGGCCTTTTCCGCAATGCGGACCATGGTCTCCAGGGCCTCCACCGGGTATTTGCCCGCGGCGGTCTCGCCGGAAAGCATAATGCAGCTGGTGCCGTCGTAAATGGCGTTGGCCACGTCGGTGGCCTCGGCCCGGGTGGGACGGGGGTTCTTCATCATGGAGTCCAGCATCTGGGTGGCGGTGACCACCTGCTTGCCCGCCAGATAGGACTTCTGGATCAGCTCCTTTTGCAGCACAGGCACATCCTCCAGGGGGATCTCCACGCCCATGTCGCCCCGGGCCACCATAATGCCGTCCACCACCCGCAGGATCTCGTCAATGTTCTCCACGCCCTCCATGTTTTCAATCTTGGCGATGATGTTCATGGAGTGGCAGTCGTGCTCCTTCAGAATGTGGCGGATCTCCAAAATGTCCTCGGCGGAGCGGGTGAAGGAGGCGGCAATGTAGTCAAAGCCGTTTTCAATGCCAAAGATGATGTCAGAGCGGTCCTGCTCGCTGATAAAGGGCATGGACAGCTTGGTGCCAGGCACATTGATACCCTTGTGGTTGGAAACCCGGCCGCCGTTGAGCACGGTGCAGACAATGTCGGTGTCTGAAACATGCTCGGCCCGCATCTCCACCAGACCGTCGTCAATCAGCACCCGGGCACCGGCCTTCAGATCCTTGGGCAGATCCTTGTAGGTGATGGAGACAATCTTGTCGTCGCCCTCCACCTCTCGGGTGGTCAGGGTGAAGGTGTCGCCGGCCTCCAGCTGGATGGGGCCGTTTTGAAAGGTTTTTACCCGAATCTCCGGCCCCTTGGTATCCAAAATGGTGGCGATGGGCAGGCCCAGCTCCTCCCGCAGACGGGTGACAGCCTCCAGCTTTTTGGCGGCATCCTCGTGGGTGCAGTGAGAGAAGTTGAACCGGGCGGCGTTCATGCCGCCCAGCATCAGGCGGCGCAGAACGGTCTCGTCCTCTGTGGCAGGACCCAGGGTGCAGATAATCTTTGTCTTTCTCAGCATAACGTATCATCCTTTCGATGTGTCGTCCGATTCTCCGGTTTTCAGGCGGCGAGTCCGCAAAGCAAGCTTCACAGCGGGAGTTTCAAACAGGACAAAGGTTTTCCTGCGGTCATTATAACACAGATCGTCCCTGCCGTCCACGGCGTTTTCTCCAGTTGTCCAAAATTTAACGATGAACAGAAGCTTTTCCGCGCCGCCGGACAGCCTCCCCTCTCTCAGCCGTCCCGTTCCACCAAAAGGGCGTACACCTCTCCCTTTTTCAAAGAGGTCCCCTTTACCGCCTCCCTGGCGGCCTCGCTGGGGGAGAGGCCCTCCTCCGCCAGCTCCCTGGCCCGCTGGAGGGCTTCCTCCAGGGTGACCTCCGGCTGAGAGGGGGCGGGCTCCGCTCCGGCCACCACCAGCACAAACTCCCCCCGAGGCTCCGTCTCCCGGTAGCGGGCGGCTGCCTCTCCCAAGGTGGTGCGCCACACCTCCTCATGGAGCTTGGTCAGCTCCCGGCACAGGGCGATTCTCCGGTCCGGGCCGAAGAGCTTGGAGAAATCCGACAGGGTCTTTCGCAGCTTGTGAGGGGCCTCGTAGAAGATCATGGTCCGCTCCTCCTGGGCCACGGCCTCCAGATGCTCCCGGCGGCTGCGCTTGTTCACGCTGAGAAACCCCTCAAAGGTGAACCTGCCTGTGGGCAGGCCGCTGATGGCAAGGGCGCTCAGGGCCGCGGTGGGGCCTGGCACCACATACACCGGAATCCCCGCTTGGGCGCAGGCGGCCACCAGGGTTTCCCCCGGGTCGGAAATGGCCGGCATCCCCGCGTCGGACACCAAGGCGCAGGTTTCCCCCTGCCGCAAACGGGCCACAATCATCGGGCCATGCTCCAGCTTGTTGTGCTCAAAGTAGGAGAGCAGGGGCTTTTTGATGCCGAAATGGTTGAGAAGCCGCAAGGTCACCCGGGTGTCCTCCGCGGCGATAAAGTCCGCCCCCTCCAGTGTTTCCCTGGCCCGGGGAGAAAAATCCCCCAGGTTGCCAATGGGCGTACCCACCACATACAGGGCGCCCCGCTCCAATGTCTGTTCCACGCTTTGCTCCCCCTATCGTTTTTGATGCTCCGGGTTGTCCCGGTAATCGCCGTAAATGGCCTCTATCTCCCGAGAGGGAGCGCCGTCCTCCCCCTCCAGCAGCAGCACCGGCTCCACGGTTAGGCCCGGCCTTCCGCCCCGCCTGCATTCCAGCAGAAACAGAAAGGGCGCCTTCCCCGGCCGCTGCTGGCACAGCCGCAGGCGCTTCGGCTCCAGCTGATAGGCCTGGAACAGCTCCATGGCCTCCAGCAGACGGGCCGGGCGCAGGCAGACGCACAGCCTTCCCCCAAACCGCAGGACCCGCTTTCCCTCCCGGGCCAGGTCCTCCAGGGACAGGCTGTCCCCCTGGCGGGCGGTGCGCCGGGCTGCGTCGCCGCTGGGAATCCCCGTCCCTGGGGCGGTGTAGGGCGGATTGCAGGCCAGACCGTCCAGGCTTCCGGCGGGAAACAGCTGGGAAAGCTGCCGGCCGTCCCCCTCCAGAATGTCTACCGTGTCCGCCAGGCCGTTCTCCTCCACCGAGCGCCTGGCCTGGGCCGCGGCCTTGGGCTGCAGCTCCACGCCGGTGATTCGGGCCGCTTTGGTCCGCACCCGCCACAGCAGGGGAATGACCCCGCAGCCAGTGCCCAAATCGGCCCAATGCTCTCCCGGCCGGGGCGCGGAAAAATCCGCCAGGAGCACCGCGTCGGTGCCAAAGGTATGCTCTGGGCTGACCAGCACCCTGGCCCCGCCGGACAGCGGCTCCCAATGGGAATTTTGTAAAAAGCCCTCCATCAAAACGCCCTCCCAGGCAAAAAAGAAGAGCCAGCAGGGAACAAGCCCCCGCCGGCTCCGCTTTTCTGAAATTTTTTCAGACCCGAAACCAGGATCAGCCCTCCTGAGGAGCGCCAACCGGGCAAGTACCGGCGCAAGCGCCGCAATCAATGCAGGTATCGGGATCGATCACATATTTGCCGTCGCCCTCAGAGATGGCTCCGACGGGACATTCACCGGCGCAGGCGCCGCAGGCAATGCATTCATCGTTAATGACATAGGGCATGGGGAACACCTCCATTTGTAATTTCATGTTCATTGTAACACATTTATACGAAAATGCAAGTGTTTTTCCAGTTTCCCAAAAAATCCCCCGGCAGCCCTGTCCAAATGGGAGGATTTTGCCGGAATTAAGACTCTTCCAGCTTTTTCAGCTCCTCCAGCTCCTTCTTGCCCACCTTGATTTTCCCGTCCCGCAGCACCTTCACCTCAGAGACCTTGAACACCTTGGGGGCGCCCTCCGGGTCCTTGTCCAAGCGAACGGTAAGCTTGCGGGTCAGCAGGTTCTGCTCGATGACCACGCCCCTGCCGTCGGGGGTGGAGACCAGGGCGTTCACCTTGGGGGTGGTTTTCAGCAGGTCCTGATAGGCCTCCTGCTCGTACTTCAGGCAGCACATCAGCCGCCCGCAGGCCCCGGAGATCTTCACCGGGTTTAAGGAAAGCCCCTGCTCCTTTGCCATCTTGATGGACACGGGGGTAAAGCCCCCCAAAAAGCTGCCGCAGCAGAAGGGCCTGCCGCAGATGCCCAGGCCGCCCAGCATTTTGGCCTCGTCCCGCACGCCAATCTGCCGCAGCTCGATGCGGGTGCGGAACATGCCCGCCAGGTCCTTCACCAGCTCTCGAAAGTCCACCCTGCCGTCGGCGGTGAAGTAGAACAGGATCTTGGAGTTGTCAAAGGTGTACTCCACGTCCACCAGCTTCATCTCCAGGCCCCGCTCGGCGATTTTCTTCTCGCAGGCCTTAAAGGCCTTTTTCTCCTTGATGTGGTTTTCCGCCACCTTTTTCAAGTCCTCCGGGGTGGCCAGGCGAACCAGCTTTCGCAGGGGCTGGACAATGCTTTCGTCAGCCACCTCCCGGTTGGCCATGGCAATCTCGCCGCACTCCATGCCCCGGGCGGTTTCCACAATGGCCATAGAGCCCTTTTCCACCTGTTCCCCCTGGGGGTCAAAGTAATAAACCTTTCCTGTATTTTTAAAACGCACGCCGATGACCTCGGCCATACGCATGCCTCCCTTCTCTCCCGCAAAGGCGGTTGTTCCTTTTTGCTGCACGTCACCGCCCGGCGGTTTCCCGCAGGCGCAGGCAAAAATCCGTCACCAGCAGGGCCGTGTTCCCGTTGCGCTCCAGCCCCTGGCGGGCTTCCTCCACCAGCGGCGGCAGCTGAATCAGCTGCTTCATGGGCAGGTCTCCCAGCTTGTCCGCCAGCTCCGGCGCGCCGCCCAGCAGAGACCCTCCCCCGGCCCGCAGCACCATGCCGTCCCGAAAAATGGCCGAAAGCCGGGAAAGCACCTCTCGGAACAGGTCCCGGTTTTTCAGCAGGGGCGCCGCCGCCAGCAGCAGGCTGTGCTCTCCCCCCTGGAACAGCCCTTCCACCAGGGCCGAGGCAACGGAAAAGGCCTGGGCCTCCTCCCCGCCGGAAAGCTCCTGAAGCATCCGGCCGATGTTGCCCCCGCACAGCCGGGCCAGCTCCCCGGCCCGCTGGGGAGAAAGGTTCTCCCGGGCGGCCACATAGGCGGCGGCCTCCTCCTGGGAGGGGGGCTGGAGCAAAAAGCTCTGCACCCGGCTGCGGATGGTGGGCAGCAGCTGCCCGGCAGAGCGGCACACCAGCACAAACACCCCGTGGGCGGGAGGCTCCTCGATGAGCTTTAACAGCTTGTTTTGGGCCGGCTCCAGAGGCCGGGCTCCCATCAGCAGAATGTACACGCTGACGTCCGCCTCCTCGGGAGCGCGGTAGGCGTCGGCGGAAACCTCCCGCACCTGCTCAACAGTAAGGGAGCGGGTTGCCCCGCTCCCTTCCACCACGCGAATGTCGGGATGTGAGCCGGCCTTGGCCCGCACGCAGGCAGGACACACCCCGCAGGGGGCGTGGTCCCGGTGGCGGCAGACAAGGGCCTGGGCCAGCAGCCGGGCAAAGGTGCGCTTTCCCACCCCCGGCTCTCCCTGGAGCAGCAGGGCATGGGGAAAACGCCCCCCAGAAAAGGCCCTGGAGAGAGCCTCCTTCACAGGGGCGTTGCCCAAAAATCCTGGAAATTCCATCACACCTTTTCGAAGCGGTCCACGTTGAGAACAAAGATGGTGGAGCCGCCCACAGTGACCTCTACGGGGAAGGAGGAGTACATGCCCACTTCCATGGTGGAGGTGCTGGGGACAATCTGGGTGCGGCGGCTGGAATATTTGGCGATGATGCCAATGACCGTGTCCACCTTTTCATCGTCCACACCGGAGATGAAGGTGGTGTTACCGGCCATCAAAAAGCCGCCGGTGGTGGCCAGTTTTGTCACGGAGAAGCCTTCCCGGGTCAGCGCGGAGGAAACCGCGCCGCTGTCATCGTTGCTGACAATTGCAAGGATCAATTTCATAAATAACACGCCTTTCCCGGCCGTGAGGCCAATGCCCCTTTTCCCGGCCGATTGCAGCTCCTCCCAAGGGAGGGAGGTTGCTAGGGCTATTCTACCATCAAAACAGGAAAAATACCAGTTCTTTTCGAAAAATTATGAAAAGTTTCTGGAAAGAATTTTTTTCTGCATCACTTCCTTCCGCAAAAGGAACAGGGCGCACAGGTTGGGAATGGCCATCAGGCCGTTCATGGCGTCCCCCAGCAGAAACACCGCCCCCACGGGCAGCAGGCATCCCAGCCCCGCGGCGGCAGCGGCGGCCAGGGCGTACACCGTCCCTCCCTGTCCTCCGGTCAGGTAGAACAGGCCCTCCCGGCCGTAGCAGCTCCAGGCGGTAACGGTGGCCAGGGCAAACAGGGCGGTACACAGGGAGATGACCCTCCCGCCCCAGGGACCCAGAGCCGCCTGGTACGCGTACAGGGCAAGGGCGGCGCCCTCCTCCACCGGGGAGCGGCAGCACAGAATGCACAGCCCCGTCACTGTACACATGAGAACGGTGTCCGCGAACACCTGGAAAATCCCCAAGCAGCCCAGCTCCTCCGGGGAACGGTCCACCCCCTGATAGGCAAAGGAGGCGCTGCCCAGGCCCGCCTCGTTGGTGAACACCCCCCGGGAGACCCCCACCCGCAGGGCGATCAGCCATCCGGCTGTGCCTCCCGCGCCGGCCCGGAGGGAAAAGGCCCCGGCAAATATGCTCTCCACCGCGGCGGGGAGGTTCTCCCGAAACACCCACAGCACCCACAGGGACGCCCCGAAAAACAACAGGGTCATCGCAGGCACCAGCCGCTGGGTGATCCTCACCCCCAGGGCCAGCCCTCCCCGGGCAGCGAAAAAGGCCAGGGCTCCCATTCCCACCGCCGCGGCCCAGGGCGGGATGCCCAGCTCTTCCAGAGCGGCAGCGGCGGCGTTGGTCTGGGCCATGTTCCCCATGGCCAGGGAGGACAGGCAGCAGCCCGCCCCATACAGCCAGGCCAGCTGCCTTCCCCAGCGCCCGGCCCGGCGTATGTACCCCAAAGGCCCCGGGGCCTGCCGGTGCCGGGCGGAGAGAACATTTTCCGCGTACAGGGTCATCATGCCCAGCAGGGCGGAAACCCACATCCAAAACAGGGCGCCGGGACCTCCCGCGGCAATGGCCACCCCCACGCCCACAATGTTCCCCGTGCCAATAGACCCCGCCAGGGCCGTGGCCAGGGCCTGAAAGGAGGAAACCGCCCCCCGCTCCCCAGGACAGGGGCAGAGGGCGGCCTTCAGCCAGGTACCCAGCCGGCGAAGCTGGTAAAACCCCGCCGCCAGGGAAAAATAGGCTCCCGCCGCCAAAATCCCCGCCAGGACATGCCAGCCCCACAGCAGAGAGGAAAGCCCCTCAAGCATGGGGAGAAGCCGCCTGGGACAGTCCCTGGGCCAAGGCTTTTCCGGCGGCGCCGGTGTTCCGGGCCAGCCAGGCCTCATCCTGGGGATTGTCCCGGTACAGCAGGCGCAGGGCCGCCCCCGCGCCGGGCAGCCCCTCCAGCTCTGGCACAGGGCCTTCTTCCAGGGTGACCAGCTCCGGCTGGGGATAGACCTGTCTCAGCTGCTGGGCCAGAGCCGCCGCCGCTTTCCAGCCCAAGGCATCCCCCGGCCGGACCACCAGGACCGGTCCCTTTTTTTGGCCCTCCAGCTCCGGCGGCGCGGCCTGAGAGGACAGGGTCAGGCACAGGGCGTCCTCCTCCTGGGGCGGCCCCCACTCCAGGGGGATGCCCTCCTGTCCCAAGTGGGAGGCCAAGGCCCCGGCCACCTGGCCCATCCAATAGGCCTCGTCGCCGCCGTTGGGATAGGGGGCGGCGGCAGGCCCCCGCAAAAGCAGGTGAATCTTGGGCATGGCTGGCTCTCCTTTCCGGTGTATACCAATGGTACAGTATAAGCAGGAGAGCGCCGGATCATTCCACAAAAGGGGAAAAGCTCACCGCAGAATCCCCCACACGCTCACCGTGTGGCACACGCTGCCCGCCAGCACAAACAGGTGAAACACCGCGTGCATATAGGGAACCTTCTTCCCCACCCCGTACAGGACGGCCCCCAGGGTGTAGAGAATTCCCCCCGCCAGCAGGCACCAGAAGGACAGGGGACTGGCCGACCGGTAAAAGTCTCCCATGGCCAGCACCACCACCCAGCCCATGGCCAGGTAGCAGGCCATGGAGACCCTCTTGAACCGCTCCACGCTGACGGCGTTGAGAACCACCCCCAGCACCGCCGCGGCCCACACCGCGCCGAACATGGCCCAGCCCTTCCAGCCGCCCAGGCACACCAGGGTGATGGGGGTGTAGGTTCCGGCAATCAGCAGGAAAATGGTGCAGTGGTCCAGAGAGCGGAACACCACCTTGGCCCGGTTCAGCCCCAGGCCGTGGTACAGGGTGGACACGGTGTACAGCAGCACCATGGTGCCGCCGAACACCGCCGCCGCAGTCAGGCGCAGGGGCGTTTTTTGGCAGGTGAGCAGCAGCGCCGCCAGCGCCCCCACCGCAAACAGGGCCGAAACCCCGTGACTGACCGAGGAAAAAATCTCTTCCCCCAGGGTGTAGCGGGGCAGGCCCAAGGCCCGCCGGCGCTCCATGCGCTGGGCGTTTTTCTGTTTTCGGGCCTGCCATCCGGCCCTGGCTGGGACGGTATATTCCATCTCTGTCACCCTTTCCAGATTTATTATTTTTAGAATTTATTATATCTAGTTTTAAAAACTATGTATGAGTAGATTATAAACCCTGTTTTCGTCAATTGCAAGACCGCAAATGTTAACATTTTCTGAAACTTTCTTTTCCACAAGGGACAAAAATAGTTGACTTTTGACGGACACTGTGGTAGAGTGGTCTTAACCGTCATTGTATGGGGCGCGAACCGTGTGCCGCGCCCTCGACCAAACCTCTGTACGTTGCGGAGGCGGCCGATAGGCAAAACGCTGGGGCCCTCTCCGGCTTCTTTCGCCTTGCGATGGACGGCAAGCTTTCCGAGGGCTTGCCGTCCTTTTTGTTTGCGCTCCTTCACAGAGAGCGCCCATTTCTCATGATGGCGGGGCCTGCTGCCCCCGAGGTGTATTATGGACCAACAGCTTTCAAAAAAATCAAGCATCCTTCGTTTTTTCCCCTTTACCAAGGGCTTTCGGGGAAAATTTCTTCTGGCGTTTTTGATGGTGATTGTCGCCGTGGTGGCCAACTATATGACGCCCCAGGTGATCCGGGTGACAGTGGACTCTGTCATCAACGACTCTCCCTTTAACCTGCCGGGCTTTCTGGTGGAGTGGATTGAGTCCATTGGCGGCCGGGAAGCCCTGCGCCAGAACATTGCGATCTGCGCGGCCGTCTCCCTGGCCTTCGCGGCCATTTCCGGGCTTTCCAACTACTCCTCCCGCATGAATTTGGCCCGGGCCTGCGAAGGCACGGTGGCCAGGGTGCGGGACACCCTGTTTGACCACATTCAGCGCCTGCCCTATGCCTGGCACAACTCTCACCAAACCGGGGACATCATCCAGCGCTGCACCCAAGACGTGGACCTGATCCGCAACTTTGTCAGCGACCAGCTGATGGAGGTGGTGCGCACCGTGCTGCTGATTGTGGTCTCTCTGGCGCTGATGTTCGCCATGAACGTGGAGCTTTCCCTGCTGGTGTGCTGCTTTGTGCCGGTGGTGGTTGCCTCCTCCCTGATCTTCTTTGTGATTACCGGGAAGAAATTTCAGGCCGCCGACGAAAGCGAGGGCCGGCTTACCGCTCTGGTCCAGGAGAACCTGACCGGCGTGCGGGTGGTGCGTGCCTTTGGCCGGGAGCGCTCTGAAATTGACCGGTTCAACGAAAAGAACGAGGAATTTACCAACCTGTGGGTCAACCTGGGCAAAGTGATGGGCTTTAACTGGGGCCTGGGAGATTTCTTCGCCGGGTTTCAGGTGCTGGTCATCATTGTGGCGGGCATCTTCTTTGTGGAGCGGGGCGCTCTGACAGAAGGAGAGTTTCTGGCCTTTACCGCCTACAACTCCATGCTGGTGTGGCCCTCCCGAAGCCTGGGGCGGCTGCTGGCGGAGCTGAGCAAAACCTCCATTTCCGCCACCCGGCTGTTCGACATTCTGGACGCCAAGGAGGAGGAAAGCTGCCCCCATCCCAAGCGCCCGCCTATGGACGGGGACATTGTCTTTGACCAGGTGAACTTCGGCTACAACCAGAGCGAGGGGGGCGTGCTCCACGACGTGAGCTTCACCATCAAGGCGGGAAGCACCTTTGGGGTGCTGGGGGCCACAGGCTCTGGCAAGTCCACCCTGATGTACCTGCTGGACCGGCTCTACGAGCTGCCCCGTGAAAATGGAAAAATCACCATTGGCGGGGTGGACATTCGGGAGATTGACCTGTCCTATCTGCGGAAGAACATTGGCATTGTGCTCCAGGAGCCCTTTCTGTTCTCCAAAAGCTTTCGGGAGAGCATTGCCGACGGCGCTGCCCGGGCAGATCTGGAGGCCGTGCGGCACTACGCCCGCATCGCCGTCATCGATGACGCCATCACGGGCTTTGCCCAGGGCTATGACACCCCCATTGGCGAGCGGGGCGTGACCATTTCCGGCGGACAAAAGCAGCGGGTGGCCATTGCCCGGATGCTGATGCAGGACACGCCCATCAAGATCTTTGACGACTCCCTCTCCGCCGTGGACATGGAAACCGACCAGAAGATCCGCCAATCCATCCGGAAAAACGTTCACGGCACCACCATTCTCATTGCCCACCGGATCACCACCCTGATGAACGCCGACCAGATTCTGGTGCTGGACCGGGGCCGGGTGGTTCAGATGGGCACCCACCAGGAGCTGATCCAGCAGGAGGGCATTTACAAACGCATCTACGACATGCAGGGGTTGCACCCCGGGCAAGTCGCGCCACGGAGCGGCGGCTGAACGCCGCGCTTGATCGAGAGGTCAACGCACGTCCGCGGGGGTTGCACCCCGGGCATGTCGCGCCACGGAGCGGCGGCTGAACGCCGCGCTTGATCGAGAGGTCAACGCACGTCCGCGGGGGTTGCACCCCGGGCAAGTCGCGCCACGGAGCGGCGGCTGAACGCCGCGCTTGATCGAGAGGTCAACGCACGTCCGCGGGGGTTGCACCCCGGGCATGTCGCGCCACGGAGCGGCGGCTGAACGCCGCGCTTGATCGAGAGGTCAACGCACGTCCGCGGGGGTTGCACCCCGGGCAAGTCGCGCCACGGAGCGGCGGCTGAACGCCGCGCTTGATCGAGAGGTCAACGCACG
>CAJMOH010000030.1 GCA_905215055.1 uncultured bacterium
TACTGACCCCTCTGGGGTCTGAGCAAACCACTAGTTTACTAGTGGTTTTGATTATTCCCGATAGGCCTTTTTCATCATAGCGATCTCCTTGGCGTACCCCGCCAAATCGTTGGGGGTCTCCAGGTAGAAAGGCAGCTCCCGCAACGCCGGGTGGTTGATAATCCGTTCCAGGGCATCCAGGCCCAGGGTACCTTCTCCCAGCTTTTGGTGCCGGTCCTTGTGGCTGCCCAGGGGATTCATGGAGTCGTTGAGATGGACGGCCTTCAGCCGCCCCAGGCCAATGACCTTGTCAAACTCCTCCAGCACCCCGTCCAGGTCGTTAACAATATCGTAGCCCCCGTCGGAGATGTGGCAGGTGTCCAGGCAGATCCCCAGCTTGTCTGTCAGCTCCACCCGGTCGATGATAGCCCGAAGCTCCTCAAAGCTGCGGCCCACCTCCGAGCCCTTGCCCGCCATGGTCTCCAGCAGCACTGTGGTGGAGAGCTCCGGGGTCAAAATGGCGTTGAGGTGCTCCGCGATCAAGGCAATCCCCGTTTCGGCGCCCTGCTTCACATGGCTGCCGGGGTGGAAGTTGTACAGGCTCCCGGGAATGTTCTCCAGCCGGGCCAGATCGTCCGCCATGGTCTCCCGGGCGAAGGTCCGCAAGCCCTCGTCGGCGGCGCAGGCGTTCAGCGTGTAGGGGGCGTGGGCCAGAATGGGGAAGAGACCGTGCTCCTGGGCGAAGGCCCGATAGGCGGCCATATCCTCCAGATCCAGGGGCTTGGCCTTGCCGCCCCGGGGATTGCGGGTGAAGAACTGGAAGGTGTTGGCCCCGATTTTCACGGCCTCTTTTCCCATGGCCAGATAGCCCTTGGAACTGGATAAGTGGCATCCGATTTTCAGCATGAATGGTTCTCCTTTCCTTTTGGCGCGGTAAGCCGCCAGCTTTCCGCCAGCATGTTCTGGATGTCCTCCGGAGGCACCGAGCCGTCTAACACAATGGTGTTCCAGTGGGCCTTGTTCATGTGATAGGCGGGCCGCACAGCAAGGTAGGTTTCCCGCCAGAAGTGGAGCCACTCCGGGCTGCACTTCACGTTGACCCAGATATGCCCCTCCCGCTCATAGAGAAAGGCAAAGGCCTTTTTGTTTTGCCAGTGGCGCATCACGGTCCAGTTGTCATCGTGAAAGGGATAGTCCTCCCTCACCTCTGAGGAAAGCCCCTTGCAAAAGGCGATGACCGTCTCCCGCTTGGTCCAGTCGTCCATCACAAAGCTCCTTTCTCTTCCGGTTCTATAGCCCTTCTACGTTTATCTATCCCTATTCTGTCCGGGATGTTCCAGCAGCGCCACCGTCTCCACATGGGCCGTTCCCGGGAACATATCCACTGGCGCAGCCTCCACGGGGGGATACCCCAGCTGGGCGAAGAGCTTCAAATCCCGGGCCAGGGTTGCCGGGTCGCAGGAGACGTACACAATCCTCTCCGGACCAAATTCCGCCGCCGTTCGCACCAGGTCCGGGGAGCAGCCCTTTCGGGGAGGGTCCAGCACAATGACGTCCGGGCGCTCGCCCCGGTCCGCCAGCATCCTCGCGGCTTCCGCCGCGTCCCCGCAGAAAAACTCCCCGTTTTCAATGTGGTTGACCGCCGCGTTTTGCCGGGCGTTTTCCACCGCCTCGGGGACAATCTCCACCCCGATCAGCCGCCGGGCCTGCCTTGCCATGGAAAGGCCGATGGTTCCCGCCCCGCAGTACAGGTCCAGCAAAAGCTCCTTTCCCGTGAGCTGGGCGTAGCGTCCCGCCAGCTCATACAGGCGCTGGGCCTGGGTGCGGTTGACCTGATAAAAGGACAGAGGGGAGAGCTGAAAGGTCAGCCCGCACAGAACGTCCTCAATGGTGTCAGATCCGTAAATGGTGCGGCAGCGTTTTCCCAGCGCCACGTTGGTCCGCTCCCGGTTGGAGTTGACCACCACGCTGGCAAGGCCGGGAACGGCCCTGTTCAACGCCTCCACCAGCTCCGCCTCGTGGTGCAGCCCATTGCCGTTGACCACCACACAGGCCAGGACCTGGCCTGTTTCCTCCCCTTTCCGCAGGTAGAGGCGGCGCATCCTTCCGGAATGGGTTGCCTCGTCGTACACGGGATCCCCGTAAGCGGCCGCCCACTCCCGAAAGGCGTCCATGGCCCGGTGAAACTCTTCCGGCTGCAGGCGGCAGCAAGAGCAGTCCACAATCCGGTGGGAATTCACCGCATAAAAGCCCATAGCCAGGCTGCCGTCCTTTTTCGTCCCCAGGGGGAGCAGGGCCTTGTTCCGGTAGCCGTCCCGGGAGTTTCCGCCCAAAATGGGCCGCAGGGGAAGCTTGTCAAACCCGCCGATCCGCTGGAGAGCGTCCCGCACCCGGGCCTCCTTAATCCGCAGCTCCGCTTCATAGGTGATGTGCCGGTAGCAACAGCCGCCGCATTGGGAAAAACAGGGGCAGTCTGGCTCTATCCGGTCCGGGGAAGGGGAGAGAAGCTCTTCCAGCTTGCCAAAGGCATAGCTTTTCGCCACCTTTACAATCCGCACCCTGGCCCGGTCTCCCGGTGCGGTGAGAGGTGTGAACACCGCCATTCCCTCCCAGTGGCCCACTCCCGCTCCCTGGGCCGTCATACCGGTGATTTCCAATTCCACAAGGTCATTTTTACGCATCACTGTCAAAGCCATCGTTCCTTTACAAGAAGCTGTCCTTGATTGTAGCACAAAACCTCCGCGAACTCAAGCGCGGCGCGGGTTTGGGGTGTTTTTGTTGGATAAATTTTATAAAAAGGAGTTTTCCTTAAAAAAGCCCTTGTGAAAAAAAGAGATTCTCCGTGAAACGGTTGACAACAATCGTTTGCGTGGCTATAATATAGCTGTAATCAAGAGTACAAGCCTAGCGGCTTAACGCCGCACTTTTCAATACAACTCCTCCCCAAAAGAAGGAAAAGGACCGGATTACCGGTCCTTTTCCTTTTTCTCAGTGTTTTTGTGAAACAGAGTAATAATATTTCTCAATTCGAAAAGCTCCGACAGGAAGCCGCCCGCTTCCTCAGCAGCCCTTAGCCATGTGGTAAATGGCCCGAATGTCCTCCTGCCGTAGAATTTTGAACAGGCCGATGGTCCGCCCGCCAAAACAGCACTTTTCCGCCAGGGTGTCAATCTGCTCCTCGGTGAGATCGCAGCCCAGCTGGTGGATGTTCACCGGCATGCCGATAGACCGGTAAAACTCTTCCATGGCCTCAATGCCCCGGAGGGCCGCGGTCTTGGGGCCTCCGTCCAGGGGGATTTGGAAAATGGCGTGGGCAAACTGGGCAAAGCGTTCCGGTTTTTCCTCATACACATACCTGGCCCAGCTGCCCCATACAGCGGCTAACCCGGCGCCGTGGGCCACGTCGAACATGCCGCCCAGCTCATGCTCCAGCTGGTGGCAGGCCCAGTCCCCTTTGGGACCGCCGCAGTTCATCAGCCCATTGTGGGCCAGGGAGCTGGCCCACATAATCTCTGCCCGGGCCTTGTAGTTTTCCGGTTCCGCCAAGGCGATGGGGGCGTTTTTCATCACGGTGCGGATCAGTGCCTCCGCCATGCCGTCCGTGAGAGCCAGGGTGTCCTCTTGGACAAAGTACCGCTCCATCACATGCATCATAATATCCGTGGCGCCGCAGGCCGTCTGATAGGCAGGTAGGGTGTAGGTCAGCTCCGGGTTCATCACCGCGAACCTGCACCGGCACAGGTCAGAGTTGTACCCCCGCTTGATGCCGCCCTCCTCCTTGGTAATTACGCTGGAGTCGCTCATCTCGCTGCCGGCCGCGGCAATGGTCAGCACCGCACCGATGGGAGCGCAGCCAGCGGCGGTATGCTTGCGGTCGTAAAGATCCCACACGTCAAAGTCGTTGGCCAGGCCGTAGCCAATGGCCTTGGCCGAATCAATGACGCTGCCGCCGCCCACGGGCAGCAGGAAATCCACCCCTTCCTTCCGGCACAGCTCAATGCCCTCGTACACCAAGGACAGCCGGGGATTGGGCTTTACCCCGCCCAGGGATACATAGGGAATGCCTGCCTTGTCCAAGGAGGCGTACACCCGGTCCAGCAGGCCGCTTTTTTTGGCGCTCTGCCCGCCAAAATGGACCAGCACCTTGGTGGCTCCCTGCTCCTTGCAGAGCTGCCCCACTTGATTTTCCACGCCCTTGCCAAAGACCACCTTGGTGGGCGCCTGGAATGTAAAGTCGTTCATTGCATGTTCATCCTTTCCGTTGTAAGCTCCTTCAGCGCTGGAGAGCGCCGGTTTTCTGGCTCTAGCTGACCACGTTCTGTGGGGTTCCCTCCTGAAAGCTGCGGAGGTTGCCGGCCACGGTGTGGATCAGCCGCGCTCGTGCCTCCTGAGTGGACCAGGCCACATGAGGCGTGATGACGCAGTTTTTGACCCCCAGCAGGGGGTGGTCCGGAGGAGGCGGCTCCTGGGTGAGCACGTCCAGCCCTGCTCCCGCCAGTCTGCCTTGCCGCAGGGCCTGGGCCAAAGCTGCCTCATCCAGCAGCCCGCCCCGGGCGGTATTGATGAGAAACGCTGTGGGCTTCATCAAGCCAAGGAGCTTTTCGTCCACCAGTCCCTGGGTTGCCTTTGTCAGCGGACAGTGCAGAGACACCACGTCGCTTTCCCGAAACAGGGTTTCCAGCTCCACCCAGCGGCACCCCTCCGGCGCGGGACGCCGGGTTCTGCTGCACAGAAGAACCTCCATCCCCAGGGCAAGGCCCAGCTGGGCCATCCGGCGGCCTGTGCTGCCATAGCCCAAAATTCCCAGGCGTTTTCCCGCCAGCTCCACCAAGGCCAGGCTTTGATGGCTTTCCGCCACAGCCTGCTCCCAGCGGCCCTCCCGCACCAAGCAGCTGGAGCGTTCCACTTTGTTGCACAGGCACAGCAGCAGGGAAAGGGCGTGCTGGGCCACAGCCGCTTCGCAGTAGTGGGGTACATTGCAAACCGTGACGCCGTATTCCCTGGCGGCCCTCACGTCAATGGTGTTGTAGCCGGTGGCCAGGGTTCCCACATACCGCAGGTCCGGCAGCTGGGAAAATTCCTCCCGGCCCAGGACAACCCGGTTAAGGATGGCCGCCTGAGCGCTTCGAAGCCGTTCCAGCACCAGGCTGGAGGGCGTTTCGCTGTAAACCGTCAGCTGGCCCAGTTGTTCTAAAGGCTCCCAGGACAGGTCCCCCGGGTTGGTGGTGCCGCCGTCAAGAACCACAATACGCAACGCAACTCCTCCTTTCTCCCGCATTATACAACCCAAAGGACTTGTTTGCAACCGGTATGGGCCTGAAAGCTTCCCTGCTTGTTCCAACAGGGAGGCTGTGCTACAATAGAAGCCACAGGCAGGAGGTGCTTGTCATGCCGTCTTTTTACTATGCCGTCGCCGCCGTCACATGGATCAGCGCCGTGCTGGGGCTGGTTTATGCCCTGTGGGCGGTGAGGAAATCCAGCGGCCCTGCCCGAACCAGCGCCCTGTGCATCCTTGCCCGCGGCCTGGCCTTAACGGTCCTGGCCGGCGCGCCTTTCGTGTACGGCTCGCCAGCGCTTTTGATGGCGGTCACGGGAGCCATGCTGCTGGTCCAGGGCGGGGATGCCCTGATTGGACTGGCCGGGAAGAGCCTTCCCAGAGCCTTAGGGCCGCTTTTGATGGCGGCTTTGCACGGAGCGGGCTTGGCGCTTCTGGGGCTTTTCCAGCAGGGCGCCGTTCTCGCTTTATGAAGCAGCTCCCTACGGGGGCTTGATTCTGAGCGTAGTTTGTGGCATAATGCAAGATGGAGTTTTTTCGAAATGAGTTGAGGTGGAAATGTGGAACGTGTAAAGACAAAGAAATCAAAGGGGCTGGTACGCCGGTTCATCCCCTACTTCAAGAAGTACAAGGCCGTGCTGTTTTTTGACCTGTTTTGCGCGGCTCTGACCACGGTGTGCGAGCTGGTGCTGCCCATGCTGGTGCGGTATGTCACCAACGCGGGCATCAACGATTTGGCCTCTCTGACAGTGGAGGTCATTTTGAAGATCGGCGCGCTGTACCTGTTTTTGCGGCTGGTGGACGCAGCGGCCAACTTTTTCATGGCCTCCATCGGCCACATTATGGGCACCAAGATTGAAACAGATATGCGCACCGCCATGTTCGACCATCTGCAAAAGCTGTCCTTCAACTACTTTGACAACACCAAGGTGGGCCAGATTATGACCCGCATCACCACGGACCTGTTTGACGTGACGGAGTTCGCCCACCATTGCCCGGAGGAATTCTTCATCGCCGGTATCAAGATTATCGGCTCCTTCATTATCCTGTGCGGCATCAACGTGTGGCTGACCCTGATTATGTTCACCATTGTGCCCTTTATCATCATCGCGGCCATTTACTTTAACAACCGGATGAAGGAGCAGTTCCGCCGCCAGCGCGTTCAGCTGGGCGAGATCAACGCTCAGGTGGAGGACAGCCTGCTGGGTGTGCGTGTGGTAAAGTCCTTTGCCAACGAGGAGCTGGAGAAGCAGAAGTTTGAGAAGGGCAACCAGATCTTCTACAATGTCAAGCGTCACCGCTACTTCTACATGGGCGGCTTTGAGGCCTCCAACCGGCTGTTCGACGGCCTGATGAACCTGGTGGTGCTGGTGGCCGGCGCTCTGTTTATGATCCACGGGCAGATCCAGCCCGCCGACTTGGTGGCCTATATGCTGTACATTGGCACGCTGATCACCTCCATCCGGCGGCTGGTGCAGTTCGCGGAGCAGTTCCAGCAGGGCATGACCGGTGTGGAGCGCTTTTTCCAGGTGATGGACGCCGATGTGGAGATCTTTGACGAGCCGGGCGCCAAGCCCCTTCAGGTCTCGAAAGGGGAGGTCACCTTTGAAAACGTCAGCTTCAGCTATGCCGACGACGGCAAGCAGGTGCTGTCCCACATCAATCTCCATGTGAAGCCCGGGGAGAACGTGGCCCTGGTAGGACCTTCCGGCGGCGGCAAAACCACCCTGTGCAACCTGATCCCCCGTTTTTACGATGTGGACGAGGGCCGCATCCTCATCGACGGGCAAAATATTCACGACGTGACACTGAAGTCCCTGCGGGACCAGATCGGCTTTGTCCAGCAGGACGTGTACCTGTTCTCCGGCACGGTGTTTGAAAATATTCAGTACGGCAGGCCCGGGGCCACCAAGGAGGAGGTCATCGAGGCCGCCAAGCGGGCCGGCGCTCACGACTTTATCCTGGAGCTGCAAAACGGCTACGACACCTTTGTGGGCGAGCGGGGCGTCAAGCTCTCTGGTGGGCAGAAGCAGCGCATCAGCATTGCCCGTGCCTTTTTGAAGAACCCGCCCATCATGATTCTGGATGAGGCTACCTCCGCCCTGGACAACGAAAGCGAAAAGCTGGTCCAGGCCTCCTTGGAGAAGCTGGCCAAGGGCCGCACCACCTTCACCATTGCCCACCGGCTGACCACCATCAAAAACGCCACGGTGATTTTGGTTCTCACCCACAACGGCATTGAGGAGAAGGGAACCCATCAGGAGCTGATGGCCAAGCGGGGCATTTATTACCATCTGTACAGCAGCTATGCCGACGACAATACATTGGAAACCAACTCCTGAGGAGTGGGAGGGGAGATTATGAACAAAGAGCAGTTTTTTCACAGCATTCAGGGAAAGACCGTGACCTTCTGCGGCATTGGGCGCAGCCACATGCCTCTGATCCGGCTGTTTCAGGAAAAGGGCGCCCTTGTGTCCGCCCGGGATAAGCGCTCTCTGGAGGAGCTGGGCGAGAATGGGAAAATTCTGGAGAGCCTGGGTGTGCGCCTGATCCTGGGGGAAGGCTATTTACAGGATCTTAACGAGGACGTGATCTTCCGCACACCCGGCATGCGGTATCATCTTCCCGAGCTGGAGGCCGCCCGAAAGCGGGGCGCTGCCGTCACCAGCGAGATGGAGGTGTTTTTCCAGCTGTGTCCCTGCAAAATCTACGCTGTCACCGGCAGCGATGGAAAAACCACCACCACCTCTATCATTGCCGAGCTGCTGAAGGCGCAGGGAAAAACCGTCCACTTGGGGGGCAATATCGGCAAGCCCCTGCTGCCGGAGATTGAGTCCATCCAGCCGGAGGACTGCGCTGTGGTGGAGCTTTCCAGCTTCCAGCTGATTTCCATGCGGGAAAGCCCGGACGTGGCGGTGGTCACCAACCTGTCTCCCAACCATCTGGACGTTCACAAGGACATGCAGGAGTATATCGACGCCAAGAAGAATATTTTCCTGCATCAAAGCGCCTTTTCCCGCACGGTTTTAAACGCCGGAAACCAGATCACCGCCGCCTTCGCTCCGGAGGTTCGGGGAGATTGCTGGATGTTCCGCCGGGGCGCTTCGGTGGACCGGGGCGTCTGGTGCGATGAAGAGACGGTCTATGTGGGAGAGCGGGCGCTCATGCCGGTTTCCCAGATCAAGATTCCAGGCTGGCACAACGTGGAAAACTACATGGCGGCCATTGCCGCCGTGTGGGGCGATGTGGAGCCGGAAACGATCCGGCAGGTGGCCGCCAGCTTCAACGGGGTGGAGCACCGGGCGGAGTTTGTCCGGGAGCTGCGTGGGGTCAAATACTACAACGACTCCATTGCCACCTCGCCCACCCGGGTGATTTCCGGCATGCTGTCCCTCTTCCCCCAGAAGATCATCCTGATCGCCGGGGGCTATGACAAGCACATTCCCTTCGAGCCTCTGGGGCCTGCGGTGTGCGAAAAGGTCAAGACGCTGATTCTTATGGGCGCCACCGCGCAGAAGATCGAGGACGCGGTGAAGGCCGCGTCCGGCTATGGAGAAGGCGCCCCGGAAATTCTCCGGGTGGAGACGATGGAGCAGGCGGTAGCCGCTGCCGCTGCCCATGCCCAGCCGGGGGACATTGTCTCCCTGTCCCCGGCCTGCGCCGCCTTTGACCTGTATCCCAATTTTGAGGTGCGTGGGAGACATTACAAGGAATTGATTAACGGATTGGATTGAGTAGAAAGAAGCGTGTGTATGGAGAGAAGAAGAACCTTCAACGGCAATCGAAACGGAAACAGAAACGGCCGGGGCAATTTTGGCAAACGGACCTTTGGCCCCACAGAGGCCTACGAGCTGCCCAGCTCCGCCAGCACCCTGGAGGAAAAGGTGATTGTGGCGGTCCTGAAGCGCTGCGGCGGCGACGGCGTTCCCTCCCGGTCTCTGATGCGGGAAGCGGGCATTCGGGAGAAAGATACCTTTTACAACGCCCTCCACTCCTTAAAGGACAAGGGCGAGATCACAGTGGACAAGGACCACTGGGTGAAGCTGGTGCCTCGAGGTGGCGACATCGAGGCGGAGCTTGTCTCCCTTACGGAGCGCTTTGGCTTCGCTAGGCCCAAGCTGGGAGGCGAGGATATCTTTATCCCCGGCAGCGGTCTGAAGGGCGCTTTTGTGGGGGACACTGTCATTCTGACGGACCTGCAAAAGCGGGACAAAGGCCCCAGCGGCCGGGTCAAGCGAATAGTGGCCCGTTCCGAAGTGCCCATAACCGGCACGGTCCATGTGGACGAGGAAGGCCCCCGGGTCACGCCGGACGGCGCCCTTCGCTATGACCTGCGGGTTGTGGGCGGCTTGAACGGCGCCAAGGACAAGGACAAGGTCCTTATCCTGCCCCAGCAGGACAGCCGGGGGGATTGGACCCAGGCGGAGATCCAGTCCGTGTTTGGCACGGGAGAGAGGGCCAGAATCTGCGCCGACGCCATCATTGTCCGGTGCGGCATCCCCACTCAGTTCCCGCCGGAGGTACTGGCCCAGGCGGAGGAAATCTCTAAGATGACCGTCACCCAGGAGGACATTGACCAGCGTCTGGACCTGCGGGACGAGCCGATCTTCACCATAGACAGCGCCGACGCCAAGGACCTGGACGACGCCATCTCCGTGAAGCGGACGGAGAAGGGATACAAGCTGGGGGTGCACATTGCCGACGTGTCCCACTATGTCAAGGCAAAAACCCCCATTGACGAGGAGGCCTACCGCCGGGGTACCTCTGTCTACTTTGCGGACCGGGTCATTCCCATGCTGCCAGAGGCCCTGTCCAACGGGGTGTGCTCCCTGAACGCCGGCACGGAGAAGCTCACCTTCTCCGCTCTGATGGAATTTGACACCCAGGGCAACATGGTGGACTATCAGTTCCGCAAGACCGTCATCAACTCCAAGGTGCGGGGCGTGTACGCCGAGGTGAACACCATTCTGGACGGCACCGCCACCCAGGAGATTCTGGACAAATACGCCCCGGTGATGGATAGCCTGACAGCCGCCAGGGAGCTGTATCACATCTTTGTCAAGGCGGCGGAGGCCCGAGGCAACATGGACCTTTCCAGCGATGAGACCAAGTTTGTCCTGGATGAAAACGGCGTGTGCATCGAGCTGCTGCCCCGCACCACCGGCGAGGCGGAGCAGCTGATTGAGCAAATGATGATTGCCGCCAACATCGCCGCTGCCCGGGCCGCGCTGAAGGCGGAGATTCCCTTCCTGTACCGGGTTCACGAGCGGCCTCAGCCCGACCGGGTGGACGAGCTGGCCGACCTGCTGGAGCGCCTGGGCATTCCCTGCCGGGAGCTGCGAAGGGGCAAGCCCTCCACAAAGGACTTTGCCGCCATTTTGGACCGGGTGAAGGATACGCCCCGGGCCTCTCTGGTGAATCAGCGGGTGCTGCGCACCATGGAAAAGGCCCATTATTCCGACCGGGAGATCGGGCATTTCGGCTTGGCCCTGGGGGAGTACAGCCACTTTACCTCGCCGATCCGCCGGTATCCCGACACCTCCATCCACCGGATCCTCAGCGACCTGGTGGCGGGCGCGGACCAGACCACCCTGAAGAAGCGCTACGGGGAGTTTTCCACCCTGGCGGCGGCTCAGTCCTCCAAGACCGAGGTGCGGGCTGTCACTGGCGAGCGGGCCGCCGAGGATTGCTACATGGCGGAGTATATGAAGGCTCACCTGGGCGAGCGCCATACAGGCATCATCAGCGGCGTGACCCCCAAGGGAATTTTTGTCAAGCTGGACAACAACGCCGAGGGCTTTGTCAGCCTGAACGACTTTGAAAACTGCGAGTTTGAGTACGACGGAGAGGTTTCCCATCGGGACCTGCGGTCTGGACGGGTGCTGATGATGGGGGAGGAGATCGGCATCATTGTGGCCGCGGCGGATGTGACCACCGGCCGGATCGACTTCATGCCCCAGGAGCCCTAATGGCATAAAGGACGCCGCCCTTTCATAAGGATTACCATCTGGACAAACAGGGGGCTTTTCTTATGAAGGGGTTTTTGCTGTCGGCGGTGCTGGGTGTGGTGGCCCTGGCGCTGGTCAATCTGTGCGGCGCGTACACCGGCGTCATGCTGCCTGTCAACCGGCTTACCCTGGGAGCGGCAGGGGGGCTGGGAATTCCCGGGGTCATTCTGCTGATCCTGCTCAACGCCATGCTGTAAAGAAGGTCCCGTGGGAAGAGAAAAGGAAAGGATGTTTCACCATGCTGCTTATTCACGCCAACTATCTGGACAGCCAGTTTCAGCTGGCTCAGGGAGACATTGAGATTCAAGAGGGACGCATTGTCCGGGTGGGGAAGAACCTCCCCCGGCGGGAAGAGGACCTGGCCGTGGATTGCGAGGGCGCCTATACGGTGGTCCCTGGCTTTGTAGACGTACACATTCACGGCTGTGACGGAGCGGACGCCTGCGACGGCACCCGCGAGGCCTTGGAGACCATGGCGCGTTTTTTGCTGCAAAAGGGCGTCACCTCCTTTTGTCCCACCACCATGACCACAGGCCGGCCGGTGATTGAGCAGGCGCTGCTTGCTGCCAAGGACCTGGCGGACCATCCCATTCAGGACGGCGCCCGGGTGGTGGGCGTGAATATGGAGGGGCCGTTTATCTCCAAGGAGCGCAAGGGCGCCCAGAAGGAGGAGGACATTCTGCCTCCCGATTTTCTCCTGTTCCAGCGCTTTTACCAGCTGAGCGGCGGTCTTATCCGGTTGGTGGACATTGCTCCCGAGCAGCCGGGAGGCATGGAATTCGCGGAGAAGGCCAGCCAGCTGTGTACGGTGTCCATTGCCCATACTACCGCGGGCTACGAGGAGGCCAAGGCCGCGTTTGACAGGGGGATTACCCACGCCACCCACCTGTTCAACGCCATGAACGGCCTGAGCCATCGGGCTCCCGGTGTGGTGGGGGCTGTGTTTGACGACAGCCGGGTTCGCGGGGAGCTGATCTGCGACGGGTTCCACATTCACCCGGCGGTTCTGCGGACAGCCTTCCGCCTGCTGGGGGACAGGGCGCTGGTGGTCAGCGATTCCATGCGGGCCAACGGTATGCCTGAGGGAGAGCCCTTCGATCTGGGCGGGCAGCTGGTCACGGTCCGTGAGGGCAAGGCAACGCTGGCTGACGGCACCATTGCCGGGTCCGTGACAAACCTGCATCAAGAGATTAAAAACCTGGTATCCTTTGGAGTTCCCTTGGCCCAGGCAGTAAAGGCCGCCACCCTGATTCCGGCCCAAGCCATTGGCCTGGAGGACGAAATTGGCAGTATCGCCCCTGGAAAGCGGGCGGACCTGGTGGTTTTGGACGAGAACCTGGAAATTGTGGGCGTCTATCACGACTGAGCGTGAGAGGCGCATGAAAAAAGGCTGTTGCAGCATGCAGCAGCCTTTTTTTCTGTACCGCTTTTTTCAGCGGATTGTATTCACCGCGTGAAATAGAGCATATTGTTAAGCAGCCGGGATTGAGGACCGTACAGCCAATAGCCGTCCACATACAGGTTGACAGAGCCGCCGCCGTCCAGGTTCACCGCGTCCTGACAGCCAAAGGCCACCATGATTTCCGCCAGCTTTGGCACCGTGGTGTAGGCCTCCAAAATCACCAGGTCCCCATTGGGACGGATGCCAATGCACACGCGCACCGCGTTTCCAGCGGTTACGCTGTCTGCAAAGCCCTCCTCCCGGTATGTGGAGTAGCCGCCGTATACAGCGCCGTTTTTGACAATTCGAGGACCGGCGCCAATGGAGATGACGGGATCATAGGGCAGCTGACCGCCGGAAATATCCACATAGGTCCGGCTCATGGAAATGGTCATGCCTGTCCGGCAGGAGTCGAAGAAGTTGCCCTCGTACTGCCGCCGGGATTTCTGGCACAGCACATAGCCGCCCTGGGGGATGTCCACGTTGGAGGCGTTTTGATAGACGGCGGTAATGGTGCCGTTGGCGTCCACCACCACAGCGTCCCGGGTGGAGAAATTCAGCCGGGTTCCCCAGTCCCGGGTCATCATCAGCCGGGTGCCGTCGTTGCTGTTGCTGGGCCACTTGTTGACGCCCACCTGTTCTACCGTGGACACCGCGTTGCCGTTTTGATCCAGCAGGGTGGCGCTGAACTGAGTGGAAAAGCTTTCCACCAGAAATTCTCCAGAGGGAGCCACCACCAGCGCCGCCTTTTCGGGAGCATAGGTGTTGTCCACAGTGAGAACCCGCCCGTCGCTGATCAGTGTACCCAGGGGGGTGTAGTTGTTCATGTTGAAGAAGGCAGCGTTCACCGCGATGTCAGCCCCTGTGCGCTGCACCAGGGAAGTGACGCTTTCCGCGCCGTCCACCATGTCCCTGCCCAGCACCAGGCCGGGAGTAAAGTCGTATTGGGAAAACACCACAGCCCGCACGGCTGTGCCGTTCACCCGCTTCTGCACAATGGAGTAATCGTCTGTTTCACAGTTTTCCAAAAATTTGTAGCAGATGGAGGCGGCCTCCGCGCGGCTGGCCCGGTCTCCCGGCCGGAACCGGTTGCTTTCCTCGTCGCCGTTCAGCACGTCCGCCTGTTGGCAGAGACGCACGGCCTCTTTTGCCCAAGAAGCGATCGCCCCTTGATCCGCAAAGCTTGCCGCGTCGTTGATTGCGGGAAACTGTATGCCGGTGCTGCGGGCAAAGTTGCGAATCATCACTGCAGCTTCCTGGCGGGTGACAGGGGAGTCGGGCCGGAAGGTGCCGTTTTCATAGCCGGCGGCCACGCCTGTTTCGTCGGCCCAGTTCACATAGCGGTTGGACCAGTGGGAGGTGCTTACGTCGGAAAAGCTTCCCCAGAAATTGTATTGCTGCAATTCACTCTCAGAAAGAATGGACTTGGCCAGCATGGTGACAAAGGCTCCCCGGGTCAGGGGCGCCTCCGGGGAAAATTTATTTCCGCCCGTCCCCGCCACAATTCCCTGATCGGCGAGAGACATAACAGCTTGATAGTACCAGGCGCTGGCGGACACATCGCTGAACCAGACGGCATGAGCCCGCAGGGGCAGGCCTGTCAGCAAAAGAAGGGCGCACAGCGCCAGAGTAAGCGCTTTCTTTCTCATAAATACCTCCTCAATCCCTCCGGGATTTCTTTACATAATATAACATCTTTTGATGAAAAAGTCCACTGTTTGGGGAGAAACACAGAAATTCTTTCCGGTTTTCCTTTTTTCATTGCTTTTTTTCTAGTTTTCTTGTAAGATAGAGACAGTAAGTCCCTGTGCTTTCCGGCAATGCGGTCCGCGCGGGGATAGGCAGGAAAAATCTAGCTTGGAGGGTAATGTTATGATTTGTCCAAAATGCGGCCGGATGGTCCCGGATGGTTCTCAGTGTCCCTGCGGCGCGCCGGTGCTGTCTTCCAACCCGGCGGTGAACCTGTTGAAAACCATAGGCTCCTCGCCCAAATTCTTGACGGCGGTCATTCTCTACACTGTCATGGTGGTGTTCAACATCCTCTCGTCGTTTGCTTCGGGAGATTGGATCAACGCTCTCTATTATTACGGTGCGAACTACGGCCTAGACCCCGACATTTTCTACCCCATGATGAGCGCTTTGGAAAGCAGCTCTCTCCTGGGGGCCGTGATGGGATCGATTCCCGCCATTTTGCTGGCGGTGGGCATGTGGATGTTTTACGTCACCTGCCGCAATACCCAAAGCGGCAACATTTCCACCGCTGGGCTGACCATCTGCAAGGTGATCGCCTATATTACGCTGGTGTTCATCTGCGCTTTGGCGGCGCTTCTTCTGGTGATGGCCGTGCTTTTGATGATTGGGGGCGTCGCTACCACCAGTGCCTACAATTCCTATTACTATGACGATGGATCGGCCGCGGTTCTCATAACGGTTCTGGGCGTGCTGCTGGTGGTACTCGCGGCGGTTATGGCGCTGCTGATTGCCTATTATGTCTGCGTGATCAAAACCATCAACCGGATCAAGGCCTCTGCCTTGAACGGCGCGCCGGACAACCGGATTCCACGTTTTCTCACCGTCCTGATGATGGTGACCGGCGTTCTTTCCGGACTGGGCGGGCTGTTCTCCCTGTTTACCACCCCTGCGGCGGGAATCGCTTCTCTGGCTGGGGCTGTTTGCGCCATTCTGATGGCCCTGCTGCTCAGCGAGTACCGGGCAAAAATGTCTATGCTGCTCTATCCTCCTGTGCAGCCCATGTACAACAATATGCCTCCCTATGGCAATGTGCCTCCCCAACAGCCGGGCGGCCCTAACGGGAGCAATCTTTCATAAAACCACAGAGGCCTTTCCCTGACAGAGCCTCTGGCAATCCCCAAAAAGGGAGTCCATCCTGAGAAAGATGGACTCCCTTTTTCTATGGCAATGCTGTTCCGGCTGGGGTTACTCGATGACCCGAACCTTTACAATGGGCTCCAAGGCCCGCAGCGTATCCACCGCGGCGGGGGAAAGCTCTCCGGAAACGTCCAGAATGGTGTAGGCGTATTCCCCTCTGGACTTGCTTTGCATGTTCTCAATGTTGATGCCGGCGTCGCCGCAGGTGGCGGCGAATAGGGCGATGGTGTTGGGCACGTTTTTGTGGATGATGCAGATCCGGCGGGTGCCGGGCTCCCGGGCCATGGAGATGGACGGCATATTCACCGAGTTGAGAATGTTGCCGTTCTCCAAATAGTCCTTCATCTGGTCCACGGCCATCATGGCGCAGTTGTCCTCGCTTTCCGGCGTGGACGCACCCAGATGGGGGATGGCCACAATGCCTTCCACACCGATCATGCTGTCGTCCGGGAAGTCCGTGGCGTAGGCGGCTGCCTTTCCGCTTTCCAGCGCCGCCAGCAAATCGGCGGAATCCACCAAACCGCCTCGGGCGAAGTTTAAGATCCGCACCCCGTCCTTCATCTTCTGGAGGGTGTCCTTGTTCACCATGCCCCGGTTGTCCTTTGTCAAGGGCAGGTGCAGGGTGATGTAGTCGCACTTCTGATAGATCTCGTCCAGGGAGAGGGAGCGATGCACCGCGCTGGACAGGTGCCAGGCATGCTCCACAGACAGATAGGGATCATAGCCATAGACCTCCATGCCCAGCTGGGTGGCGGCGTTTGCCACCAGAATGCCGATGGCCCCCAGGCCCACAACGCCCAAAGTCTTCCCCTGAATTTCCGGACCGGCAAACTGGCCCTTGCCCTTCTCAATCAGCTTTTCCACCTGGTCGCCCTGACCCTTCAGGGTTTTCACCCAGTCCATGGCAGGCACAATTTTCCGGGAGGTCAAGAACAGAGAGGCCAGCACCAGCTCTTTCACAGCGTTGGCGTTGGCGCCGGGAGTATTGAACACCACAATGCCCTTTTCCAGACATTTGTCAACGGGAATGTTGTTGACGCCGGCTCCGGCCCTGGCAATGGCCAGCAGGTTTTCCTCCAGCTCCATGTCGTGCATGGCCGCGGAGCGCACCAGAATGCCGTCCGGCTCCTTCATCTCCGGCGAGAAGGTATAGGCCTCCCCAAAGCGCTTTGTCCCCACAGGGCTGATCTTATTCAGGCAAAGAATCTTGTACACGGGAAATCATCCTTTCTCACTTGTTTTCCAGCTCAAACTTCTTCATAAACTCCACCAGCTTTTGGACGCCCTCCTCGGGCATGGCGTTGTAGATGGAGGCCCGCATGCCGCCCACACTCCGGTGGCCCTTCAGGTTGACAAACCCGGCGGCCTCGCTCTCCTTGACAAATTTGGCGTCCAGGTCCTTGTCGCCGGTGACAAAGGTGACGTTCATAATAGAACGGCTGTCCTTCTGGGCGCAGCCTTGGAACAGAGCGGACTGGTCCAGGAAGTCATAGAGCAGCTGGGCCTTGCGGACATTGCGCTCCTCCATTTTCTCCAGACCGCCAATGTCGTTTTTAATCCATTCCAGCACCAGCTTGCACATGTAAATGGGCCAGCAGGGAGGCGTGTTGTACATAGAATCGTTTTCAACCATCACCTTGTAGTTGAACATGGTGGGAGTACCTTCCAGCGGCTCGCCCAGCAGGTCCTCCCGAACAATGACAATGGTCAGGCCCGCAGGAGCCACGTTTTTCTGGGCGCCGGCATAGAGCAGGCCAAACCTGCTCACATCCAGGGGCTTGGAAAGAATGCAGGAGGAAATATCCGCCACCAGGGGAACGGCTCCTGTGTCGGGCAGCTCGTGCCAGACCGTGCCATAAATGGTGTTGTTCAGGCAGATGTGGAAATAATCCGCCTCGGGCCGGAACTCCTTGGGGTCCAGAACGGGAATGTGAGAGAAATTGTCGTCTTTGGACGAAGCCACCACCTTGCAGTCGCCATAGCGGGCGGCTTCCTTGTAGGCCTTGGTGGAGAACTGCCCGGAAAGCACATAGTCCGCCTTGCGGGATTTTGTCATCAGGTTCATAGGCACCGCGGCGAATTGGGAGGAGGCGCCGCCCTGCAAAAACAGCACCTTGTAGTTGTCGGGGATATTCATCACTTCCCGCCACAGGGCTTGAGTCTCCTGATAGATGCGGTCAAACACCTTGGACCGGTGGGACATCTCCATCACCGATTGACCGCTGCCCTGATAATCCATCATTTCAGCGGCGGCTTTTTGCAGAACCGGTTCGGGCAGCATGGAAGGCCCGGCAGAGAAATTGTACACGCGAGACATGAAACGACCTCCTCTAAAATTGCTTTGATTTATTCAAGTAAATTGGTAAAGTTTTTATCATTATAGTTTCTCTTTTTCGCAAATGCAAGGAAAATTTTACTTTTTTTCACAAAAAAACGCCAGTTGTTCCTCTGCAAGAACAGATTTTCAACTTTGTCCCCGCACAAAGGACAGTGTCCTCAAAAAGTGACACGGCTTCTCCGGCGGGACGCCCTGGGGAACGCAGGAGCTTCTGCCTTCTGGTCCCAGAAGGCATGGGGCGCCTGGAAGGGCCAGGATACGCCGGCCTGGAATTTTCTATAAAAATATTTGTCATTTCAGGAGGACTATGGTATAATGTTGAAAAGCTCCCAGCGCCGGAGAAGATCGGTTTTCCGGCAGCCAAATTTCCCTGCTTATCTATATGAAGGGGGAATTCCTGGGAATGATTCCCTAACGCACAGGAGGAAATCTTATGAAGGTAAAGGATATTGTGGAAATCCTGAAGTGTCAGGTGCTTAACGAGGCCAACATGGAGGAAGAGGTAAAAACAGCCTGCGGCAGCGACATGATGAGCGACGTGCTGGCCTTTGTCAAGGACCAGTCGGTGCTGCTGACAGGGCTGATGAACCCCCAGGTGGTCCGCACGGCGGAAATGATGGATATGCACTGCATTGTATTTGTCCGCGGGAAGAAGATTGATCCCAATGTGGTGGAGCTGGCCCGGCAGAAGGAGATCACCGTGCTGGCCTCGCCCTACCGGATGTTTACAGCCTGCGGACTGCTTTATTCCAACGGGCTGCGGGGAGGCTGTGAGATTCAATGAGTATGCTGCATTTGACCTATCAGGTGCCTGGGGACGATTTTACCCGGGCGGGCGAGGCCTCTGGGGACGTGAAGCACAAGCTGAAGAAGCTGGGCTACGAGCCGGACGCCGTGCGCCGGGTTTCCATCGCCATGTACGAGGGCGAGATCAACATGGTAATCCACGCCAACGGCGGCGAGGCCGTTGTGGACATTGATACGGACCGGGTGGATATTGTACTGAAAGATCAAGGCCCCGGCATTGCCGATGTGGACCAGGCCATGCAGGCCGGGTGGTCCACCGCGCCGGACAACGTGCGGGCGCTGGGCTTTGGCGCCGGCATGGGCCTGCCCAACATGAAAAAATATTCCGACGAAATGAGGATTGATTCCGTCGTGGGGGTTGGCACTACGGTGACCATGACGGTGTTTCCCGGAATGAAAAAGGAAGGAAGATAGCGCCTTGCCCCTTTGCGCTGTCTAGGGAGGTACGCAAACGTGGCTGAATTTTACCATTCCGTCACTCTGAACGAGGAAAAGTGCGTGGGCTGCACCAACTGTATCAAGCGCTGTCCCACCGAGGCGATCCGGGTTCGGGGAGGCAAGGCGGTCATCGCCAGCGAGCGGTGCATCGACTGCGGCGAGTGTATCCGCATTTGCCCCCATCACGCGAAACGGGCCAGGTACGACCAGCTTTCCCGCCTCAGTGACTTTACTTATACTATCGCGCTGCCAGCTCCGTCCCTGTACGGGCAGTTTAACAACCTGGACGACATCGACTATGTGCTCACCGGCCTGAAGGAACTGGGCTTTGACGACGTGTTCGAGGTTTCCCGGGCCGCAGAGCTTGTCAGCGAGGCCACTCGGAAGCTGATGGACGCCGGCGTTCTCAACCGGCCCGTCATCAGCTCCGCCTGCCCTGCGGTGGTGCGGCTGATCCGGGTGCGGTTTCCCGATCTGTGCGACCATGTGCTGCCCCTGAAATCCCCCATGGAGACAGCGGCGGCCATTGCCAAAAAGGAGGCCGTGAAAAAGACCGGCCTGCCGGAAGAACAGATCGGCTGCTTTTTCATCACGCCCTGCCCGGCCAAGGTGACGGACATTGAAATGCCCCTGGGCATTGAGAAATCTCAGGTGGACGGGGCCATCGCCATCAGCGAGATATTTCCGGAGCTTTCCCACAAGATGGACCATCTGGAAAAGGTGGAACCCTTGGCCAATTCCGGTATCATTGGGGTGGGCTGGTCCACCAGCGGGGGAGAGGCCGCCGCCCTGCTCAACGAGAAATATCTGGCGGCTGACGGCATTGAAAATGTGATTCGGGTGCTGGAGGAAATTGAGGACGAGCGCATTGGCGACCTGGACTTTATCGAGCTGAACGCCTGCTCCGGCGGCTGTGTGGGAGGGGTCCTGTGCGTGGAAAACCCCTATGTGGCCAAGGCTCGGATTCAGCGTCTGCGGAAATATTTGCCGGTGTCCCAAAACCATCTGCGGGGCGGCCCTGTGCCGGAGCTGATGGAGTGGCAGGAGGCCCTGGAGTTTTCCGACGTTCTCACCCTGTCCAGCGACTTGAAGGAAGCCATGCAGATGATGATCCAAATCGACGAGATTGAAAAGGAATTTCCCGGTTTGGACTGCGGCGCCTGCGGCGCTCCCACCTGCCGGGCCTTTGCGGAGGACGTGGTCAAGGGCATCTGCAAGGATACGGAATGTATTTTTGTTTATCGCAAACGAATGAAAAAGGTGGCCAGCACCCTCTCCGAGCTGGAGGAGAGCATGGGGCGCTTTTCCCGGGAGGACGCTGGACGAGAAGAGGAGGGCAAGCAATGACAGTAAAAGAGATGGCCGCTGCCTGCGGCTGGACCCTGCTGGCAGGCGGAGAGGGAGAGGACAACCCGGTGGACGGCTGCTATGTGGGGGATCTGCTCAGCTGGGTAATGGCCAGGGCCTTGTCGGGAAATGTGTGGATCACCGTTATGGGCAACGTCAACGCCATTGCTGTGGCTACTCTGACAGACGTGAGCTGCATTGTCCTGACGGAAAACGCCTCCTTGGATGAGGACGCCGCCAAAAAAGCGGAAATGCAGGGAATTCCCGTGTATGGCTGCGGCGCTAACAGCTATCAGACGGCCGTCCAGGTCTATGAGCTGCTGAAATGAACACCTACCGCTACGATCTTCACGTTCACTCCTGTCTTTCCCCCTGCGGCGACAACGACATGACCCCCAACAATCTGGTGCAGATGGCCCTGCTTACCGGCTGCGACATCTTGGCCCTCACCGACCACAATACCTGCCGCAACGCTCCCGCCGCTCTGGAGGCGGGGGAGAGGGCGGGGCTTCTTGTCATTCCCGGCATGGAGCTATGCACCGCGGAGGAGGCTCATGTGGTATGCCTGTTTGAAACGCTGGAAGGAGCTTTGGACTTTGACCGGTATGTGTATGAAAACATGCCCCATGTACCCAACCGCCCCGAGATCTTTGGAGAGCAGCGCGTTCTGGACGGAGAGGACCAGCAGGTGGGAGAGGAGGAAAACCTGCTGCTGGTTTCCTCCTTTATTGGGGTGGATCAGGTGGTAGAGCTGACAGCCCGCTATGGGGGCGTTGCTTTTCCAGCCCATGTAAACCGGGATTCCTTCAGCGTGATCGCCTCTCTGGGCGCCATTCCAGAGGAGGCGGGCTTCACATCGGCAGAGGTCACCCGAGACTGTGACCTGGAATCCTTCGTCAAGCTTCACCCAGAGCTGAGGGGGCTGCCCATTTTTCGAAATTCGGATTCCCACTATCTGGAGTCCTTTGCCGGGGATCCCTGGGAGCTGTCTCTGCCGGAACGGTCTGCGTCCGCTGTGCTGAAGGCGGTACAGGGAATCTATTGATAATGATTTATCGATATTCTGGTAAGTATTGCCGAATATTGATAATTTTTTAGCGAGAATTTGTCGCAACGCCCATCTTTTTTCTAAAATAGAATTATAAGCCCCGCCGGTTTTGTTATAGTATACCTGATGCTTTTCCGGCGGGCTTTTGTGTCCCGCCATAGGGCAACTATTTAAAACTCTACAATATATTGGGAGGAAAAACCATGCAAAAGCGTATCAGTAATTTGCCGTTTCATGATACTCCCGAGCAGGCGCAAAAGCTCGACGCGGTCATTGAAAAGCTGAAGGGTACCCAGGGCGCGGTTATGCCGGCGCTTCACGAGGCGCAGGACATCTACGGATATCTGCCCATGGAGGTTCAGAACAAGATCGCCAAGGGACTGGGCGTCTCTCTGGAGGAGGTCTACGGCGTGTCCACCTTCTATTCTCAGTTTGCCCTTACCCCCAAGGGCCGCAACCACATCTCCGTGTGCTTGGGAACGGCCTGCTATGTGAAGGGTGCTGACAAGGTGCTGGAGCGCATCACCCAGAAGCTGGGTATTCAGCCTGAGGAATGTACCGAGGACGGCGCCTTCTCTCTGACGGCCTGCCGGTGCATCGGCGCCTGCGGCCTGGCTCCTGTCATGACCGTGAATGACGAGGTTTACGGCCGCCTTGTCCCCGAGGACGTGGACTCCATTTTGGCCCAGTATATGGCCTAAATCCTTTGGAAGTATGCGTGAGCTATCTCTCAATGTGATGGACATCGCCCAAAATTCCATTTCCGCCGGGGCCTCTCTCATCACCATTGCCGTGGTGGAGGACCAGCGGGCGGACACCCTCTCCATTTCGGTGGAGGACAATGGTAAGGGCATGTCCCCAGAAACCGTCCAAAGGGTGATCGACCCCTTTTACACCACCCGCACCACCCGCAGCGTGGGCCTGGGTGTTCCCCTCTTTAAAATGGAGGCAGAGATGACAGGAGGCAGCTTTCACATCGATTCTCAGCTGGGGGTGGGGACCACCCTTACCGCTGTGTTCAAGCCCTCCAGTGTGGACATGATTCCTCTGGGGGACATCAACGGCACGGTGCAGCTTTTAATCTCCTGCAATCCCGGCCTGGACTTTGTGTTCCGCCGGGAGCTTTGTACGCTGGAGGGGGAGCGGCGGGAATTTCAGCTGGAAACCGCCGAGCTGCGGCAGGTGCTGGGGGAGGATGTACCCCTGGACACCCCGGACGTAGTGCTCTGGATCAAGGACTACTTAAATGAGCAGACGGCGGCGCTTCTCCATCCAGAAACAGTTGAATCATAAAAAGCCGCAGCCGCGGCATCCAATTTCCCATGGAAAGGAATGGTCAGTAGATGAAATCGTTAGCGGAACTTCAGGCAATCCGTGATAAGACCCGGGCTTCTGTCACCCTGCGCGAAAACGCCGAGGCTGGCACCCGTGTAATGGTGGGCATGGCCACCTGCGGTATCGCCGCGGGCGCCCGTCCTGTGCTGAACGCTTTTGTGGAGGAGGTTGCCAAGCGGGGCCTCCAGGACGTGATGGTTACACAGACAGGCTGTATTGGCATCTGCCAGTACGAGCCTGTGGTAGAGGTGGTCACTCCCGGTCATGAGAAAGTGACCTATGTGAAAATGACCCCCGAAAAGGCCGTAAGAGTTGTGAACGACCACCTTGTGAACGGCAATGTGGTATCGGAGTACACCATTGGAGCCAATGCCATCGGAGCCAAATAAGGAGGAGGGAAAAGAATGTTTCGTTCAAACGTGCTGGTTTGCGGAGGTACGGGATGTACTTCCTCCAACAGTGAGCAGATTATTGAAAAGCTGAAGGAAGAAATTAAGGCCCAGGGCCTTGAGAAAGAAGTCAACGTTATCCGCACCGGTTGCTTCGGCCTGTGCGCGCTGGGACCCATTATGGTGGTGTATCCCGAGGGCGCGTTTTACAGCCGCGTCACCGTGGAGGACGTGCCGGAAATCGTTTCCGAGCACCTGCTCAAAGGCCGTATTGTCAAGCGTCTGCTGTACCAGGAGACCGTGGTGGACGACAATACCACCAAGTCTCTGAATGAGACCACCTTCTACGCCAAGCAGATGCGTATTGCCCTGCGCAACTGCGGCGTGATCAACCCCGAGAACATCGACGAGTACATTGCTCAGGACGGCTATGCCGCTCTCGGCAAGGTGCTTACCGAGATGACCCCCCAGGAAGTGATTGACCTGGTGCTGGCCTCCGGCCTGCGGGGCCGCGGCGGCGCCGGTTTCCCCACCGGCCGCAAGTGGCAGTTTGCCGCCAACTCCAAGGCGGAACAGAAGTACGCCTGCTGCAATGCCGACGAAGGCGACCCCGGCGCGTTCATGGACCGTTCCGTGCTGGAGGGCGACCCTCACAGCGTGCTGGAGGCCATGGCCATTGCCGGCTATGCCATCGGCGCCAACCAGGGCTACATCTATATCCGTGCCGAGTATCCCATCGCTGTCAAGCGCTTGCAGATTGCCATTGAGCAGGCCCGGGAGTACGGCCTGCTGGGCAAGAACATCTTTGACTCTGGCTTTGACTTTGACATTGACATCCGTCTGGGCGCCGGCGCCTTCGTCTGCGGCGAGGAAACCGCGCTGATGACCTCCATCGAGGGCAAGCGGGGCGAGCCTCGTGTCCGTCCTCCCTTCCCGGCTGTCAAGGGTCTGTTTGGGGTACCCACCGTTTTGAACAACGTGGAGACCTACGCCAACATTCCTCAGATCATCCTCAAGGGCGCTGACTGGTTCCGCTCCATCGGCACCGAGAAATCCCCCGGCACCAAGGTCTTTGCCCTGGGCGGCAAGATCACCAACACCGGTCTGGTGGAGGTTCCCATGGGCACCACTCTGCGGGAGGTTGTGGAGGAAATCGGCGGCGGCGTGCCTGGCGGCCATACCTTTAAGGCCGCTCAGACCGGCGGTCCTTCCGGCGGCTGCATCCCTGCCAAGCTCATCGATACCCCCATTGATTACGATAACCTGATCGCCATCGGCTCCATGATGGGCTCCGGCGGCCTGATTGTTATGGACGAGACCACCTGCATGGTGGACATCGCCAAGTTCTTCCTGGAGTTCACCGTGGACGAGTCCTGCGGCAAATGTACCCCCTGCCGCGTGGGTACCAAGCGTCTGCTGGAGATCCTGAACAAGATCACCTCTGGCAACGGCACCCTGGAGGACATCGACAAGATGGAGGAGCTGTGCTACTACATCAAGGAGAATTCCCTGTGCGGCTTGGGCCAGACCGCGCCCAACCCTGTGCTTTCCACACTCAAATATTACCGGGATGAGTACGAGGCTCATGTGGTGGAGCACCGCTGCCCCGCCGGGGCCTGCAAAGCCCTCACCAATTACTCCATTGTGGCAGACAAGTGCAAGGGCTGCACCCTGTGCGCCCGCAACTGTCCTGTGGGCGCCATCTCCGGCTCCGTCAAGCAGCCCCATGTGATTGACACCACCAAGTGCATCAAGTGCGGCGTCTGCATGGAGAAGTGTAAGTTTGGCGCTGTGGTGAGAAAATAAGAAAGGAGTGTGCGAACATGGAACAGGTCAATGTAAAGATCAACGGCATTTCCTATGAAGTGCCCGCGGATTCCACCATTCTGGAAGCCGCGCGCTATGCCGGTGTTGATATTCCCACCCTTTGCTACCTGAAGGACGTCAACCAGATCGGCGCCTGCCGTATGTGTATGGTTGAGGTGAAGGGCGCAAGGTCTCTGGTGGCCGCCTGCGTGTACCCTGTCAACGAGGGCATGGAGGTGTTCACCAACACACCCAAGGTCCAGGAGTCCCGCAAGATGACCCTGGAGCTGCTGCTTTCCGTCCATGACAAGAAATGTCTGTCCTGCGAGCGCAGCGGCAACTGCGAATTCCAGAAGCTGTGCAACGACATGGGCATTGAGGAGGAGAACCGCTTTGAGGGCGCTGTACCCGCAGGCAACAAGGATTTCTCCACCCTTTATCTGGAACGCAACAACGCCAAGTGCGTGCTTTGCCGCCGCTGCGTTGCCGCCTGCCAGAACCAGCATGTGTCCGTCATCGGCGCCAACAACCGCGGCTTTGACACCGAGATTGGCTGCGCCTTTGAGAACCCTCTCAGCAACGTGGCCTGCGTGGCCTGCGGCCAGTGTATTGTCAGCTGTCCCACCGGTGCTTTGACGGAAAAGGACAACACCCAGGAGGTCATCGACGCCATCAACGACCCCTCCAAGGTCGTGATTGTGCAGACCGCTCCCGCCGTGCGGGCTGCCTTGGGCGAGGAATTCGGCCTGCCCATTGGCACCAACGTGGAGGGCAAGATGGTTGCCGCCCTGCGCCGCCTGGGCTTTGACAAGGTGTTCGACACCGACTTTGGCGCCGATATGACCATTATGGAGGAGGCCAGCGAGTTTATCCACCGTGTAAAGAACGGCGGCACTCTGCCCATGATTACCTCCTGCTCTCCCGGCTGGGTCAAGTTCTGCGAGCATTACTATCCCGACCTGCTGGACAACCTGTCCACCTGCAAGTCCCCCCAGAACATGGCGGGCGCTCTCATCAAGACCTGGTATGCCCAGAAGGAGGGCATCGATCCCCGAGACATCGTCTCTGTCTCCGTCATGCCCTGCACGGCGAAGAAGTTTGAGATCACCCGGGACGACGAGAACGCCGCCGGACTGCCGGACGTGGACATCAGCATCACCACTCGTGAGCTGGCCCGCATGATTAAAAAGGCTCAGCTGAACTTCAACCGCCTGCCCGAAGAGAAATTTGACGACGCCATGGGTGTTTCCACCGGCGCTGCCGTGATTTTCGGCGCCACTGGCGGCGTGATGGAGGCGGCTCTGCGTACCGCCGCTGACCTGCTCACCGGCGAGAGCCAGGACTCCATTGAGTATACGGAAATCCGCGGCACCGAGGGCTTTAAGGAGGCCGTCTACAAGGTGGCCGGCATGGACGTGAAGGTGGCGGTTGTCAGCGGCCTGTCCAACGCCGACGCCCTGCTGAAGAAGGTCCGCGCCGGCGAGGCTGACTATCAGTTTATCGAGGTCATGTGCTGCCCCGGCGGCTGTGTCAACGGCGGCGGCCAGCCCATCCAAAGCTCCACCAATCACAGCTTCTACGACATCAAGAAGCTGCGCGCCCAGGCCCTGTATGACCAGGATAAGAGCATGCCTCTTCGCAAGAGCCATCTGAATCCTGTTCTGAAGAAGTGCTACGAGGAGTTCCTGGGAGAGCCCGGCGGCCACAAGGCTCATGAGATTCTCCACACCTCCTATGTGAAGCGCGGCTATTAATCTGATCTGATACGCTGTTTTCAAGAAAGGCGTGCTGGGATTTTCCCCGGCACGCCTTTTCTGGTTGCGCGGGTGCCTCTCCCTGGTGTATAATAGGCACCACAAGGGGATTTATGAAAAAGCGCGAAGGGAATGAAAAAAGAATATGAAGCGTGTTCGGTTGATTTTCCGGATAGCCGGCTGCGTTCTCTGTGGGGCGGGCTGTGTATTTTTTCTGCTGCCGCTGCTGCGGCAGGGCTTTGGCTTGGGAGCCGCGTTCGGCGAGTGCGTCTGCTTGCTGGGGCTGTTGATTTTGCTGTTTTACGGAAAGCTTTCCCGGCAGGGAGGCTGGAAAAAGGCCGCGGCCCGGCTGGCGGCGTCCTTTTACTGCGTCGGGCTGGCCTGGGCGCTGTACCTGACGGCGCTGATGTTTTCCGCTGTGTACAATACGCCGCCGGAAAATACCAATGTTATTGTGCTGGGCGCCCGGGTGTACAGCGCAGAGCGCATGAGCCTCAGTCTTTCCAACCGGGTGGAGAGGGCTCTCAGCTATTTGGAGGAAAACCCAGAGTCTCTGTGCATTGTCACCGGAGGCCAGGGCAGGGATGAGCCTTGCCCAGAGGCCCTCACCCAGAAGAACGCCTTGCTGGCCCAGGGCATTTCCGAGGACAGAATTTTTGTGGAGGACCAGTCCAGCAACACCCGGGAAAACTTGAGGTTCGCCAAGGAAATCGTGGAGGAGCAGGGGTTGGGAGAAGAGGTTGCCATTGTCACCCAGGGCTTTCACATGTACCGGGCCTTGCAGCTGGCAAAGGCGGCTGGGTTTACCCCTTACAGTCTGGTGGCGGAAACAGACCCCCTGCTGTTTCCGGAATATTACGGCCGTGAGCTGCTTTCCCTGACCAAATGGCAGGTGGAGCATCGCATACTGGATGAATGAAAGGAGCATGGCAATGCGCTTGCTGATTCAAAACGCCCGAATCGTCGACCCCTCTCAAAATCTGGACCAGGGGGGAGACCTTCTGCTGGAAGAGGGGAGGATAGCCCAGATCGGGCGGGAGCTTTCTCAGGAGGGCGCCCAGGTGATCGACGCCAGAGGCCTGGTGGCTGCTCCGGGCCTGGTGGATATGCACGTTCACCTGCGGGACCCTGGCTTGACCTATAAGGAGGACCTGTACTCTGGCTGCCATGCCGCCGCCGCGGGAGGCGTGACCAGCCTGCTGGCCATGCCCAACACCAAGCCGGCCATGGATTCCCCCGAAACGGTCCGGGACCTTTTAAAGCGCGCTCAAACCGCCGGCGCGGCTGTGTACACCGCCGCCTGTGTCACCAAGGACCTGGGGGGCGAGGAGCTGACAGATTTGAAGGCCTTGAAGGAGGCGGGCGCCATTGCCCTCAGTGACGACGGACGGCCTGTGGTGAACACCCGCCGTCTGCTGGAGGCGCTGGAGCAGGCCCCCGCTTTGGGCCTGGTGGTCACCGCTCATTGTGAGGATCTCTATCTGGCCGCGGGGGGGCTGATGAACGAGGGGGAGGTTTCCCGGCGGCTGGGGGTGCCGGGGATTCCCGCCGCCGCCGAGGACTGCGGCACCGCCCGGGAGATTGCCGCGGCGGCTTCCATCGGCGCGCCTATTCACATTTGCCATGTGAGCACCAAGGGCTCTGTGGAGCTGATCCGGGACGCCAAGGCCCGGGGAGTGAGGGTCACCGCAGAAACCTGCCCCCACTACCTGCTGCTTACGGACAAGGCCCTGGAGTCCAAGGACGCGGATTACCGCATGAACCCGCCCCTGCGCGGAGAGGAGGACCGGCTGGCGCTGATCCAAGCCTTGAAGGATGGCACCATCGACGCCATTTCTACGGACCACGCGCCCCATTCCCCGGAGGAGAAGGGGGACTTTCTCAAGGCTCCCAACGGCTCTATCGGCATGGAGACGTCTTTGGCCGCTACCCTCACCGCCCTGAAGGGAGTGTTGACTCTGCCGGAAATTCTGGCGAAGATGAGCTGGAATCCAGCCCGCATCCTGAATATTCCTGCCGGAACTCTGCGGACAGGGGCCAACGCCGACGTGGTGTTGTTCGATCCGGAGAAGAAGTGGCTGGTGGACCCGGAGAGGCTCCACGGCAAGAGCAAAAACACCCCCTTCAAGGGGATGACCCTCCAGGGGAAGGTGGCCATGACCATCTTCCGGGGCCGCGTCGTCTACGATGGCCACTGACATCGCAAAAACGGGGAGACCCCCGGGAAATATTCATAAGGGAGAGAATGATTTTATGTCCATGGATAAACTGATCGAGAAGATCGTGGAGAAACAGAATCCCACCGTGGCCGGCTTGGACCCCAAACTGGCCTACATTCCAGAGCACATCCGCAGCGCAAGCTACGAGAAGTACGGCAAGACCCTGGAGGGCGCGGCGGACGCCCTGCTCCAGTTCAATAAGGGACTGATCGACGCCCTGTGCGATATTGTCCCCGCAGTAAAGCCCCAGGCCGCTTACTATGAGATGTACGGCTGGCAGGGCGTGAAGGCTCTCGCGGAGACCATCGCCTATGCTGGGAGCAAGGGCATGTTTGTCATCACCGACGGCAAGCGCAACGATATTGGCGCCACCATGACTGCCTACGCCGCCGCTCATCTGGGAACCACTCCTGTGGAGGAGGAGAGCTTCGAGGCATTTGGCGCGGATGCTCTTACCGTCAACGGGTATCTGGGTACCGACGGCATCCAGCCCCTGGTGGATGTGTGCCAGAAGGGAGACAAGGGCATCTTTGTGCTGGTAAAAACCTCCAATCCCTCCTCTGGGGAATTGCAGGATCGCCCCTTGGCGGATGGAAATACTGTCTATCGGGCTATGGGCGCCATGTGCGAGGCCTGGGGAGAAAAGCTCCCCGGCAGGTACGGCTATTCCGGCGTGGGGGCTGTGGTGGGCGCCACCTATCCCGCTCAGCTGGAGGAGCTGCGGGCCGCTATGCCTCACACGTTCTTCCTGGTGCCGGGCTACGGCGCACAGGGCGGCGCTGCTGACGATGTGGCCCCCGGCTTTGACAAGAACGGCCTGGGCGCTATTGTCAACTCCTCCCGGGGCATCATGTGCGCCTGTCAGAAGGAGGGCGTGGACGGCCAGGAGTACGCCGCTGCCGCCCGCCGGGAAGCTCTCCGCATGCGGGATGAGATTGTGGGGCGTGTCGGCCCGATCAAGCTGCCCTGAGAAGAGAGGAGAGAGACCATGAAATACGATTCCAAGCCCTGCAAGCTGCTCTCTGCCCGGCAGCTCACCGGGGATGTGTTCGACTTTGTGCTGGAAGTCCCTGCCCTGGCGGCTGCGGCCCAGCCGGGCCAGTTCGCCCAAATCCGGGTGCCGGGTCACACCTTGCGCCGGCCCATCTCCATCTGCGGCATTGACAAAGCCGCCGGCACCCTGCGTTTTGTGTTCCAAATTCGGGGCGAGGGTACGGCAGAGCTGGCCCAGTTCCAGCCCGGCAGCAACATTGAAATTCTGGCCCCCCTGGGCAACGGTTTCCCCATCGATCCAGCAAAGCGCACTCTGCTGGTGGGCGGCGGCATTGGCGTGCCGCCCCTGCTGGGGGTCGCCGCCCAGCTGGGAGAAAAGGCCGCCGCTGTGCTTGGCTTCCGCAGCAGGGACGCGGTGATTCTGGAGGAGGACTTCCAGGCCGCTGGCGCCAAGACTCTTATTGCCACAGATGACGGCTCCTACGGTTACCACGGCTTGGTTACCGGCTTGTGCCAGGACCAGGATTTCGACTGCGTTATGGCCTGCGGCCCGGCCCCCATGCTGAAGGCTGTCGCCGCCCTGGCCCAAGAGCGAGACGTGCCCTGCTATGTCTCCCTGGAGGAGCGCATGGCCTGCGGCATCGGAGCCTGTTTGGGCTGCGCCGTGGCTCTCTACAACGAGGACGGCGCCCGGTATTTTGGCCATGTGTGCAAGGACGGCCCGGTGTTTGATTTCCGCCGGGTGGCGTGGTAAAGGAGGGAGAACAATGGCTGATTTACATGTAACAGTGGCTGGGGTGGAGTTTCAGAACCCCCTCATCGCCGCCTCGGGCACCTTTGGCTTTGGCCGGGAGTACAGCGAGTTTTACCCCCTGTCCGCTTTGGGGGGCATCTCCTGCAAGGGCATCACCATCAAGGAGCGCCCCGGCAATCCGCCGCCCCGTGTGACGGAAACCCCCAGCGGCATGCTCAACGCCGTGGGCCTGCAAAACCCCGGCGTGGACCATTTCATTGAACACGACCTGCCCTGGCTCTCCCAGCAGGGGACAAAGATCATTGCCAATGTGGCGGGCAACGCCCCCGAGGATTACTGCGCCACGGTGGAGAAGCTCAACGACACCTGTGTGGATATGATCGAGCTGAACATCTCCTGCCCCAATGTGAAGCAGGGCGGCGTCCAGTTCGGCACCACCACAGAGGGTGTGTACGGCATCACTTCGGAAGTGCGCAAGCACTGCAAAAAGCCCTTAATGGTGAAGCTTTCCCCCAATGTGACGGACATCTCCGAGATGGCCGTGGCCGCGGAAAGCGCCGGCGCCGACGCCATCTCCATGATTAACACCCTTACCGGCATGCGCATTGACATCCGCACCCGGCGGCCCATTATCCGCAACAACACCGGGGGGCTTTCCGGTCCGGCGGTGCTGCCCGTGGCCTTGCGGATGGTGTGGCAGGCCAGCCAAAAGGTGAAGATCCCCATTGTGGGCCTGGGCGGCATTGCCACCTGGCAGGACGCCGTGGAAATGCTCCTGGCGGGGGCTGCTGCCCTGCAAATCGGCACAGTGCTGTTCACCGACCCCTACGCGCCTATCAAGATCGCGAAGGGCTTGTCCGACTACATGGAGGAAAACGGCATCCAGAGCCTCTCGGAACTGACGGGAGGTGTGCGCCCTTGGTAACCACCCTGTACATCATCCGCCACTGTCAGTCGGCGGGGAACCTGGCGGGGCGGTTTCAAGGCCGGTTCGACGCTCCTGTCAGCGAGGCGGGGGAGAAGCAGTTGGAATTGCTGTCCCTGCGCTTTCGCAACGAGCATTTGGACGCCATCTATTCCAGCCCTCTCATCCGGGCCTGCCGCACCGCCGAGGCGGTGAACCGGTTCCACAGCCTTCCTATTCAAATGGACGAGGGCCTGCTGGAAATTGACGTGGGGGACATGGAGAATATGCTCCTGTCCGACATTGGCCAGAAGTACCCGGAGCTTGCCTACAATTGGGACCACGCCCCGGATTTGTGTCGCTTCCCCCATGGGGAGACCATGGAGGAGGCCTACCGGCGCGTCAACCAAACGATTGACCGTATCATTGCCGAAAACCCCGGCAAGACCGTGGCCGTCACCACCCACGGCGGCGTTATCAAGAACTTGAACGCCCGGGTGGAATTTGGGAGCATCCAGGGCCTGCGTCAAGGAAAGGTGTTCGGCAACACCAGCGTCAGTGTCCTGGAGGCGGAGGATGGTGCCCTCCGCTGGAAGCTTGTCAACGATATGTCCCATCTGCCGGAAGAGCTGCGCCGCGCCCCCATGCAGTACACCTTCCACACGGAGGCTTTATGATTATTCTTGGCATCGATTTGGGCAAGGCCCGTACCGGCGTGGCCATTTGCGACAGGGGAGAGCTGCTGGCATCGCCCCTCACCGTGGTGAACGAGCACAACCGGGAGCGGCTGATAGAGGCTGTCTCCTCCCTGGCCCGAGAGAGGGGAGCGGAGCTGCTGGCAGTGGGCCTGCCCCGCAATATGGACGGCACCGAGGGGGAAAGCGCCCAAAATGCCCGGGAAGTGGGTGCGCTTCTGAAAGCGGCCACCGGCCTGCCGGTGGAGTTTGTGGATGAACGGGGTACCACAGTTACCGCACACGGCTATTTGAATGACACCAACACCCGGGGCAAGCGCCGGAAGGCTGTGGTGGACGCAGTGGCCGCCACGGTAATCCTGCAAAACTATCTGGATTACCGGCGGCTGCACCGGTCGGAGATTTGATAGGAGAAAAACTACGAAATGGGTTTACAACCTTGCCAAATTCCAGTATACTTATAACAAAACGTACCGTGCTGCGGCGCAGAGTCCTTGCGCCAGGGAGGTTAAAACCATGGGAGCCTATCAAATTATTACCGATTCCACAGCAGATCTGACGCCCGAGCTGGTTCGAGAGCTGGACGTGCAGGTGATCCCCCTCTGTTATATGATGGAGGGAAGAACGTATCACAATATTCCCGGTGGCGGGGAGCTGACCGAAGGGGAGTTTTACGCCAAGCTTCGGGCGGGGACCATGTCCACTACCACCCAGATCAACTCGGAGGAGTTTCTTCGGGTGTTCACCCCCTTGCTGGAGGCCGGCCAGGATGTGCTGTACATTGCCTTTTCCTCAGGGCTGAGCGGCACCTGCCAAAGCGCTCTACTTGCCCGGGAGGAGCTGCGCCGCCGCTTTCCGGAAAGAAGGCTGGAGGTGTTCGACTCTCTCTGCGCCTCTATGGGAGAGGGCCTGCTTGTGTACCATGCCGCCAAGCTGCGGCAGGAGGGCCGGGACATGGATCAGGTCTTGGCTTGGCTGAAGGAAAATGTTCTGCGGCTTTGTCACTGGTTTACCGTGGACGACCTGAACCACCTAAAGCGGGGAGGACGTGTGTCTACGGCCACGGCCCTTGTGGGAACTATGCTGGGAATCAAGCCGGTGCTTCATGTGGATAATGAGGGTCATTTGATCTCCGTTTCCAAGGTGCGGGGACGCAGGCAGTCTCTGGAGGCGCTGGTCAGCCGCATGGAGGAAACCGCCGTGAATCCCGCGGAGCAGACGGTGTTTATCAGCCATGGCGACTGCCTGGAGGACGCTCAGTTTGTGGCCCAGCAGGTGCGGGAAAAGCTGGGCGTTACCCAAATCCAGATCGGCTATATCGGCCCGGTGATCGGCGCCCATTCCGGTCCTGGAACAGTGGCTCTGTTTTTCCTGGGAAAAGAGCGGTAACTGCGTGAAAAGAAAAAGGGATGCCCACGGAGATTTAACAGTCCGCGGGCATCTTTTTTCTTGACAAACGCAGGGGAAACGGGTAGCATAATAAAGGCGCGTGGCGAAGGCCCGCGCCCATTTTCAGACATATCGAGGTGAGCAAAGTGATCGTCCCCCGAAGTAGCGGCGGCACAAAACCCGGAGGGGAAAGTGCGGCCTTCACAGTGCCTTTTCCCAGGCGAGCTCTTTGCCGCCGGGAGAAGCTCCGGTAAAATCGGCTGGCCCGGCTTTGGCGGCAGGCCGGGGCTTGCCGGCTGCGCTTTTGGTTTTGTGCTGTATGTTCCCTCCCAGTATGTTTCTGAGGAGGTACAGCTGTGAGAGAAAAAATTCTGGAGCTTTTGGACGAAAAGAAATATCCCGAAATCGCCGTTCTGGTCAAGGATATGAACCCTGCGGACGCGGCGGTTTTGCTGGAGGACCTGCCCGAGCAGACGATGCCCCTGGTGTTCCGCCTGCTGCCCAAGGAGCTGGCGGCGGATGCCTTTGCCTATATGGACGGCGATTCTCAGGAGCTGCTGATCCGCGGCTTTACAGACAAAGAGCTGGACGAGGTCATGGAGGAAATGTTCCTGGATGACACCGTAGACATGATTGAGGAAATGCCCGCCAATGTGGTGAAGAAAATTCTGCGCCATGTGGACGAGGATACCCGCAAGATGATTAACCAGGTGCTCAATTATCCCAAGGACAGCGCCGGCAGCATCATGACCATGGAATATGTGGACCTGAAGCGCAGCATGACTGTGGAGCAGGCCTTCGACCGTATTCGCGCCACAGGACTGGACAGCGAAACCATCTATACCTGTTATGTCACCGACAGCCGCCGGAAGCTGGAGGGCATTGTCACTGTGCGTGACCTGCTGCTCTCTCCCAAAACAGCGGTGCTGCGGGATATTATGGAAACCAACGTGAAGTTCGTCGGCACCCACACCGACCAGGAGGAGGCCGCCAGACTTCTCAGCAAGTATGACTTTCTGGCGCTTCCCGTAGTGGATGCCGAGGAACGTCTCGTAGGCATTGTCACCGTAGACGACGCCATGGACGTTATGCAGGAAGAGGCCACCGAGGACATGGAACGGATGGCGGCTATGGCCCCCTCTGACAAGCCCTATATGAAGGTCTCCATCTTTGAAAACTGGAAAAAGCGCGCTCCTTGGCTGCTGTTTTTGATGATTTCCGCCACCTTTACCGGCAGCATCATCACCTCCTTCGAGGATGCGCTGGCGGCCAATCTTGTTCTTTCCAGCTTCATTCCCATGCTGATGAGTACAGGCGGCAACACCGGAAGCCAGGCCTCTACCACCATTATCCGCAGTCTGTCGCTGGGAGAAATTCGTTACCGGGACATTCCGCGGATTCTTTTGAAGGAGTCCGGCACGGCCATTCTGTGCGGCGTCACTCTGGCCGCGGCCAACTTTGTCAAGCTGATGCTGATTGACCGGGTGGGCCTGCTGGTGGCTTTGGTGGTGTGTCTGACCATCCTGGCTGTGGCGTTGGTGGCCAACGTGGTGGGCTGCTTGCTGCCCATGCTGGCAAAGCGCCTGGGCTTTGACCCCACCGTGATGGCCAGCCCCTTAATCAGCACTATTTTGGACGCGGTGAGCCTGTTTATCTACTTTAACATCGCCGTAGCTGTTTTGCGAATTGGATAGAAGCTGAGGCGCCTGCCCCCTGCGAATCAAAACCACTAGTAAACTAGTGGTTTGCTCAGACCCCAGAGGGGTCAGTACT
>CAJMOH010000031.1 GCA_905215055.1 uncultured bacterium
GTGTTTGGCTACGAACCAAAAGGTCGGGGGTTCGAGTCCCTCCTGGCGCGCCAAGGATTTTCCCAGGAATCATGCGGTTCCTGGGATTTTTCTTTTTCTGGAAAGCGGCTCCCGTTCTCCAGATTTACGCACAATTTACGCACAACCTCAAAAAAACGCACAACAAAAGGCGAGAAACAGGCCCGCTTGGGTTCCGCTTCCCGCCTTTCTTTTTTGCCTATTTTTCCCCGGCACCTATGCTTTCTTCCGAAGCACCGCGTCCGCAATGCACTGGCTGGCGGCTTCATCGGCCTGGGCGATCAGGTGGGAATAGATGTCCGTGGTGGTGCTCACCCGGGCATGGCCCAGCCGTTTGGAGATGGAAACGCTGTCCGCGTGGTTGAAATACAGCAAACTCGCCATTGTGTGCCGGAATTTGTGGGGGTGGATAGGCGGCAGCCCCCTCCGCTTGGAAAACTTGTTCAGCCAGGCGTTGACGCTGTCCGGCATCATGGGGCCCCCGGCCTCCTTCACAAACACAAAGCCGCTTTCCGTCCACCTATCCCCGTTGAGAAGCCGCTGCTCGTTGTACCAGACCCGGTACTCCCGCAGCAGCTCCATTGTCTCCTGGGGCAGCTTGATGAAGCGCACGTTGCCGGTTTTGGTGCTGCTCTCGTAAATGCCCCGGTCTGGGGAATAGAGAATGGTCCGGTCGATCTTGACCTGATGGTTTTCCCAGTCTATCCTGTCCCACCGCAGGCCGCACAGCTCTCCCCGGCGCACTCCAGTAATCAGCAGCAGGTGTGTGATGGTCCTCCACTTGACGGGTTCCCCCTCCAAGGCGTCCCGTATCTGCTCCACCTCTTCCGGCTGGAAGTATTCCGCCTCTTTCCGCTCCAGCTTGGGCGGCGTGGCTTTCTGGGCGGCGTTATAGGTGACCAGCATTTCCTTTTCCGCCTGGGCCAGCACCGCCGAAATAAACCGGTGATACTCCAGCACGGTTTTGCTGGAGAGCTTCCCCTGCCGCTTGTCCACGGTGAACAGATCCTCCACCCGCCTGCCCAAAGCGGCGGCAATGGCCTGGGCCGTGGAGAGGGACACCCGCTTTCCCTGGAGCGCCAGGGCAACCGTATTCACAGACAGGCCAGAAGCTACAGCCAGGGCTTTTTGGGTGGTGGAAACCTTTTCCCGGATGTCCGGCTTTGCCGTGGCCCTGTCTGGTACGTCCGCCACGCCCTGCTCCTCCAAATTGCGGTAAAAAGCGTTCAGATGCTGGGGCCGCAGCTTCTCCAGCTTGATGTGGCCGATGGCCGGTACAATCCGCTTCATCAGGTGTTGATACTCTCGGATGGTGTTGTGCTTGGCCCCTCCCCGTTCCTTGAGGGCAATGACATACTGGGCATAGTCTCCAAAGGTCTGGTTTCCTCCCCCAGAGTAGCCCTTTTGCACCGCTTCCTCAAACTGGACGGCCTCCTTATTCAAGGCTTTCTCAATCTGGCGGGCCGTCATGCCGGGGGCCGGTGTCCAGGTCTTGTGCTTGCGCACCTGCTTGCCCCCTACCCGCCCGGCGGATACAGTGATTTGATAGGAGGTGATTTCCCCCTCCTTGTTTTTGATAGGGCGGACGCTGGCCATGTGTGAAGCCTCCTTTCTCTGTGGCCTGGCCATCAACTTTATAGCCTGGCTATTTTTTTATGGCCTTGCCATCTTCTGCCATGCTTTGCTATCTGGCAAATGGCACTTGCTATTTTTGCCATCGTTCTTGTGACAGGGCCATCCGGCAAAACCAATGGGTTTCTTCGCAATAGCGCCCCCTTAGCAAACTCTAGCAAACCCCTAGCAAATCTTAGCAAAGGGTTAGCAAGCTCTAGCAAACCCCTAGCAAATCTTAGCGGCAAGAAAGCGGTTTACCTTTCCTTGATGTCTTTCTTTTCTGCGTCCTCAGTGGGCTTTTCCTCTATGGGCTGGGGCGGTGGTTCCTGGGTTTGGCCGCTTTCTGATGGCGGGGTAAAGCCCTTTTGATATTCGGGGATCTTCGTGAGATCGATTGCATAAGCCGATACTTTCTTTTGGCCTTCTGAATTAAGCTTTTTCATTGCATCTATTGTCGAAAAGCCTACATCTTCCTCAACTCCGTAAAAGATGCTATTAGCAAATATCTCAAACAAAGCATCTAAGGTTTCTTCTTGTTTTGCTTCTGAAAACAGAGATTTCCCAATGGAAGCAATCATGCGAGAATAGTGTTCATTTTCGCCGTCCTCATATAAAAAAGCTTCGTCCAATAACGTTTCCAACGTCATTCCTAAAGCGGTCGCTATTCGGTCTAGCGTTTCAGGTTTAGGGTTTCTGGTACCTCTCTCATACTGACTTACTAACGTGAATGAAACGCCAAGTTTATTCGCCAGTTGTTTTTGTGTCAATCCAGCTTTGTTTCGCGCTTTTTTAATAGCTTCTCCTATTGTCACTGGCGCTCACCTCACTTTTACTTTTAGGATACCACAACTAAAGCAAAAGTTCAAGAAAAACAGTTGACAAAAGCTTATGCTATAATTATAATGATAGATAGAGCGTTAGCTCTAATTTTCAAAAAAAGAGGTGAAACCATGAGAATTAACCGTGTGAAGTTCATTGCGGAAATGGCCCGGCAAGATTTAACCGTGCTTGACTTGGCAAAAAACTGCTGTCTGTCCCGTGCCACTGTCACCGGCGTGCGAAGCGGCAAATCCTGCACCCAGGAAACCGCCGCCAAGCTGGCCCGTGGCCTTGGCGTGCCGCTGGAAAGCATTTTGGAGAAGGAGGTCTAACCCATGCCGGAAACCCTAAAATACTACCCCTATCCAGACGCGAAAGCCGTGGAGGTGGAAGTGGGCAAAGGCCCTCCCACAAAGCTGTGGACAAGCCGGGAGCACGCCCAAGTCATGGCGATGGTGAAAAAACACTGTGCCAACTACAACGCCGAATACAAGGAGTGTATGCTGACAGACGGATACGGCTGTATTTTAGAGACAAGCCTGCACCCCTGCTGCAACTACTTCCGGGACTGGGTTTGGGGCGGCGACCCGTCTGTGCCTTACAACACCACCCAGGCCAAGACCTGCGCCCAGTGCGGCAAGAGCTTCCAGCCTGGGAGCAACCGGGCCAAGTATTGCCCGGAGTGCGCCAAGAAAGCAGAAAAGGAAGGTTGGCGAAAGCGGCAGAGAAAACACCGCTCAAATGTCACGGAATAGAGCTTGAAAAACCCAGGATTTATGCGGGCTTCAGACCCCTAAAAATAGCGGGGTAGGGTTATTTATCCTATCCCCTGTAAAACGGGGTTCTAAACCGTGACAGCAGGAAAGGAGGAACGCCCATGATTGAGCTGCTCCACGGGTATTTTGCCAAGTCCGACGGGCGACAGTACATTGTGGGAAAACCCAGCGAGGGCAAGGACGGCCGCACCCGCTTCCGGGACGCCCACTATTTCCGCACCATGTCCCAGGCGGTGAAATTCACCATGAACCGGGAGATGTACGGCAAGGTGGAGCGGGAGGAAATCACCACCCTGGGGGAGTTTGTGAGGCAGGCCCAGGCCCTGAAAGACGACATCACACGCAAGCTAGAGCTTTTAGACGAATGAGAAAGGAGCGTAAAACATGGCAGAGTTCACCCAAGTGGCAACCATCCCCAAAACGGCCCAGCGCTGCAAGGCGGAGGGCATCGGCCTGACCGAAAACCAGCTTCGCACCCTCTGCGCCAGGGGAGAGTTGAAACACACCCAGATGGGGAAAAAGTCCCTGATCTACTGGCCCAACCTCTTAGAGCTGCTGGAGAGGGGCACGCCCCAGGAGGAAACGCCGGTGGGGTATGGGAAGGTTCGGAGGATTGAGGTTTAATACATGGCAGACAACAAGAAATATTATTACATGCGGTTGAAGGAAAATTTTTTTGACAGCAGCGAAATCAGCTTGCTGGAATCCATGCCGGACGGATACCTTTACAGCAATATTCTGTTAAAGCTCTATTTGCGGAGCTTGCGCGGAGAGGGCCGCTTGGCCATCAACAATATTCCTTACAGCCCCGAAATGATCGCCACTGTTACCCACCACCCTGTGGAAACTGTTCAGAAAGCCCTGGATGTGTTTCAAAACCTAGGGCTTATCGAAATACTGGACAGCGGTGTGATCTATATGCTCAACATTCAAGAGTTTATCGGGCAAGCCAGCACCGAAGCAGACCGAAAACGAGCGTACCGGCTGAGAATTGACCAAGAAAAAGAAGCGGGACAAATGTCCGGACAAACGTACACCATAGATAGAGATAGAGATAGAGTAGAGACAGAGAGAAAGAATACCGAATACATCAACGCTGGCGCGTTGACGGAGAGCGTTTTGTCCTATTTTTTCTGGAGCTACGAGGAGTATACTGGGCATCCCCATCCATCGGTTCACCCTGACAAGCTCCAAGAGATTCAAGCCACGCTGGATGACTATGGAGCAGACCAGGGCTTTGTGGACGCCTATTTCGGCGATGAATACCACAAAGGCCTGTGCGGGAAGTCTGATTGCAGCATCTTCCACTTTGCCAGCCCTGCGATTTTAGAGCTGCTGTATTCCCGCGTGTTTGGCGGTAAATGTTGACCTGTAAAACGAAAGGAGCAAACAAAAATGGACACTGTACAGAAAATGGAGCGCTATGTGGAGCGCAGCCGGGTATTTGACCACGGCCACGGCATGACACAAACCGAGTGGATGGCCCTGATTGCCAAAGCAGAGGGCGGCATAGGCAACATCTGCCAGGCCGTTTCCCTGGCCTTCAATTACGGCAGGGCCAAGGGCTACCGGGAAGCCCAGCGCCGCTTTTGCGCCACGGAAAGGAGGGGCTAAACCATGCAAGACAAAAAGAAAGCGCCCCTGGAAGCTGCAACTTCCAAGAGCGCAAATGTAGAACATAACCGAGAACAGGATACCACAAAAACCGGGGATTGGCAAGGGTTTTCCCTGGCCACCACCAGTCTGGAAGCGGCCTCCCTGGGACTGACAATGGCGGAAAGCCTGTGCACCTTGCTGGCCCAGGGCATGGGCGAGGAAACAGGCGGCCCCATGCAGCCGGAACGGGTGGGAATGTATGCGGATTCCCTGTTTATGCTCTCTGACCACCTGCGCACAGCGAAAGAGGCCGTGCAGCAGGACACCGCAAGGCTGTACCAGGAAAGGAGGCGCGCCCAATGAAGCAACCTGCGAAACCCCAGACAGGCCCCCTCTACCCCAACTTGTGGGCGGAGGCCCAGTACAACGCCAAGCCTTGGGCAATGGCCAGCAGAATCAACGCCACAGAGGAAGTGGTGGTAAAAATCATTTGGGGAAAAGAGCCGCTCCACATGGACGAGGCCACGGCTCTGGCCAGCTATCTGGGGCGGCCCCTGGACTACCTGGTTTCCCCCACCCTGGCCAGGACAGACCCCAAAAACCCCCGGCAGCGGGGAGAAATGCAGAAAGCCGTGGAGGAAATGGGGAATCTGCTGGAAGCCCTGGGGCCTGACCCTGACCACGCCTACCTGTGGGCCTATCAGACCTTCCGGCAGGCCCTGGTGGAGCCGGTGACCCTGGCCCAATACTTAGAGGCCCTGGACTGGATGAAATCCGCAAAGAGCACAGTACAGGCCGAGAAAACAAAGCGGAGATAAGCGAAAGGAGCAATCACCATGAAACCAACAGAGATCACCTGGACGAAAGCCACCCCGCAGGAGGCAGCGGGCAACGCACTGGAGCACATGAAAGACCTGCTGGAAGGGCTGGAGAGGGACTTTTCCGCCCTAAAAATCAAGGGAACATCCCGGCAGGAGGCGGAACAATTCCGGCAAGCTCTTGCCCAAGCACGGCAGGAAGCCGCCCAGGAGGCCGGACGGTTCTTTGCCTGGGAATAAAAAAGAGCCGCCCCAACCCCTGGGACAGCCCACCACCTGGGAATATTCTACCACGGACGGGGGCGGCAGTCAATGACAAACGAAGAAATGGCAAAAGCGGCGCAGACAGGCAGCCGGGCGGCTTTATCCCAGCTTTGGGAGGCCGTCCGGCCCTTGCTGTTTTCGCTGGCCTGGAAGTTCTACACCCGCCAAGGGAAAGAGCGGTGTTCCACCCACGGTGTCACCCTGGAGGACTTGCAGCAGGAAAGCTTCTTTGCCCTGTGTGACGCTGTGCAGGCGTACAAACCAGAGAAGGGGTATCAGTTCACCACCTATCTTTCCAGGGCAACAGAGAACCGTTTTAAGGCCTGCATGGGGATCCAGGGCAAGGGGGACGCGCTCAACCACGCTGACCGGCTGGAACGGCCCATTCCCGGGGATGAAGATGGGCGGGAGCAGGGGGACAGTATCCCGGATGAAAAAGCGGAAGCGGCGCTCCTGGCGGTGGACGATACCGCCCAGCGGGAGCACTTCCACAACGTGCTGGAGCAAGCCCTGGGGGAGCTGTCCGTGGTACAGAGTGCTGTGGTGCGGCACCGCTTCACCCAGAAACACACCCGCCAGCAGACGGCCCAGGCACTGCATATCACGCCCCAGGAGGTACGCCGGGAGGAGGCCCGGGCCTTGCAGCTTCTCCGGGGGAAGCCCGCTGTGCTGCATTTGCGGGAGGAAGCGCTGGAAACGGCGGCCTATCACGGGACGGGGTGGTTTGCCTGGTATTTTGAGCAGGGCAGTGTAGAAGAACGATTAGTGGAATCCAGGAAAGCGAACAGGTGACATCTCAAAAGAGTATGGAAACCGGCACATTTCCCCACAAGAGTGTGGTCGCTAGGTTCTTCCGGCGGAAAAGCCCCGAGTGGTTGCTGCGAGGCGCAGAAAGCCGAAGATTTTGAAGCGGAAAATAACCGGGTTCGGCATCGGTTTGCAGGTGTGCGCCACGGGCTGGCAGAGGCCGGGGAAGCCGCTTTTCCTACCTAGGACAGGATGGAACACCACCAAGGGCAAAGGCTCCTTCCACGCCCGCGCAACCGCACAAAACCACGCACAGAAAAAAGAGTTTCCGCTGAGAAACGCTGACCATAAAAAAGACTCTGCCCTCCGGTCAGAAAAAAGCCGGCTTTTCCTGCTGGGCTTTACTCGTGGCGTTCCACGACATTGTGGGAAAAGCCTCTCATATACGCGCGCGCAAACTGCCGAAAAGTGCCGCACAGAAAACAGAGTAGCAAGCATCGTGGTTTGTCTACCACACGACCGTATACGAAAAAAACTATCGTATACCACGAGGGCATTTCGTTACCATTGTACGCGGGGAATCTCAAAGAATCACCGCTATAAAAAAGAGCTGCACAACGGCGATGATGGCGCGCCAAAGTGTGCGAAACTGTGCACATAAAAAAGGCGAAAAGCGGCGAGTATAAAAAAGAGTACCCCCCCTCCCTCTGGCTGGTGGATGTTTGCCACGGGGACCGGCGTGGGGAAGGTTTTCCAACTCTGGCGGGTTTTGTTGTAAAGGGGGATGCTTTACACAATGCCGCTTCCCCTTGCAAAAAGAAAAGGGCCGTGGTACAATGTCCACGACCCCACACGGGTTGCCCTTGTGTTTGCTTGCTGGCTGGCGCAAGGGCTTTTTTCATGCCACGATGAAGCGGCGGGTGGTGCTCTGGGTGGTGAAAGCCGCTGCCACGTCCGGCATGGCCTTGCGGAGTGCGGCTGTATCCAGCCTAGAGGTTGTAACCGCTTTCCAGGTGATTTTGTACTCCCCGGCCCGCAGCTCCTCCCGCTGGCCCATTGCCGCCTTGATGGCGTCCTTCAGGGCCTCCACCTCGGCCTGGGCCTCCTCCACGATGGCCTGCATCTCTCGCAGTTCTCTCACTTTCTGTTCCAGCTCTTGGGTGCTCATGTCTGTTCCTCCTGTTTTGGTTTGGGTAGCCTGGAACGGAAAGCGCCGGGTGGCTCTGTGCTGGAATCTCGCCCTCTGGCTTCATCCGCAACTCCTGGCCCGGTCTTGCCTTGCCGCGTTTTCTTTCGACCTTGGCTTTCCCTCTTGACTGTCACTAGTATAGCACACTTAATAAGTGAATACAAGATGGAATACTGCCCAAGGATTCACTTAATAATTTGTGCAAGTATACACTTGTTAAGTGTTCATCACTGTGCTACAATACTTTCTGAAAGTAAAAACGCGGGAGGCAAGGTATGTATTGTCATCGAGTTTGGCGGCCTTAAGCCGCCTGCGCGACTTGCCCACCGCAGGTGTGGTATACTAGAGCCATACTGGAGGAGGTGCGCCACAATGTCAGCCCAAAAGTACACCGAAGCGCGAAAGAACGGCAACCGCAAGTGGGACGCCGCCAACCTGGACAGGCTTTCCCTGGCGCTGCCCAAAGGGAAGAAAGCGGAGATTCAAGCCCACGCCCAGGCCCACGGGGAGAGCGTGAACGCCTTTATCAGCCGGGCCATTGAAACCACCATGCGCCTGGACAGGGAGGAAACACCATGAAGCTATACACCATCATCGGCGGGGTGAACGGCTGCGGCAAGTCCAGCTTGACCGGGGCCTTAAAGGCCGAACGCTCCGACCTGGGGCTGCTTATCGACGTGGACAAGCTGGCGGCCCAGTTGGGCAGCCCTGTGGAGGGCGGGAAAGCCGCTGTCCGCAAGATCGACCAGTGCCTGGAGAAGGGCATCAGTTTCACCCAGGAGACCACCCTGTCCGGCGCGCGCACCGAGCGTACCATCCGCCGGGCCAAGGAGCGGGGCTACACCATCCGCCTGTATTACATTGGCCTGGACACGATGGAGGAAAGCCTGGGGCGCATCCGGAACCGGGTGGCCAAGGGCGGCCACGACATCCCCAGGGAGGACGTGGAGCGCCGCTTTCAAAGCCGCTTTTCGGACGTGTTGCGGGTTCTCCCCTACTGTGACGAAGCCCGTTTTTTCGACAACGACAACGGCTTTGTAGAGGTGGCGGAGTACCGAAACGGGGAGTTAATCCCCAGGGTTTCCAACCCGCCCCGCTGGCTTTTGGAGCTGATGGGGAGGGTGTGAAAGAGGGCGCGTTTTTTACGCACAATTTACGCACAATCTTTAAAAAACGCACAAAACGCCAGCAGACAGCAGAGGATGTCAAAACGCTGAAACCTTCATAAAACCTGGATTTTTTGGATATGAGAAAGCGCCAGAAAATGGGGTTAAATCAGCTACGAACCAAAAGGTCGGGGGTTCGAGTCCCTCCTGGCGCGCCATGATGGAGTGACAAAATGGGTGTCACTCCATTTTTCTTTGATTTTAAGCGGCTTTCAGCCGTTTTTGAGAATCATTCTCACACCACTCTCACCGTAGATGTCCAAGGCTTTCTACGGCTCAAAGCGGGGCTTCCCGCCTGGTTTCCCCAGGCAGGAGGCCCCGTCTTTTGTTTTTTCTCCCTCTCTCCAACAGGCGCATCTCCTAACGTCAGGTTTCTGAATTGCGTCCCTTTCTGGAGAGTCCGGCTCTTCAAATCCCAAACAGCCCGTTGAGCCAGTTGACGCACATAAGCACCCACAATTTCACGTTGGGGGCCTCTTGGTTGAGCTTTCTCGCCTCTTCGTTGTAGGAACTCAGATTGTTGCACACGGACATGCCGTGCTCTCCGCCCTGGAAGATGTGCAGCTCAAAGGGCAGGCCATATTCAATCATCTTCCTGGCAATCATCACCGGGTTGATAGCGGGGACAAATTTGTCGTACCGGTTGTGCCAGATAAACAGGGGCGGCATGTGGGGGCCGGCGTAGTGGATGAAGTCCAGCTCCGGGGTGCAGTCCTTGGCGATTTTCGCCGCATCGGGGTTGTAGAACTCCGGGTTCTTTTGAATGGTGTTGGTGTTGTCCCAGGGGGCGTAGGCGATGACCCCCGCGTTGGGCTGAATGTCCTCCGGGGCAAGGCCCAGACGCTCCGCCAGACCGGGGGTGTTCCACTGGGTGGCGGACATAGCCGCCAGGCAGGCGCCTGCGGAGAAGCCCATCACCACAATGGCCTCCGGGTTGGTGTACCACTCCTTCGCGTGGGAGCGCACCTGCCAGATGGCCAGGGACACCTCCTCCAAAATCTGCGGATAGGTGCAGGCATCCCCCACGGAGTACCGGAGCACAAAGGTGTTGTAGCCCTCCTTTAAGAAGGTCAGGGCCACCGGCTCGGCTTCGGTGTCGGAGAGGAAGGAATAGGCTCCCCCCGGCATGACGATGATCGCGGGCCGGTTTTGAATCTGAAACTCCCCCTGGGAGGACTGGTCGTGGATGTAGGTGGTCAAGGTGGCAGCGCTGCCTTCCCGCAGCGGGATAGTCTTATGAAGCATTTCGGTTTCCTCCTTGTACATAGGGGCCCAGGGCACTTTCCAGCCAAAGGGCCACAATCTCTTCCAAGCGTCCGCCCCCATCCCCTAAAATCTCTAAGGAAGGGCCCCACTTGGGCCTTGGGGCATAGGGCCGCCACGTCCTTTTGCATGTCCCCGGCAACGCCCCCGCAGTGGGAGGCAAAGGGCAGCACTCGTTTCCCCGAGAGATCATTGCCCCGCAGCCAGGCGGCCAGGGGCGGGGCAATGGTCCCGCACCAGTTGGGGGAGCCCACAAACACCGTGTCAAACTCCCGGGGGGAGCGCAAATTCCCGATGAGAGATGGCCGGTACTTTGTTTTGACCTCCCGCTTTACCTGCTCCAGCAGCTGGGAAAAAACCACCGGATAGGGCTGGGAGGGAAAGATTTGGCAAAGCTCCGCCCCGGTGAGCTGCTGGATGGCCTGGGCCACCCGGTAGGTGTTCCCCGAGTAGGAGTAGCACACGATCAGCGCTCTCATCCCTGGGCCTTCCCGAAGCTCATGCACTTGGCCAGCACGTCCCCGGTCTTCAAGTATTCGTAGGTGGGCATTTCAAAGAGGACGGGTTTCAGGGTGTGATACTCCAGCTTGCCCTGTTCATTGAGGACGCTTTCCTCGGCAAAGGTGGCTTGAATGGTGCAGATAAAGCTCTCAAAGCCGGGGGTTTCGTAGACGTCCTCCACCTGGCACTCCATCGTAACGGGAGCGCTGTCAATCATGGGTGCGCCGGATTCCCCCACAGTGTAAGCAAACAGCTGGGACTTGTCCTCCTTGCTGCCGCTGACACACCCGGCCTTATCCGCTAGAGGCAGCAGGGCCTCGTCCACGATGTTGATGGACAGGGCTTTCGTCTCCTTGATGCCCTGATTGGTGTAATGGGGCTTGGCCAGGCTGACCATCACATGGTCATGGCCCATAATGCCCAGGTGTCCCACCAGCACCCAGTTGGGCTTGCCGTTTACCATCGTTCCCACCACTACCAGGGGGGTGGGATAGAGAGCCAGAGCGTTTCCAAGGTTCTTTTTCACGAGAGATTCCTCCTAATTTCTATTTATAGAATCATGTTATTATTGCCGCTTTTGCTCTTTGCTCAGGGAAGCTGCTTTTCATGTGCTCACCGGCGTCGTGGTATTCCCCTGTTCTTTTACAGCCGGTTCCCCAGCTGATACGCCTGTTGCGGATATTTCGAGTGCTCTGTCATGGAAGGCGTGCCGCAGCCGTAGCCCAGCACCATGCCCATGTCGGTGAGGTTCAGATACCGCACCAGGGTCTTGTAGTGGGCCTCCAAGGCCTCAAAGGTCCAGCTGTCGCTGTTCCAGGCCACAGTGAGCAAGGCGGACTTCATGTGTTTCCGCTGCATAGAGCTGTTAAAGGCGCAGAACCGGTCAATGAGAATTTTCAGCTGGGCGGACATCCCATAGTAGTACAGGGGCGTGGCGAACACCAGCATATCCCCGTCCAAAATCTTTTTGCGGATGGATTCCACATCATCTTTTTGGACGCAGGGACCCTCATACCCGCAATGAACACACCCAGTGCAGGGATGGATCTTCGCGTGGGCCACATCGATGAACTCCACAGTGTGTCCAGCAGCTTCCGCTCCCTGGCGGAAACAATCGGCCAGAATGAAAGTAGAGCCCTTTTTATTGGGGCTTCCTTGCAGCACAACAATCTTCATAGCGTATTCCTCCTTTTATTCCACTGCTTCCACGGTGATGGTCCCGCTCATTTGGCCGATATTCTCCGCCCCAAAGAAAGCCTCCCCCAGCTCAAACAGCGCCACATCCCCCAGAGAGCATAGTAAGCCGCCGCCTGGCAGGCGGTGAAAACAATCGCCAAGGCAAGAGCCATCAGCAGGGTCAAGAGCTTTTTCATCCGGGAAACCTCCTTTGCTTTTCTGGTTTCAGTATAGCGGCTGGACTGGAGAATGTCTAATACTTATCTTGTATCATGTTCTATGCGTTTTTGTAATGGTTAGTAGACTGCGCTATCATACGTTCTCCGCATTTGCCGGCATAAAAAGCAAGTATTGGACACCCGGCCCAGTTGCGGGTATACTGAATACAAACAGTGTGAGGAGGCGGTATCATGAACAAGATCCAGGCCAAAGCGCCTGACCCCACTCCCTTTGGCAAAGAGGCTTTCAGCCCCCAGGAAGGCACCACGGTCCGCTGGCTGGGTGGCGCGGGGGCGCTAGTCAACTGCCGTGGGACGAACATTCTCATCGACCCGGTGCTGGAGGGCTTTGACATGCCCTTGCTGGTAGAGTCCCCCCTGAAGGTGGAGGACGTGCCCAAGGTGGACGCCGTTTTGCTGACCCACAGCGACAACGACCACTTCAGTCGGGACACCTGCCGGGACTTGGCCCCGGTGTGTGGCGCCTACCACGCTCCCCGCTATGTGGCGGGGCTGTGCCGGGACATGAGTCTGCCCGGGGTGGACCACAACATTGGGGAACCGTTCTCCGTGGGGCCGGTAAAGATCACCCTGACCCCGGCGGACCACGCCTGGCAGAATGAAGTCCCCGGTGCGGCGGACCGTGTGTTTTTGCCCGAGGACTTCTGCGGCTTCTGGCTGGACACCCCGGACGGCTCCCTCTGGGCGGTGGGGGATTCCCGGCTGCTGGAGGAACACCTGCACATGCCCACCCCGGATTTGATGCTCTTCGACTTTTCCAACGACGGCTGGCACATCGGCCTGGAAAACGCGGTAAAGCTGGCTAACGCCTATCCCCATACTCCCCTGCTGCTGTGGCACTGGGGCTGTGTGGACGCCCCGGACATGGACCCCTTCAACGGGGACCCGGCGGATTTGATTGCCCGCATCCAAAACCCGAACCGGGCTCTGGTGTTAGCTCCTGGGGAACCGTTGGAGCTTCGCCCTTTGAACCAGGAAAAGGGATGAAAAAAGGAGGCGCCTTTCCAGCGTCTCCTTTTTAGTACCGTCACACGGCTAGTATCTTTCACTTTCCCCATACCGCTGCACCATCTGCACAAACAGGGAAGTGGCGGGGTTGAACACGTGATTTTTCTTCCAAATCAGCACGCCCCGGATGGAGCGCTCCGGCACCAGCGGCACAAAGCGCAGCCGAGGGCTGTGATGGATGGCCAAGGCCCCGTTTAGGCACACCGCCACGCCAAGTCCCTCCTCCACCAGCAGAACCGTATTGGAGAGGATGTTGTAGTTATCGATGCACACGGGCGCACTTTCATAAAGAAAGTGCGCCCAGCTTTTTTAATGCAGTTTGGAATAGCTTTCGTCGTCTACCGCCTCCAGCCACTCGTTGCTGGTCTCTTCGCCAGGCACTTCCACGGCAATGTGGCTGAACCAGCTGTCCGCCTTGGCACCGTGCCAGTGCTTTACCTCCGGCGGAATGACGATGACCGTTCCAGGAGTGAGGCTTACTGCATCTTTCCCTTCCTCCTGATACCAACCTTCGCCCGCGGTGCAGATGAGGATCTGTCCGCCGCCAGTTTTCGCATGATGGATGTGCCAGTTGTTGCGGCAGCCCGGTTCAAAGGTGACGTTTGCCAAACCCACGATGCTTTCCCCCAGCTTGGTCATAGGATTTAAATAGGAATTCCCGATAAAGTACTGGGCAAAAGCAGTGTTGGCCATTCCCTGGCCAAAGATATTCTGTTCGTCAAATGCGGTTTTGTCTTGAACTTTCATGGTGAAGCCTCCTATATAGTCCTTTAGTTTGTGGTAGTGGATACAAAAATGAGGGTGTCCTCTCGGAACACCCTCATTGTACCTCTCTCTAGGTAAAAATGTCTGATGCTTATTACAAATCTTAAATTATACGCAACAAGCATAGCACAATTATTCATTTATTTCCACAGTGGGCAAAAGTGTGAGAAAAGGTACAGCGGGGATTGGAAAATGAACAAACTCTTTTCAAGTCAAAACAAGACGGTTCCGAATCCAGTATTTTTATGATAATTCTGGTTTTTTGGAGGCTGGTATCTATTTCGTCACCCAAACCCACCAGGCTGAGCCTGGACGCAAGTCGCGTTCCAGAGCTTGGCTTTTTCTTTTGTCTTACGGCTCGCGTTTGTAGCGAATATCTATTTTGTCACCCGAACCCATGGGTTGCACCCCAGACAAGTCGCGAATCTCACTTTGTGAGGTTCGCGGCTTTTTTTGCCCGCGTTTTGCATTGCCGGCGTGTTCACTGTCTTCGCTGGGATTCCTCTCTTGCTTACTGCCAACCCAAAGGTTAATCCCTCCCAACGAAATGGAACTTCTCATTTTGCGGGGAGGGGTTTATGCTTTTACAAGAGAAAGTGTCGAGAGAACTCAAGGAATTTCAGAAAGGATTGGTTGGCATGAAACAAACACGCACATGGCTCATCACCGGATGCTCCACCGGCATTGGCCGGGGCATCGCGGAAGCGGTGCTGCAAAAGGGAGAAAACGCTGTGGTCACCGCTCGGGACAAGAGCCGGGTGAAGGATTTTGAGGAACGCTATCCCGGCAAGGCCCTGGCCGTCACCCTGGACATGGAGCGGCCGGAGACCATTGCCCAGGCGGTGAAACAGGCCCAGGAGCGGTTTGGCTCGGTGGACGTGCTCATCAACAACGCGGGCCACGGCTACCGGGCAGCCCTGGAGGAAGGGGAACCGGCGGCGGTGGCGGAATTGTTCCAAACCAATTTCTTCGGCCCCGGCGAGCTGATAAAGCTGGTGCTGCCCGCCATGCGGGAGCAGAAGTACGGCGTCATTGTAAACGTGTCATCCATCGGCGCGGTGACGCCCGGCCTGGGCAGCGGCTACTATGGAGCTTCCAAGGCAGCGCTGGAGGCGGTGACGGACAGCCTGCGCCGGGAGGCGGCGCCCTTGGGGATCAAGGCCTTCATCGTGGAGCCGGGCAGCTTCCGCACCGCCTTTTACGATGAGGCTCTCCGGGGCAGCCAGGTGAAGATCGGCGACTACGACCAGACCTCTGGCAAGACCCGGAAGGAAAACCTTGTAAACACCCATCAGCAGCCCGGGGACCCAAGGAAGGGCGGCGCTCTCATTGTGGAGGCGGTGGATATGGACAACCCGCCCTTGCGGGTGCTGCTGGGCAGCGATGCGGTGAGATTTGTCACCACCCAGCGGAAGGCCCAGCTGGAGGAAGCCCAGGCCCAGGCGGAGTTCGCCGCCCGGTCGGATTATTGAGAGAAAATCAAAAGGTTTCTTTACTAGTATCAAAGGCAAGGAGGATTTTCATCATGAAAGACTTTACCTATTCCTATCCCACCCATGTGTACTTTGGCAAGGGGACACTGGCAAACGCCCTGAAGGCGGAGCTTCCCGCCGAAGCCAAAAAGGTGCTGCTGGCCTACGGCGGAGGCTCCATCAAGAGGAACGGAATTTATGAGGAGGTCACCGGTCTGCTGCAAACTTTCGGTAAAGAGGTGGTGGAGTTCAACGGCATTATGGCGAACCCCACTTACGCCAAAGTCCAGGAGGGTGCCAAGATCGCCAAGGAAAACAGTGTGGACTACATCCTGGCCGTGGGTGGCGGCAGTGTCATTGATTGCTGCAAGATTGTAGCGGCCCAGGCCAAGACCGGCAAGGATTTGTGGGAGATGGAGTTTGTGGATCATCAATTCCCCCAGGAGGTTCTTCCCATGGGGGCGGTGGTCACGGCCTCCGGCACCGGCGCGGAGATGAACGGCGGGGCGGTCATCACTAACGAGGCTGTCACCGTGAAGGCAGGCATGGTGGCGGCTGCTCCCCGGTTCGCGGTGTTGGATCCCTTCTACACCTTGTCCGTGCCTCGGATGCAGGTACTCTCCGGCGCCTTTGACACCCTGAGCCACGCCATGGAGACCTACTTCGGCAATTCCGATTCGGACAACGTGTCCGACGACGTGGCCTTGGCCATTATGAAGAACACCGTGGTGAACATACGCCGGCTGCTCCAGAACATGGACGATTTGGAGGCCCGGGGCAGCCTGATGTGGGACTCCGCCATGGCGGAGAACGGCATCCTGAAAGTGGGCCGCCTGACGGACTTCCAGGCCCACCAGATGGAGCACCAGCTGGGCGCCTACACCGACTGCAACCATGGCCAGGGCTTAGCGGTGATCCACCCCGCCTACTACCGGTTCCTGTGCCCCTATGCGAAGGAAAAGTTTACCCGTTTCGCCCAGGTGATCTTTGACAAGGGGGCCGCAGAAGAGGGCATCGACGCCCTGTCCGCTTTCATCCAGGAGTGCGGCCTGCCCACAAAAATGGGCCAGCTGAAGTCCAAGGTGGAGATCACCTCAGACCTGCTGCGCCAGGTGGCGGACAGCTGCAACCTGATCCAAACCAACCCCCATCCCCTCACCCACGAGGACGTGTACCAGATTCTCCAGGCGTGCCTGTGAAATTTGGCATAAAGCAGTGGAGGAATGTCTTATACAGCAATAACCTTTCGCTTCACGCTCCCTAACAAAGAGAGACTTCTGCGGAGGTCTCTCTTGCTTTATAATGGGGGCAAGAAAGAGAAAGGCGGTGGAATCCATGAAAATCGCGGCAGCATTGGCGGCCCTGGGGCTGGCGCTGCTCACCGGGTGCGCCCCGGCGGGGGAAGCCGTTTCCCAGCAAGTGGAGCCCATCACCCAAGAAAGCGAGGCGCCGTCCCTCCTCAGGCCATAAAGCGGATGTGGCGCGTGCCGCGAAGGGGGCGCCAAGTCCGCGGCCCTCTTCCAGAAGGGCGTTCGCAGCAAGCTGTTTGAGAAAGGAAGCGGTTTCGTGAACAACTTTATCTTTGAAAATTCCACCAAGGTCATCTTTGGCCAAGGGTGTGTCAAGGAATATCTGGCCTGCAAGGTAAAGCCCTGCCAGACCATCCTGCTGGCCTACGGCGGCGGGTCCATCCAGAAAAACGGCGTTTACCAGGAGGTCACCTCCATTCTGGAAAACGCTAGAAAAACCGTGGTGGAGTTTCCCGGCATCCAGCCAAACCCCACCTACGCAAAGGTGTTGGAAGGGGCAAAGCTGGCCCGGAAGCACAACGTGGACATGATCCTGGCGGTGGGGGGCGGCAGCGTGATGGACTGCGCCAAGGCGGTGTCCTTAGCGGCCCGGTATGAGGGGGACGTTTGGGAGGATTACTGGGAGCGGCCTGGGATTATCCAGTGCCAGCCCCTGCCCCTGGGAGTGATCGTCACCGCGGCGGGTACCGGCAGCGAGTGCAACGGCGGGGCGGTCATCACCCACGAGGAAAAGAGGGTCAAGACCGGGCGGGACTATCCGCAGCTCAACCCCCGCTTTGCCCTGATGGACCCCACCTACACCTATTCGGTGCCGGTGAAGCAGATGGTCTCCGGCGGGTTCGACATCCTCTCCCACCTGATGGAGACCTACTTCAGCGAGCCAAACCAGGACAACGTCTCCGATGACATGATAGAGGCTCTGATGAAAAGCGTCATCCGCAACCTGCGGACCGCCATCCAGAACCCCAAGGATTACACCGCCCGCTCCAACCTGCTGTGGGACTCCACCCTGGGAGAAAACCGGCTGGTGAAGATGGGCAAGCGCTGCGACTTTCAGTGCCACAGCATGGAGCATCAGCTGGGGGCCTATACAAACTGCAACCACGGCTTTGGCCTGGCGGTGCTTCATCCCGTGTATTACCGGCATATCTATAAAGAAGGGCTGCCCAAGTTTGTCCGGTTCGCCGAGAACGTGTGGGCCATCCCCCGGAAAGGCAAAACCGATGAGGAGCTGGCCCTGGCGGGCATCGAGGCCCTTGCCGACTTCATCCAGGAGGTGGGGCTGCCCACTTCCCTGAAGGAGCTGGGAGTGGAGAAAGCTCAGCTGAAGGAGATCGCCAATTTCTGCGGCATCTCCCAGGGCGGCTACAAACGCCTGACGCACCAGGAGATCTATCAGATTTTCCAGGAGTGTTACACATAAAACAAGACACTTGAAAGGAAGGAATCTCTTTATGAAACGCGCGATCTCTGTACTTTTATCTTTGACCATGCTTTTCTCCCTTACCGCCTGCGGCGGAAACGGGAACAGCTCTTCCCAGGCAAGCTCTTCCGCACCGGAATCCTCCGCTGCGGAAAGCTCCGCCAGCCAGCCTTCCAGCTCCTCTGAGAGCGAGGCTTCCAGCGAAGTTTCCAGCCAGGCTCCCTCCAGCAGCCAGGCCCAGTCCGAGGATACCGGCTCTGGCAGCAGTGTGCTGGTGGTGTACTACTCCGCCACAGGCAACACGGAACAGGTGGCCCAGTACATCGCCAACGCCACCGGCGGAGACCTGTTTGAGCTGGAGCCTGTGGACCCTTACACCAGCGATGATTTGAACTGGACCGATGACAACAGCCGTGTGTCCCAGGAGCACGCCGACGAGTCCCTGCGGGACGTGGAGCTGGTGGCGGACACCGTGGACAACTGGGACCAGTACGACACGGTGTTCATCGGCTACCCCATTTGGTGGGGCATCGCCGCCTGGCCTGTGGACGGCTTTGTGGAGGCCAACGACTTCTCCGGCAAGGCCGTGATCCCCTTCTGCACCAGCTCCAGCTCTGGACTGGGGGAAAGCGGCCAGCTGCTGGCAGACATGGCCGGCACCGGCGACTGGCAAGAAGGCCAGCGGTTCCGCTCTGGGGCCAGCCAGGAGGACGTGCAGAGCTGGGTTGAGGGACTGGGGCTGTAAGCCCCTGCCCGGAACACGCCCTGGGATTCTACCCCTCTAGGCAGCGGACCGCAAAAAGAAAAGCTGCCCCGGCAAGGCTTGCCGCTTCCAAAAAGGACGGCGCTCCCATTGTTGGAAACACCCGCCCTGCCAGCCCTCTGAAGGACCTGCGCTATCTGGAGAGCTTCTCCCGAAGGCGGACCGCATCGAGGTGGAGCAGGCCCTTCGGCCGGGGTACACCCTAAAAACGCAAAAAAAGACAGCCCGCTACGCGTATACCGCCAGCGGGTTCTGTCTGTTTTCAAAAACTATGGAAAAGGAGCATCCATCATGCGCGTACTCATGATTAACGGCAGTCCTCGGAAAAACGGCAACACCTCCATCGCCCTGGCGGAGATGGAAAGAATCTTTCAGGAGGAGGGAATGGAAACCCAGGTGGTCCAGGTGGGCAATCAGAATATCCGGGGCTGCATTGCCTGTCTCTCCTGCAAGCAGAAGGGAAAATGCGTCTTTGACGATCTGGTGAACCAAATCGCTCCCCAATTTGAGGCCGCTGACGGTCTGGTCATCGCCAGCCCGGTGTACTACGCCTCTGCCAACGGCGGGCTCATCTCCTTCCTGGACCGGCTGTTTTACAGCACCCTCTTTGACAAGACCATGAAGGTGGGAGCCGCGGTGGCTGTGGCCCGGCGGGGCGGTGTTTCTGCCACCTACGACGAGCTGAACAAATATTTCGCCATCTCCGGCATGCCCATTGCCACCGGCCAGTATTGGAACGCGGTGTACGGCCGGGAAAAGGGAGAGGCTCAGGAGGACGCCGAGGGCCTGCAAACCATGCGTACCCTGGCCCGAAACATGGCCTTTTTGATGAAGTCCATCGCCTTGGGCAAGGAGCGCTTCGGCCTGCCAGAGCGAGAACCCTTCCAGCGGACCAACTTCATTCGCTGAGGCCTTCTCCCTCCAGCGGCGCGAACCCTGTCAGGACTTTGGGGGAATCGCGCCGCCCAGCTCCCGAAGAAACAGCTCCCCGCGGAACAACTGATCCAGCACAACGGCTCCGGCAGCGGTGGAGGGAGACAGCTCCCGGCAGCTGCTCAGCCGAAAGAGCAGGGATCGGTTATCCTTGGAAAGCACCCGCTGTCGCACCTGCTTCTCCAGCTTTTCCATAAGCAGCTCGCCCCGGTAGGCGGCGGCGCCCCCCAAAAGGATGGCCTCCAGCTCCAGCAGGTTGTTCAGATTGATTACGCTGGCGGCCAAATATTCGGCCTGCAGGTCCAGCATGGCGCCGCAATAGGCGTCCCCGCTCCAGGCGGCGTCCACCAGCTGTGTCCAGCTGGCGATGTCCGGGCGGCTGCGGCGGGCGTCGTACAGGATGGCGCTGGTGGAGGCGTACAGCTCCAAACAGCCACGGTTTCCACAGGCGCAGGGGCGCCCGTGCAGGTCAATGGACGTATGCCCCAGCTCGCACCCCAAGCCGTTGGCCCCTGTGTACACCTGCCCATGTAGCACAAGTCCCAGGCCAATGCCGTCGTTGATGAGAAGCAGGGCAAAGCTGCGGCAGGGAAACCCAGCGTTCAGCTGGGCGCGAGCTGCCGCCGAAGCGTTGTGCTCCACATAGACGGGAACAGAAAGCCGCCGGCTCAGCTGGTCCTTCAAGGGAAAGCCGTGCCAGCCCTCAAACCGGGGCGGGTTTAAAAGGACGCCCCGGCTGGCGTTGACAGGCCCCGGAACAATGGCTCCCAAACCCAAAATCCTCTCCGGCCTTACCCGCTGGTCTCTCAGCAGACCTTCCACCGCCTGGGCGATGGTATCCAGCGCGGCCTGCGGGTCGTTCTGACAGGGCAGGCTTACCGTCTTGCCCAGTCCCCTTCCCCCCATGTCGGACAGACCCACCTCGATGCCATCCCGGTCGATGCTGACCCCAATCACGGTTTTCCAGGAGGGGTTCACCTCCAGCAGAATGGGCCTGCGTCCCAGAGCGGCCTCCTCGGGGGGGCTTTGGACCTCTCGCACAATGCCCGCCTGCAGCAGATCTCCCACCATGTTCCCCACGGCAGACTGGGTAAGGCCGGTTTTTTTGGCCAGGCCCGCCCGGGAAAGGGGCTGGCGGGCAATCAGCTCCAGGACCTGCCGGCGGTTTTCCAGCTTCATGGTGTCCTTGTTTCTGCCAAGAGCGCCCGGCTCTCCCGCTCTTCTTCCCCGCAGCTCAGGCGCGCTGCTCATAGGAAAAGCTCACCGAGGACAGCTGAAACGCGTCTCTTCCCAAAAGGGCCACGGAAAGAGCCGCCACATCTCCCAAATGCTCTCCCAGCTGGGCGGGCAGAATCTGGCAGGCGCCCCGGTTGACCGACAGAGTTTCCCGCTCCAGCACCTCCAGGGCGGATTCCCGCAGAAGCTGCTGGCTTCGGGCGTAAATGCTGCCAATCACAATGCGGTCCGGGTTGAGCAGATCCACCAGAAGCGCCAGCGCGGCCCCTAAATGCCGCCCGCTGCACCGGTAGATTTCCAGAGCGGCCGGATCTCCGGCGCTGGCCGCCTCTGCCAAGCCCTTGGCCGTAATGGTTTCCAGATCCTTCCAGGTGGGGCAAAAGCCCGCGGGCGTTCCCCGCTGCAAATGCTCTATGGCCACGGTTTTGCCCAGGTTGGCAATGCCGCCGCCGCTGCAAAAGCCCTCGAAGGAGCCGGCCTTTCCGTATCCCACCGGCGCGTAGGGCCGGCCGTCCACCTGGGGACACCGGCAATGGCCGATCTCTCCGGCCATGTTGCTGGCGCCGGAATACAGCCTGCCGCCCAAAATCAGCCCCGCGCCAAAGCCCGTGCCAAAGGTGAGAAACACCATGTTGTCACAGCCCCGGCCGGCGCCAAAGGACCACTCCGCTACGGCGCAGGCGTCCGCGTCGTTTTGCAGAAAGCAGGGAACGCCAAACCGGCTGGTAAAATACTCCGTCACGGGGACCTGGTCCCAGCCCGGCAGGTTGGGGGGCGAAAGAATCAGACCATGGCGGCTGTCCAGAGGACTGCCGCAGCTGACGCCGATCCCCAGCAGCTCCTGAGGGGAAACGCCCCGCCTCTCCAGCAGCTGGGCCAGGGCCTCCTCCAAAGCCTTCAGCCCGGGCCGCCACCCGCCCGTGGGCGTGGCCACCCGAATTTTTTCCTGAACGTCCAACACACCCTCCCCAAGCTGGGCCAGGGTGACAGCCAGTTTTGTTCCGCCAATATCAAGTCCTGCAACATACCGCATTCTGTTTTCCTCCCTTTACCATTCTGTTTTCCTCCCTTTACCATTCTGTAATCAGCACTTCCCGCAGGTCCCTGGTTTCCGGCAGAACCCGCAGGGTTTTTATTTCCTGAGGCGCCAGGGACACCAGGGCGTCCACTCCCAAAGCGGGAAGGACCACCCGTCCGCTGGCCGGGACTCCTCCCGTCTCGTACAGGCGGAGAATGTACCCGTTGCCGTCCTCCGCCTCCTTCACCGCGGAAATCACCAGATTGTCCGGCTCTGTCACGGCGCCCTCATACACAGGCTCCAGCCTGCCGTCGTGGTGGGTTTCCAGCAGCAGCTCCGGCGCCATGTTCAACAGATTGGCCCGGCGGACCGTGGAGGCCGGGTCGGTGTCCGCGGACAGGGTATACCGGAAAAGCTGCTCCCCCTGGTCCTGATACTCCACCAAGCTGTCGCGAACGCCGTAATGGTCCGCGTAGATGCAGCCCCGGGCCACCGTCATGCGCAGCTCCGCCCCCTGGGGAAGAGGCGCGGCGGAAAAGCTGTATTTCCCGTCGTTGCACAGGCTGAGGCCCTCTTCCCCCGCCGCCGCGGCGATCACCCATTTGTGGGCGGGAAAATCCTCCCGGCTGAGGGGGTGCTCCTCAAATCCATAGGGCATGGAGTACAGCGCCTTTTTCGCCCCGGTCCGCACGGGAAAGGACAGCTTCACAAGCTTGAGCCGCTCTCCCATAAACAGGCGGCAGCTGACCTCCAGCTCCCGAGAGTGGGCTGTCAGGCGGAAATCCTGGCGAAGCATGGAATTTTGATACCGCACCGTCACCCGAAGGGCCGCCCGCAGAGGGCCTTGCTCCAAAACAGAAAGCTGGGCGCGGCCCATTTCCCCCACCACCTGGTCGAAAACCGTCAGGCCGTGCGCCCAGGTGTCGGGTTTCTCGTCGTCGATAATCAAAGCCTTGGCCATGGGGCCGGCCGCCAGCTCCCGGCGGCGCTCCTTGTCAAAAAAGCTGGTGATGCACCCGCTGAAGGGGTCAAACTCCACCCGCAGGAACTGGTTTTCCAGGGCATAGTTCTCCGCCCGGACAGGCTGCTCCAGCGGCGCCTCAAAGGCCTGGTCCTTAAACACATAGAACAGGGCATAGCCCAAAGCCGGGATTCGGGCGTCGAACAGGGTATTGGAACGGTCTGTTCCATTGGTCTGCGGTCCCCGAACAAGCTGGCAGGGTACCGGCCTGCCCTCATGATCGCACACGCCGGCAACGGTGGTGTTCAGCTGCACGGGCTGGTGAACCGGGAAAGAATGGGGGTTGAACACCAGCACAGGCGCCCCCTCGCCCTCCTTTTCCCAGAGGACAAGGGCATTCTTTTCGCAGGGCGTTTTGGAAAGGCCCCGGGTGGTTTTTACGTTCCAGGAGATGCGGTGAAGGGCCTCCTGGGTGATCTCATAGGCGGCGTCCCAGGCAGCGGAAAACGCGCTCAGGGCTTCCTCATAGGCGTCCTGAATGGAGCAGCCCGCCAAAATGTCGTGGAACTGGTTGAACAGCACCTTCTCCCAAGCCTCTCGCAGCCGGTCCGCGCTGCCCTTGCTCCCGGTCAGCCGCTGGGCCAGCATGTCGAATTTCTCCGCCTTCAGCAAAGCGTTTTCTCCCTGGCGGTTGGCCCGCTTGACTGCGGAATTCGCCGCGTAACAGCCGCTGGCATGGTGAAGCAGGCTGCCCCGAATAACCGGCAGGTCTTTGTCCAGGCCAGAGTCCCTTACATCCTGAAAATAGTCCTGGGTGGAGGCGAAGGCAATTTGGCTGTTTTCACAGACCGCCTTCTCCAAAACCCGCAGTCCCCGGATGGTGGGACCGCCGCCGTGATTTCCCACGCCGTAAAAATCCAGATAGGGAATGTGGTTTTCCTCCGCCAAGGTCTCCAGCAGGCGGATTTTCCCGGTCAGCGGCTCCGTTCCCTCCGGCGCTCCCCAAAAATCCGTGTACTCATATTTGATCTTGTGGGTCAGCACCCGGCTGCCGTCCGGCGCCTCCCAATAGAACAGGTCGGGAAGGCCAGCGTTTTCGTGGCTTCCGGGACGCATAAACACATAAGAATCCATGCCGGCCTTCTTCAAAAGCTGGGGGAGCATGCCGTTGTGTCCAAAGGAGTCCACGTTATACCCCACCTTGGCGGTGACACCCAGCTTTTCCTGAAGCAGCCTCTGGGAATAAAGGGCGTGGCGGCAAAAGGCCTCTCCCGAAGGCAGGTTGCAGTCCGGCTGAATCCAAAAGCCCCCAGTGACAGACCAGCGCCCCTCCTGAACCCGCCGCTGAATTTCCTGGAACATGGCCGGGTCAATGGTCTCTACCCAATGATAATAATAGGCGCAGGCGCTGGTGAAGATGTACTCGGGAAACTCCTTCATTCGGTCCAGCGCCGAGCGATAGGTGGAAAGAATTTCCGAAAGCCCCTCGCTTTTCTTCCAAAGCCACACAGGATCAATATGCGCGTTGCCGATTAAATAGATGGTTTTCATAAAGGACACGCCCCCCTTTGTTCAGCTCTCTGACAGAGAGTTGACGCCAAATATATTTTTCAATGAATTAATACTGGCGGATTCTAGCGGAATTATACCGTAAAACCCCGGTATAATCAAGAGTATTTTTAAAAACTCCGGATATTTTATTGACTCAAAAAATAAAATGTGCTATTCTGAAGCTGCCATTCCCTTGTCTACACGGCAAATTCTCACTGACCACAGGAGGTTTTTTATGGAGGTTCTGCGTTCTCTCTTGGAAAGGTATCCCGCCCTGCGGGATCAGGAAGGCCGGCTGCAGCAGGCGGGAGAGCTTTTGTGCGCCGCCGCCCGGTCCGGCGGAAAGGTGCTGACCTGCGGCAACGGGGGCAGCGCCTCCGACGCGGAGCATGTGGTGGGAGAGCTGATGAAGGATTTCAAGCAGAAACGGCCCCTTTCCAAAGCCGCCAGAGAAAGGCTGCTGGCCTGCGACCCGGCGGCGGAGGACCTGGTTCACAGCTTGCAGGAGGCTGTTCCCGCCATTTGCCTGAACTCTCAGACCTCGCTGCTGACCGCCCTGCTCAACGACGGCGACCCGGAGATGATTTTTGCCCAACAGGTTTACGGCTACGGCAAACCCGGAGACGTGCTGCTGGGCTTCAGCACCTCGGGAAATTCGAAAAACGTGCTGCACGCCGTCCGCGTGGCCCGGGCGCTGGGAATGAGCTCTATCCTGATTACCGGCAGCTCCGGCGGAGAGATTGGAAAGCTGGTTGACACGGCTATCTGTGTCCCCGAAACAGAGACCTATAAGGTCCAGGAGCTGACCCTGCCGGTATACCACGCCCTGTGCATGCTGGTGGAGCAGGAGCTTTTCGGCAGCTGATCCCCACACCGCCATACAAAAAAGCCCCTTCCCGGCTGCGGCCAGCCAGGAACGGGGCTTTTTTCAAAACACGCCAAGAGACGAGCCTTACAGCGCCAGGCTGATTCCAAACCCGGCCAGGGTAACTGCCGCCGCGGCGAAGATGGCCAGAGACTTGACCCAGGCGCCGGAAAGAACGGCGGGAAGCTTCTTCACGGTTTTGGCCTCGTCAAAGGCCACCTGTGTGGTGAAGGCAGACTGGGCCGCGGCGTTGCCGGGGTGCATGTTCATGCCGCTTTGCACCCGGCGCACTGTAAAGACAGAAAGCAGGGCCACAATCAGCGTGGCAATGCCCAAGCCAAAGGCCAGGTCCTCAAAGGAGGCCGCTTTGCCCACTCCAGCCAGCAGGCCCGCCGCCGCCAGCTCCACAGCGCCCGCAAGCAACCCTATCAGCAGGGACTTTCCCAGTTGTTTCATCGCCATTCCTCTTTCTTCCCTCAAAAGCTGCATCTGTACAATTATAGTTTACAAAGACACCCGTCTCTTGTCAAGGGACAACCTCCGGCCAGGAAGCTATATTTTTGCTGGTTTTTTGAGAAATATTGGGAAGAAAGTCTAAAAAACTGGAAGGAAACTCTTGTAATTTCCTTCCAGCATTGTTATAATTGATAAAAAGAACCGCTCCTCCTGCGTCCAAGCAGGTCCGGCGGCAGGGAGGTTAGAATGTATGGAAACCCGCATTATGAAAATTCTGTCCAAAAACGGCAGCGTGCCTTTAAAGCTGATCCACGGCCATTTTGCCACCAACCATTCTCACATTAACTGCTATCTGGACATGACCACCCTGAAAACCCGCCAAAGCGAGGCCCAGCTGGCTGCCCAGGCCCTGGTGGGACACTATGTGGCCACCACCATTGTGGACACCATCCTCTGTTTGGACGGGACCCAGATTATCGGCGCCTATCTTGCCCAAGAGCTGAGCCGGGCTGGATTTGTCTCCATCAACGCCCACCAGACCATTTACGTCATCACTCCAGAGTTTGACAGCAACGGCCAGATGCTCTTCCGGGACAACCTGCAGCCCATGGTCCGCGACAAGCATGTGTTAATTCTCACCGCCTCTGTCACCACGGGCATCAGCGCCCGAAAGGCCATGGAATGTGTCCAGTATTACGGCGGCAGCGCCGCCGGGGTCTGCGCTATCTTCAGCGCCCAGGACCAGGTGGAGGGCATGCCCATTCAGTCCGTGTTCGACCCGGAGGACGTGTCCGGCTATCAGACCTATCCCAGCCACGACTGCCCCCTGTGCAAAAACCACACCAAGCTGGACGCCCTGGTCAACGGCTACGGCTACTCCAAGCTGTAAGAGAGGCAGTTTGGCGAAAGCAAAGCCCGCCGTTTCTTATCCGCAAAAAGGCCGCCTGTCCCACAAGGGATTGGGCGGCTTTTCCTTAAAAGGAGACCTCCCCGCCGGGGGCGGTCTTTTTTTGTCAATTCATCACCCAGTACAGCTTGTCCGGACACAGGGTCCAGCCCAGCTGCCGGTGAAGCTCCATCGAGGCGGTGTTGCCGTCAAAAACCTGGGAAAAGGGAATCCATCCCCGCCCCAAGCAGTATCCGGCCATGCATGTCATCAGAGCGGTGGCGACACCCCGGCGGCGGTAGGGCGGCAGCACCTCCAGCAGCCCCACGCTGCCCTCGGCGTGCATGCCGATAAATCCCATCAGCTGCCCTTGGGAAAAGGCCCCGCGCATCACCCCGGCCTCCAGCCGCTCTCGGATGTATTTGGGATCGGAGAAGGAGTGGTAATTTTCAAACACCACCGAAAAAAATTCCTGCCCCAAAGGGCGGATCTCCACCTCTCCTGCCGGAGCAGGCAGCTCCCGGCCCAAAAAGGCCGCCTGGGTGCAGCCCCGGCAGCGCTTGATCCCGTACCGCCGCCGCAAAAACTCTCCCGTCTCCTGGCTGTGGGCAACCGCCAGCTCCATGGAATCCACCCCGGCGCAAAGGGCCTGGCAGGAATCCAGGCTGTCCGCCGCCAGCATGTACAGCTCCCCCGGAACATTGTACAGCAGCACGCCGTCCTCCCGGAGCGCCGTCACTTCTACCATGCCCCGCCGGACCGGCTCCAACATGTCCATATAGCGCAAGGGGTCCCGGGAAAGATACTCCCGGGCCTGGGTTAACAAATCCATCCTGTCACCTTTCTCTCTCAACACAAGGGGGATGCCGCAGCCCGCGGCACCCCCGTTTTTTAAATAGGCGAAAACGCTCCTCCGCTTCCCTAGTCCTCTGAAAAGCCGGCGCTCCGGCAGGGGGCTAGTCCATCTGAATCAGCAGAGGCCGAACCTGGGCGCCGTCCAACCCGCCGTACTTGATGGGCTGAGCCGCCAGGAAATATTCCCCAGGGGCCACGCCCTCCAGCACGCAGCTTTCCAGAATGGCCACCTCCCCTTCCAGCAGGGCTCGATGCACGGGGCCGGTGTCCTCTCCCAGACCCACGGTCATGCCCTCCACGCCAATAAGCAGCAGCCCCCGTTGGGCCAGCACCTGAGCCGCTTCTCGGGAAAGGGTGATCTCCCCCTGAAGCAGCAGCCTCTCCACGCCGCTGTCCATCACCTGAGCAGCCCATTCCTCCGTGAGCAGCCCCTCTGCCCGCATCACCCGGCAGGGACCCACGCAGCGGCGCAGGTCCACCTGGTCGATGGTTCTTCCTCCCGGCACAAAGTGGCTGGGGGCGTCCATGTGGGTGGCGCTGTGGCTGCCCAGGGTCAGCTGGGTCAAATTGCAGGCCGCGCCCTTGGAAAGCTCCAGTACCGGCTGGCAGCTGGGCGCCGGGTCTCCGGGAAACACCGAGGCGGAGAACACCTCCTTGGAAATGTCAAACAGCTTCATGGTCATAGCAGTCGTAAAAATCCTCCACATCCCGCTGGGCCAGCTGGGGCAGCACGGTTTTCAGCAGCTGCTGCACCTTTTGGGCCGAGCTTTGGGCAAAGGTCAAAAAGTCCACGGTTTCACTGTCGTGGGCGTTGTCCGAAATGGTCCGCAGCACCGCGCAGGGTACATGCCGGTTGGCCAGACACACATGGGCAACCGCTCCGCCTTCCATCTCGCAGGCCAGGGCGCCAAACTCCTTTTGGAGATACTCCCCAAAGGCCGGGTCCGCCACAAACCTGTCTCCCGTGGCGATCACTCCCAGATGCGCCCTTCCGTACAAGCCCTGGGCGGACTGGGCCAGCACCCGGGCCAGGTCTCCGTTGACCGGCAGGAACCGCAACGGCTTTTCAAAGCCCGGCAGGCTCATTTCCCCGGCGGGACACCCGTCCAGCGCGGAGGTGTCAAAGTCGTACTCCACACAGGAGGCGGCGATTACCACATCCCCAATGTGGACGTCCTTTCCAATGCCGCCGGCCACGCCGATGTTCAAGATCAGCTCGGGTCCCAGGCGGTCGATCATGGCCTGGGCGGCGATGGCGGCGTTCACCTTGCCGGGAGCGCACAGGGCCACGCTCACCTCCACGCCGGCCAGCGTGCCGGAGGTAAAGGTCAGGCCCCCAAAGCGTCTTTCCGTCTTGTTCTCCAGCTCCCCCAAAATGGCGTCAATCTCGATTTGCATGGCGCCGATAATGCCCACAGAACTCACCTTCATACAGCGGCCTCCTTACAGCTTCTTCCCGGTCTTTTCCGAAATAAACTTCAAGAAGTCCTCCCACTGGCCCAGGGCAAAGCCGTTCTGGTCCACCATGTAGGCATTTTCCGGACCATAATACAGATACACATAGTGGCCGTGCTTGCGCAGGTCTGTAATCTGGAAATAGGGGAACACGCTGGCGGACTGAATGCCGGACACCCGGAACGCCTCGTCATAGAACACATAATGGGCGGTGGAGGACACACCCCGGTCGTACACCCGGCGCTGAATCTTTTCCAGAGCGTGGGGCATGTTGAAGATCTTGTAGCCATAGTAAACCACCACGCCTACCGCCAGCACCTTAATCCACCACTCGGAGTCCAGCGCGAAGGACACCACAAAGGCGGAAATGCACAGCAGTGCCCCAATAATCAGAGAGCCCACGTTCTTCACATAAGCCTGGTAATAGCTGAAGGTGTGAATGGCCTCCTTGGTGCATTCGGTGGAGTTGACAAAGCGCATCTCCCCTTGAACAGCGTCGTTGTCCCCGTGGGTCTTGTGATATTCGGTAAGCTGCTCGGCAAGCTTGGCCTTCAGGCGTTTGTCCCGCTTGTTCTTAATGGGCAGATAGACAATGGGAACCAAAACCACCAGCACCAGCAGCACCAGCAGCATCAGGGTGATGGCCAGGCTTTCGGGGGTAACGGTGCTTGCGGGCTTTTCCAAAATCTCCGGGAAGGTGACGCTCTGCACAATGCTCAGCAGCAGGTCGTCCTGCTCCTGGGTAATGCTCTCGTCCCCGCCGGGCAGGTTAAAGCCCAGGGTAAAGCCGTTGACAATGGTGGCGTATACCAGCTCGTGATACTCCTGGCCCTCGTGAGAGCCGTCCACCAGCAGCCGGTAAAACAGCTGGCCGCCTACGTCCAAATAGCTTTTCTCAATGGTGATGTCCTCTGTTTTGGTCTGCATAACGCCGTCCAAAAAGCTTTGCTGGTCCTCTTCGGAGAGGGTACCCAGGTTAAAGATCTGCCGGGTTTGGCTGCTTTCCTGCTGCTGCACCAGAATGGTGGTGGAGCCGTCCTCTGAGACAAGCTGGGCAATGCCGCTCATATCCTGCATGGTTTGCAGCTCGCTCTGGGGATCGGCAATTCCCGCCAAGGCCCAGGAGGGGTCATCCACAGAGGTGGACAGGGTAAACAGATACATCCCGTCCGGATAGGTCAGAGAGAAGTCGTCGTTCGAGAAGGTCTCGGCGGCTGCGGAAAAGGGCAGGGCCAACACCAGCATCAGCGCCAAAAGCGCCGCGGTCCATTTGCGTTTCACAAGTCATCCGTCCTTTTTATGGTCTCTGCCCCCGAGAAGCCTTTGCCCGGGGGCGGCTGTCGTTCTATTATAGCATAATACTGTCGGGGTTTACAGCGGCAAATCTAAAAAAATTGTAAACCTTGTCCCCGGCGCCGCATTGACGGGCCGGAAAGAAAAGGGTACAATAAAAGGCAGCACTGGATTTTATTCTGGAAAGGGGACATCTCCATGGTAACAGCCGTAATCACCGGGGCCTCCAGCGGCCTTGGAAAAGAATACATCAACGCCATCATCGCCCAATATCCCAGCGTGGACGTCTTTTGGCTGGTGGCCCGCCGCAAGGAGCTTTTAAAGGAGATTGCCGACGAGCATCCGGACAAAACCATTGCCGCCATCTCCCTGGACCTTTCTCAAGGGGAGAGCGTGGAAATCTTTGAAAAGCTGTTAAAGGAAAATAACCCCGAGATCAAGGTGCTGGTGAACAACGCGGGCTACGGCAAGTGCGGGGACTTTTTCTCCTCCAACCGGGGGCTTCAAACCGGGATGGTGGACCTGAACTGCCGGGCTCTGACGGCCATCACCCGGCTGTGCCTGCCCTACATGCTGGACGACAGCCTGGTGATCAACGTGGCAAGCATCGCCGCCTTTGCCCCCACCCCCCGCATGTCGGTATACTCCGCCACAAAGGCCTATGTGCTGGCCTTGTCCAAGGCCCTTCACGACGAGCTGCGGCCTCGGGGCATCAAGGTGCTGGCGGTGTGCCCCGGCCCCATGGACACGGACTTTTGGAACGTGGCCGGCGTGCCGGAGGGCAAGTCCCGGCTGATTGACAAGCTGCCCCGGGTCAACCCCCAGGAGGTGGCGGTCAAGTCCCTGCGGGCCGCCAAGCGGGGCAAAATGGTCTACACCAACAGCTTTTTCTACAAGCTGTACCATCTGCTGTGCAAAATCCTCCCCCACGGGGTGATTATGGAATTCACCGAAATTTAACCGCAAAAAAGACGCCCCGGCCGGGACGTCTTTTTTCATGCCTCCTCCAAAACAGAGGACTCACCGCAGAACGGTGGTCCGCCGCAAAATCAGCCAGGTGACGGCGGAAAGCGCCACAGCCTCCACGGCCCAGGTTCCCATCCGGGCGAAGGGGTTCTCCCAGATGAACGCCAGCACCGGCTCCACATACTGGGAAAAGAAGGCCCGCAGCCCCCCGCCCAGCAGGTTGGCGTCGATGATCTTCACCCCCGGTACGCCGCAGAACAGCACAAATCCGGCGCAAACCCCCACCACAATCCGCAGCTTCAAGGGCAGGCGGTAGAGGAACACCACAATAAAATAGCCCAGGGTCATGGCCAGCGCCAGCAGTACAAAGCTGAAGGGAATGGAGAACAGGGTGTTGACAAGGGTTTGCCCAAAGGCCAGGTGGTCCAAGTTAAACAGGGTGAGAAACAAATTGGCGGAGCCATAGCCCCAAATGGGCAGATCCAGCAGGTCGATAAGGACGGCCAGCACCGTGTCCGCCGCTGCCATAAACGCGGACACAATCCCCGTGACCGCCAGCCAGGCGGTGTACATGGTTTTCCGGCTGACGCCGTTTTGCAGGTGCATGGGCAGGTTGTCGTGGAAGGAGCAAAGCCCGCAGATGAACAAAAACACTGTGGAAAAGGCCGACAGCCCACCGCCCATATAGGCCCTGATGGAACCGAAAATCCACGCCAGGCAGAGCACGATATGCAGGGCGATTACCACGCCGTAGTAGACGATCACAGGGCCGATAAAGTCCGCCAGCTGGTATTGGATGGATTGCTTCAATTTCATAAATCATTTCCTCCCTTTCTGGGAAACCCGGCGATGGTCTGCTCCGGGTCACTGGTCAGCAGCACAAACAGCCTTTGCAGGTCCAGACGGGAAACCTCCAGCCCTTGGGGAAGAGCTTCCCGGTCTGGGGCTCCCAGCAGATGGGCGCTCATCAGGCCACCCAGAACGTCTGTCCCCAGCACCCGCCGGCCCTGAAGGTACTGCTCTACCTGGGCGCGGGGACCGCTGACGGTGTAGCCTCCCGTCAGCAGGTCCTCCCGGGAGCCCTTTTCCAGCACTTGGCCGTGGTGCAGGATCACCACATCCTCAATCAAGCTGGAGATCTCCTCGATCAAATGGGTGGAAACCACCACGGTGAAGGGCTTCTCGCTGTACCGGGCCAGCAGCGTCTTGTAGAACAGGTCCCGGTGGTTGGCGTCCAGCCCCAGCACCGGCTCGTCCAGCAGCACATAGGGGGCGTTCACCGACAGGGCCACCACCAGCTTGAAAATAGAGCTGTACCCGGTGGACAGCTTGCTGACCTTGGCGCTGGTGTTCAGCTGGAAGGCCCCGGCCAGGTTCCAGGCGAACTCCCAGTCGAACTGGGGATAGAACACCCGGCTCCACTTGAAGGCATCCTTCACCCGCATGTTTTCTGGGTAATAGAGCTTCTCGCTCATCAGATACAGCTTGGACAAGGCCCGGTCGTTGCCGTTTGCCGGCTCCCCATCCACGGTGACGCTGCCGCTGTCTGGAAAAATCCGCTGGGTCAGCACGCTGAGCAGGGTGGACTTTCCCGCGCCGTTGCGCCCCAACAGGCCGTAAATCCTGCCTTCCTCCAGGGTGAAGCTCACGTTTCGCAGGGCTTGCACCGGCCCAAAGCTTTTGGATACGTTTTCAAAGACAATGCTCATAGCTCCTCCTTTTCCTTTTGGGCATAGCCCTGGTCAATCAGGGCGGCAAGCTCCTCTCTGCCAATGCCCAGCCGCTTTGCCTCCGCCACCAGTCCTGACACAAAATGCTCGTAAAAGCTTTCCTTTCGCTTGGCCCGCAGCTGGTCCGCCGCGCCCTTCTGCACAAACATGCCAACTCCCCTTTTCTTGTAGATTACGCCCGCGTCCACCAGCAGATTGATGCCTTTTAGGGCGGTGGCGGGGTTGATCTTGTACTGCACGGAAAACTCCGTGATAGAGGGAACCTGGCTCTCCTCTGGGAAGGCCCCAGACAGGATGCCGTCCTCCAGCCACTCGGCAATTTGCTGGAAGATTGGCTTCTCCCCGGTAAAATCCAACTCCATAGGCGCCTCCTTTCTCAATTAGTTAATTACTTGAGTAATTAACCGCAAAACTATAATACCTCAGGGGGAGGCTCTTGTCAAGGGGAAATGAAAAAATTCTCTTCCCCCCTTTACCAGTCCTTAACTTGACACTGGGCAGCGCTCTCCAGTAGAATAAAGCCAAAAGAGAAGAAAGGCGGCGCCACCATGAAAGCTCTGATCGTCTATCTGTCCAAGACCGGCTTTACCAAGCGCTATGCCCAGTGGCTGAAGGAGGACCTTTCCTGCGACTGCGTTCCCTTTGACCAGCGGGGACAGGTGGACCTTTCCCCATACGGGGCGGTGGTTTTTGGCTCCAGCGTTCACGCTGGGCGCATTCGCAAGCTGGGCTGGCTGAAAAAGCAGCTGCCGGCCCTGGCCGGCAAGCGGGTGGCTCTGTTTTTCACCGGGGCCATGCCCCCGGACCAGGAGACCGTTCAGCAGTGCCTGGCCCAAAACCTGACCCCGGAGGAGCAGCGGCAGGTGAAGGCCTTTTACCTGTGGGGCGGTCTGAACTACCAGGCCATGGGGCCAGTGGACAAGTGGATGATGGGGGTCTTTCGGAAGATGCTCGCCTCCAAAAAGGACCCCACTCCCCAGGACCGGCAGGCCGCCCAGATGGTAGCCGCCTCCTACGACAAGACGGACCGGGCCTCTCTCAAGCCCCTGGAGGACTATCTGACCCTGGAATGACAAAAAAAGAGGCCGCCCCCCCCAGGCACAGCCTCTTTTTTGCTTGTTCGTTTTTAATAATACCGCATCACCGCGATAACCTTCCCCAGTACGGAGGCATGGTCTGAATAGATGGGCTGAAAGTCCGGGTTCTCCGGCTGGAGCCGCACTTGATTTTTTTCCCGGTACAGCCGCTTGACCGTGGCCTCGTCGTCGATCATGGCCACCACAATGTCCCCGTCGTCGGCGGTGGACACCCGCTCGGCCACCACATAGTCCCCGTCCAAAATTCCCGCGTCCCGCATGCTCAGGCCGCTGACGTGAAGGGCAAACAGCTCTTTTCCCGGCTTTTGAGGGAAGGGAAGATAGCCCTCAATATCCTCTACCGCCAGAATGGGCATGCCCGCCGTGACCTTTCCCAAGATAGGAACCTGGGCCGCGGGAGTTTCTCCCTCCACCCGGATGGAGCGGTTCAGCCCCGCCCCCCGAGAGATGTAGCCCAAGCGCTCCAGGGTTTTTAAATGGGCGTGGACCGTGGAGGTGGAGCGCAGCCCTGTGGCGGTGCAGATCTCCCGCACCGTGGGCGGCACTCCCGTGGAGGCCTGCTGCCGGAGAAAATCGTAAACCTTCTGCTGGCTTTTTGTGAGATGGTCCATTGCGCGCCCCGCCTTTCCCGATTTATATACAGTGTTATTATAGCATACTCCTTCCACAATCGCAAACATTTGTTTGTGATTTTTTCAAAAATTCTCTCGAATTTTCTGTTTTTTCCATCTCAGAAATGTTCACAAAATGGGAAGAAAATTTTTAAGGTTTATTCACAACGCCGTAACAACTCCCCCGGGCTTTCCGGGTATAATAACACCGTACTCAAAAGAAATGGACCGCACCTTTTCTTGAGATACATGTTCTACCCTCCTCAATAATACCCCTCAAGCTAAAGAGATCGGGCCGGCCGCGTTTTGCTGCCGGCCCTTTCTCTATCTCTTTTTCCTTTTTTTACAAAAGGAAAGAACCAAAGAATTTTCCGGTGCGAAAGAGCCGTGTGCGACGTAAAGTTCTTTGCCTTCTCGCCTGCTGGATTTGTGGGTCTGCGGATTTCTCTAAAGGGCAGAAACTAGAA
>CAJMOH010000032.1 GCA_905215055.1 uncultured bacterium
GGTTTTTCCTTAACTTGTCACTTTTTGGATTTCAAGTAGGGGATACTGACAAGTTCACCCACCAGGTGCGCTCTCCCTTGTCCAATTATCGAATCTATACACTGTAAGAGGAATCTATCATGAATCAGGAAATTGAGTTTCAGCCTGTCCTGCTGGGCAGCGACATCAACGTGTACGGCATGGCCCGGTCCTTTCACCAGGAGTATGGGGTGAAGTCCGTGGCCATTGGCAAGGGGATTTTAGGCCCCTGCACCGCCAGCAAAATCGTCACCGTGGAGGTGGTGGAGCCAAACCTGGAGGACGACGGTGTGTTTGTCAAAACCCTTCTGGACTTTGCCAAGCGCTATGAGGGCAGCGGGAAAAAGCTGCTGCTGGTGCCCTGCGGGGACAACTACATCAAGCTGCTGGTGCGCAACCAGGACAAGCTGCGGGGCGTGTACACCTTTGAGTGCATCAGCGAGGAGCTGCTGATGCGCCTCTCCATCAAGGAAAGCTTTTACCAGGTGTGTACGGAGCACGGCTTTGCCTTTCCCAAAACCACCACCTGCTCCTATGAAACTTACAAGACCGTGGAGCTGCCCTTTGACTTCCCGGTGATTATCAAGCCCTCCAACTCGGTGGCCTACTGGAACTGCCGGTTCCCTCACAAGAAGAAGGTGTTTGTAGCCCAGAGCAAGCCGGAGTTTGACGCCATTTTGGAGGCCATTTACAGCTCCAGCTACAAGGACCACTTGATTTTGCAGGAGTACATCCCCGGGGACGACAGCAACATGCGGGTGATGAACTGCTACTGCGGCCGGGACGGGAAGGTAAAGCTCATCGCCCTGGGCAACGCTCTGCTGGAGGAGCACTCCCCCGAGGGCATTGGCAGCTACGCGGCCATCATCAACGGCTATGACGAGAAGCTGAACCAGCGGATGAAGAATTTCCTGGAGGGTATTGGCTATGTGGGCTTTGCCAACTTCGACATGAAGTACGACCACCGGGACGGCACCTACAAGCTGTTTGAGATGAATCTGCGCCAGGGCCGCAGCAGCTACTATGTCACCGCGGCGGGGTACAACCTGGCCAAGTGGCTGGTGGACGACGTGATCTATCACAAGGACATGCCCTGCACCGTGGCGAAAAACAAGGTGCTGTGGACCATCATCCCAGAGAAGATCATCTTCCAATATGTGAAGAGCGAGAGCGCCAAGGCCGAGGCCAAGGCTCTCATCAAGGCGGGGAAGGTGTGCCACTCCTACTACTACGAGGGGGACCGGTCCTTGAAGCGGTGGGTGCATTACCAGAAGAACCAGTTCCACTACTTTGAGAAGTACAAACGCTATTTTGGAAACAAGGGGCTGCGAGATTAAGCGGGTGCTCCCGCTGAGCAAGTCGCGGGGCGGGCGCACTAGCGCCCGGGCAGTTATCGGGACGTCAGCTCGCGTGCGCGGGAGGGGCCGTTTGCTGCAAGAAAGAAACAAAAATGTCCCCGCAAAGCCAGCGGCGCGGACGTGCGTTGACTTCTTGAAGAGCACGAGCGTCAAGCGAGCTGCCCGTAGCGCGAAGAGACAGCCCAGGCACTGGGCCGCAAGGAGGAATGCTATGAAAACATTGGGCATCCTGGGAGGCATGGGGCCGATGGCCACCGCCTACCTGCTGGAGCTGATTATCCAAATGACCGACGCCAAAACGGACCAGGACCACCTGCGGGTGGCCCTGCTGAACAACCCTCAGGTGCCGGACCGCACCGCCCACATCCTGGACAACACCCAGCCCTCTCCCCTGCCGGTGCTGCGCCGCATGGCTCAGACGCTGGAGGGCCTGGGGGCCGGGGTACTGTGCGCTCCTTGCGTGACCTCCCACTACTTTTTTGGGGAGCTGCAAAAGAGCGTGGGGGTTCCCTTTGTCCACATGGTGGAGGAAACCGCCCGGGAGCTGGGAGAGGCGGGCAAAACCAAGGCGGGAATTCTGGCCACCACAGGCACGGTGAAAACCAGGCTGTTTCAGCAGGCCCTGGAAAGCCGCGGACTGTCCTGGGCCGTTCCCAGCGGACAGGGGCAGGAGCTGGTCATGTCCCTGATTTACGAGGACATCAAAGCCGGCCGGCCGGTAAACCTGGGGAAATTTCGCCGGGCCAGCGACGAGCTGTTTGACCAGGGCTGCGACTGTGTGATCCTGGGCTGCACAGAGCTTTCCCTGGTGAAGCGGGACACGGCTTTGGGCCACGGGTATCTGGACGCTCTGGAGGTGCTCTCCAAGGGGTGTGTAAAGGCCTGCGGCGCGCCGTTGAAGGAAACATACCGCCAGCTGATTTCATAACAAAAGGAGGACTTTGCCCATGTGTGGCTTTGTGGGATTTCTGAATACGCCGGAGGCCGCCAGCCCGGAGACCGTGGTGAAGGCAATGGCGGACCGGATCGTTCACCGGGGACCGGACGACGCCAGCTACTATGTGGACCAGGATGTATCCCTGGGATTCCGGCGGCTGTCCATCATCGACCTGGAGGGCGGGCGTCAGCCCATTCTCAACGAGGACGGCACCAAGGTGCTGGTGTTCAACGGGGAGATTTACAACTTTCAGTCCCTGCGGGACGACCTGCTGAAAAAGGGCCATGTGTTTAAAACCCGTACCGACTCGGAGACCATTCTCCACGGGTACGAGGAGTACGGCAAGGAGATCCTTCAAAGGCTGCGGGGCATGTTCGCCTTTGTCATCTGGGACAAGGAAAAGCGGGAGCTGTTCGGCGCCCGGGACATTTTCGGCATCAAGCCCTTCTATTACTATGACGATGGGAAAACCTTCCTCTTTGGCTCGGAGATTAAGAGCTTCCTCTCCCACCCGGGCTTTCACAAGGAGCTGGACGAGGAAAGGATCCCCGAGTACCTGTCCTACGAGTATATCCCCTATGAGAACACCATCTTCAAAAACGTGTACAAGCTGCCGGGGGCCCACTGTCTGACCTACCGGGACGGCAGGCTGAAGGTGGAGCGGTATTACTCCATCCAGTACCGCATTGAGGAGGACAAGCCTTTGGAATACTGGGAGGAGCAGATTCAAAAGGAATTTGCGGAGAGCGTCTCCATGCACCAGATTGCCGACGTGGAGGTGGGGTGCTTCCTGTCCTCCGGGGTGGACAGCAGCTATGTGGTGAAGGAGATCAGCAAGGGTACGAAAAAGGTAAAGACCTTCTCCGTGGGCTACACCGAGGAGAAGTACAGCGAGCTGCCCTACGCCCAGGAGTTCTCCAAGACCATTGGGGTGGAGAACATTTCCAACAAGGTCAGCGCTGATGAGTTTTTCGACGCGGTGCCGGAGATCCAGTACATGCTGGACGAGCCTCTGCCCAACCCCTCGGAGATCCCCCTGTACTTTCTGGCCCAGAACGCCCGGAAGTATGTGAAGGTGGTGCTCTCCGGCGAAGGGGCCGACGAGCTGTTCGGGGGCTATCCCATGTACTTGCAGGGAGGGCACTTTGCCCAGTACGCCCGGAAGGTGCCTCGCCCGGTGCGAAAGCTGGCGGGGGCTGTGGCCAAGCGCCTGCCGGAGTTTAAGGGCAAGCACTTCCTCATCCGGGGGGCGATGGAGCCCTATCAGCGGTTTATGCGGGCCAACTATGTGTTTACCAACCCCGCGGAGCGCCAGAAGTATCTGAAGCGGCCCATCACCTCCAAGGCGCCGGAGGAGTACAGCAAGCGCTACTTCGACCAGGTGTCCAGCCTGGACGAGCCCACCCAGCTGCAATATGTGGACATGCACACCTGGATGATTTACGACATTCTCTTAAAGGCCGACCGGATGAGCATGGCAAACTCCCTGGAGCTGCGGGTGCCTTTCCTGGACAGGAAGATGCTGGAGCTTTCCTGCCGGATTCCCAGCCGCTACCGGGCGGACTGCCAAAGCGAGACCACCAAGCGGGCTTTGCGCTCCGCGGCCCTGAAGGAGCTGCCGGAAAAGACCGCCCGGATGAAGAAGCTGGGGTTCCCGGTGCCGTTGTCCGACTGGCTGCGGGAGGACAAGTATTACAACAAGGTGAAGGCTGCCTTCCAGAGCGGCGTCGCCGAGAAGTTTTTCGTCACCAGCGAGCTGATGAAGCTGCTGGACGACCACAAGGAGGGCCGGGCCAAAAACATGCAGAAGATCTGGTCCTTCTACTCCTTCATCGTGTGGTATGAGCAGTTCTTCGTGAAGAACTGAGCAAAAGGGCAAGTTTCCAAAAAAGAAAAGCCGTCCCAAGGGACGGCCTTTTTTTCCAAGCTTTTCTTTCCGACTTTCTTTCGAGAAAGTCGGCCAAAGAACGTTTTTTCGCGCCTGGGGGCGGTGAGCTAACGCTCACGCCCAAGAAAACCGGAAGAGCGCGTCCGCGCCGTTGGACTCGGCTTCTCCACCTTGGTAAAAAACGCGGACAGCGCATTCTAAACTTTCAGAAAGCAAAGGGGCGGCTTGCGCCCCGCCCCGCGGCGAAAAAGTTCTCTGCTTCTCTCTTTCAAGAGAGAAGGAAAAGATTGTTTCTATTTCTAGCTTTCCAGCTCGTTGACCACGCCTTCCCGGTCCACGGTGATCACGGTGCGGTAGGTGGGGTCGATGGTTTTCACAGCCTGATCGATGCGGTCCTTGATTTCCTGGTCTCCATCCTCCAGGGAGAAGGGCACCGCCACGTCAAAGACCACGTTGGAGTGGGTGACGCCCCACACCACCCGGAAATCGTGCATGGAGGCCTGGGGATAGATCAGGTGGAGCAGCTTGCTCACCTGCTCCCGCAGCTTGTTGGTGCGCTCGTCGCCGGTGACGATGGGGTCCAAGTGGATTACCAGATGAATGCCCAGGTCCCGCTGAAAGTCCCGCTCGATGTTGTCTATGATGTCGTGGCTGATCATGATGTCCCGCTCGGCAGGGACCTCACAGTGAACAGAGGCAAAGCATTTTCCCTCGCCGTAGTTGTGAACCGTCAGGTCGTGGATGCCGAAAATGCCCTCGTAGGACAGGATCTTTTCATAAATGGTCTTTACCAGGGCGCTGTCCGGGGCTGTTCCCAGCAGCGGGTTGCCTGTCTCAATCACCAGCTTCACGCCGGAAACCACAATGAACACCGCCACAGCCAGACCTAAAAATCCATCCAGATTCAGGCTGGTCAGCCGGGTAATCACCGCGCCCAGCAGCACCACGCTGGTGGCGATGGCGTCGTTGCGGCTGTCGCTGGAGGTGGCGTACACCGTGTCCGAATGGATCCTTTTCCCCACGCTGCGGTAGAACAAGCATTGCCACAGCTTCACCGCCACGGAAACCACCAAAATTCCCAAGGCCAGAGCGCTGAAGTCCGCCGGCTGAGGGGTGATGATCTTCTCAAGGGAGGTCAGCCCCAGCTCCAGGCCCAAAAACAGGACGATAAAGGAGACAATCACCCCGGACAGATATTCGATGCGGGCGTGGCCAAAGGGGTGCTTCTCATCGGCGGGCTTGCCCGCCAGCTTGAATCCCACCAGCATGATGATGGAGGAGCCGGAATCCGTCAGGTTGTTCACCGCGTCCGCCATAACAGCCACGCTGCCGGACAGCAGCCCCGCCGCCAGCTTGATGGCGAACAGCACCAGATTGGTGGCAATGCCCACGGCCCCGGCCACCTTGCCGCTTTTCTCCCGCACCTGGGAATCGTCCCGCTCTCCATAGCCGGGGACAAAGGCCTTCATAATGGTATCAAACAAGCTGTGTCTCTCCCTTTCCGTGTTTTCAGTCCGGTTTTCCGGACAGAAAAGCCGGAAAGCCCTTATTTTACTACGCTGTTCCCCCGGCTGTCAATGGCGACAATGAGAGGGAAATCCTTCAGCACCAGGCGCTTGACAGACTCGCAGCCCAAATCCTCAAAGGCGATGACCTGGGCGCTCTCAATGCACCGAGCGGCCAAAGCCCCCGCTCCGCCAATGGCGCAGAGATACACTGCCCCGTTGCGCTTCATGGCCTCCACCACCTCCGGGCTGCGCTTTCCCTTGCCGATCATGCACTTGAGGCCCAGGTCCAGGAACCGTGGCGTATAGGGGTCCATACGGCCGCTGGTGGTGGGACCGCAGGAGCCAATGGGCAGGCCCTCTGGGGCGGGGGTGGGGCCGGCGTAATAGATGGCGGCGCCGTTTAAATCATAGGGAGGGGTCTCTCCCCGGTCCAGCATTTCGGTGATGCGCTTGTGAGCCGCGTCCCGGGAGGTGTAGCACACTCCGGACAGCAGCACCCGCTGCCCCGCCTGAAGGGTGGGGGCAACCTGGGCCATATCCTCGGTAGTTATCCGCAACGCTTCCGCCATGCTTATTTCTCCCAGAAAAACTCAATGTACTCTCCCACCGGCCCGTAGCAAAAGGCAATGCGGATGTCCGTGCCAGCCAGATTGCCGTCCTTGGGCTCAATGGCGATTTCATAGCCCGCCTGCCGGACGCGCTCTATCAGCTCGTCCACCTTGCTGGTGGCAAAGGCAAGGTGGTCTAAGGCGCCGCCCCGGGGAGCCGGGTCCTGGCCGCCCAAAATTTCCATGCAGGAGTTGTCCCCGCAGGAGACCATCAGGCAGGGCTGCTGGGGGTCGCCCCAGCTGCGCTTGACCTCCATGCCCAGGATCTTGGTGTAAAACTCCACGGTTTTCTCATACTGATCCTTGGTGGGCTTTAACGCCACATGATGTACGCCGTCAATCCAGTTGCTCATAGGTAAGTCCTCCCTAATAGTTTTTTTCGTAAAAAAAGGGACGCCGCGGCTGGGCGGCTCCCCTTTTTCCCACATCATCACATTGGCAGAGACACGGCCCCGCCCTTATTTCCGGTTGAAGATGGACATGATGTCCGTAAAGGTGTCGTCGTCGTCAATGACGGCAGGATCCACCCGAGGCTCGGAGGAGCGGCTGGAACGGCTGGGAGCGGAGGGCGCGGCCACTGGAGCGGCGTCCAGATAATCGTCGTCGTCCAGGTCCATGTCCACATCCAGGGTACCCTTGCTCTTCTCCCCGTCGCCGCCCTGGAAACCAGTGGCGATAACGGTGACGGACATTTCGTCCTCCATATTCTCGTCAAAGGTGGCGCCCCAAATGATATTGGCGTCCTCGTGGGCGCGCTCGGTGACAATCTGAGAGGCGGTGTCGATCTCGTCCAAGGCAATGTCGGGGGAGGAGGTGATATTGATAATCACGCCCTTGGCCCCGGCGATCTTGGTCTCCAGCAGAGGGCTGGAGATGGCAGCCATAGCGGCCTGCTCCGCCTTATCCTTGCCGCTGGCGTGGCCCACGCCCATGTGGGCGTAGCCCGCGTTCTGCATAACGGACTTCACGTCCTCAAAGTCCAGGTTCACAATGCCGGGCAGCTGAATCAGGTCGGAGATGGACTGCACGCCCTGACGCAGCACGTCGTCGGCCACGATGAAGGCGTTGGCCAGGGTGATACGCTCCTCGCTGACCAGCTTCAGGCGCTCGTTGGGGATGACCACCAGAGAGTCCACCTGCTCCCGCAGAGCGGCGATGCCCTTCTCGGCCTGCTCCATGCGGCGCTTGCCCTCAAAGGCGAAAGGCTTGGTGACAATGCCCACGGTAAGGGCGCCCTGCTCCCGGGCGATCTGGGCCACCTTGGGAGCCGCGCCGGTGCCGGTGCCGCCGCCCATACCGGCGGTGATGAACACCATGTCGGCGTCCTTCAGAGTGTTGGCAATGGTCTCGCGGCTTTCCTCCGCGGCCTTCTCGCCGATTTCGGGCTTGGAGCCGGCGCCCCGGCCCTGGGTCAGCTTTTCGCCGATCTGAATCTTTACAGAGGCCTGAGACCGCTGCAAGGCCTGTTTATCCGTATTCATGCACACCAGCTCCACGCTGCGGACGCCGGCGCTGGCAATGCGGTTGACGGCGTTTCCGCCGCCGCCGCCTACACCCACCACTTTTATGGTCTGAGGAGTTTCATTGAGCAGGTTGTCAACTTCGAAAGGCATGTTAGTTCCTCCTTGGCTTTTAAACGATAGCTGTATCTTTGTGTAAAGCCCATGGCATTACAGATTTTCAAGAATGTTACACGGTATAATCTATCACTTTTTCGGGAAAATTTCAAGGAATTTCTTGAAAAAACCCGCTGTAAAGCGGAAAGTTTTCCAGCCTCCGCTGTTTTCGGGAAAAATTCCACAAGCAAACCCGGCTCTTCCCGGAAAAAACCGGCGCTTTCGGCGGTCAGCCCGTAAAGATGGTGTCGGGAATATCGCCCCCGCGTCCGCCTCCTTCCTGGGAAGAGGAGCCGCTGTCCTCGCCGCTGGAGCTGTCCTCGCCGGTGGAGGAGCTGTCTCCGCCGCTGGAACCGGCGTCACTGGCTTCAGAGCTGTCCCCTCCGCTGGAGGAGTCCCCCTGGCTGGAGGAAGTGCTGCTGGAGCCTGCCACAGACTCTGTAAAGTACGCGCCCTTGGTATCTCCCGCCAGACTCAGGTCCAGGGTGCCGGATTCATCCGACGCGATGTAAACCTGCTTCTCCGTGCCTGTCACAATTCTCAGACCGTAGTCCACCTTGTAGGCCAGCTCCACCGTGCTGCCCAGCAGAAACTGGACGCGGTTCTGGTAATTCATGGTGATGTTGTACAGGTCCGTCAGGTCCAGGCTGGTAAAGTTCCCGGCGGCGCCCCATTGCTCCAGCACGGAGAAAATCGTGTCCAGGGCGCTTTGAGCGCTTTCATCCTCCAGCTGGATCTGACCGCCCACCACTGGGTCGGTCAGGGTGAGCCCCGCCACCTGCATGACGCCCTCGCTGGGGGAGGTCTTTTCCTCCAGAATTTTCCCCTGGGTGCTGACGGCGTACCACTGGCTGCCATTTTGCACGTCCGCGGCCACCTGGGCGGCAGTAATGCGAATTTCCAGGGTGCTGGGGAAATGGCGGATAATCTGGGCGTCCTGGATGTAGGGAAGCTGCTGCTCCAGCCGCTGCTCCTGCTCGCTGGTGGTGAGCAAGGCCAAATTGTCCCCTTCCTGGTAGCCCGCCGCGTTGAGTACGTCCTGCTCCTGGTAGATCATGTCCCCCGTCACCTGGATCACACGCACCTTAAAGAGCAGGAACACACAGAGGAAGGCCGTAACCGCCGCCATGCACAGCAGGGTGAACACCAGCAGAAAACGGCGCGCTCCCTTGCTCATGGGCTTGCGGGTCCGCTCCTGGGCGCCCTTGGAGGGGGGCCGCCTTCGAGAGCTTCCCGGGGGCCGGGGCTGGCGCTCCCGAGCGGGAGGCTCCCGCCGCGGCCGTGAGGAGGGCCGGGAGCCCCGCCGGCTGCTCCTCCGCCGGGAGGAGACAGAAATGGGCGGCTCCTCCTGGGAGCGAGAGTTGATGTCGATAAACTCGTAGCCCTCCCAGGGGTCCTGCTCTCTGCGTTTCCGTTTCATGGCCTTCCCTCCTTTCCACATTCCTGTTTTTTAAGGGGCGTCCTCCACCTCGCGGATGCGGGCGCCCAAGTCCGCCAAATTGCCCGCCAGGTTTTCGTAGCCCCGGCGAATATACTCCACGCCGCCCACCTGGGTGCGGCCCTGAGCCGCCAATCCAGCCACCACCAGAGCGGCGCCGCCCCGCAGGTCGTGGGACATCACCGGCGCGCCCCGCAGCTGGTCCACACCCTCTACAATGGCCACCTTGCCCTCCACCTTGATCTTGGCTCCCAAGCGCTCCAAGCCCTCCGCGTGTTTGTAGCGGTTTTCAAAGATGGTCTCCACAAAGATGCTGGTTCCCCGGCCTAAAGCGGCCATGCTCATCACCACCGGCTGGGCGTCGGTGGGAAAGCCGGGATAGGGCATGGTGCGGATATGCCGCACCGCGTTCAGCCGCCGGGGCGCCATAATACTCAGCGCCCCGCCCAGCTGCCGCACGGCGCAGCCCGCCTGCTCAAAGGGCCCCAGCATGGGCAGGATGTGGGTATTGTCCACGTCCCGCAATGTGACGCAGCCCCCTGTCACCGCGGCGGCGGCCATGTAGGTCACGGTGGCAATCCGGTCCGGCATGACGGTGTGCTCACAGCCGTACAGCTCCTTCACCCCGTCGATGATGACACAGCTTTCGCCGGCGCCGTAAATTCTGGCGCCGCAGCGGTTCAAATAGGAGGCCAGGTCCACAATTTCCGGCTCCCGGGCGGCGTTGGCAATCACCGTGGTCCCCTGGGAGCAGGCCGCCGCCAGCATGACGTTTTCCGTGGCCCCCACGCTGGGAAAGGCCAGAGAGATGTACGTTCCCCGGATTCCCTCCGGCGCGCAGCAGTACAGCCTTCCCCCAGAGTCCTCAATGTCCACACCCAGCCGCCGCAGGGCGTCAATGTGCAGGTCGATGGGCCGGGGACCCAGCTCGCAGCCGCCGGGAAAGCACAGCTCCGCCTGGCCGCACCGGGAGACAATCGGCCCCAAAAACACAATGGAGGAGCGCATCTCCCGCATCAGCTCCGGGGGAACCTGACAGCAGGTCATGGCGTGGTCCACCACCAGGCTGCCTCCCTCCCAGCGGCACCGGCTGCCCAGATGCTCCAAAATCTCCACCGCCGTGTCCACATCGGAGAGGCGGGGACAGTTATGTAGCACAGTCTGCCCCTTGCAGAGCACCGTAGCCGCCAGCAGTGGCAGCGCGCTGTTTTTGGCTCCTTGAATCCTCAGCTCCCCGCCAAGCTCGGCAGGGCCGTCAATGACAATCATAGAGAACACCTCATCCCATTCAGCATACGCCATACTATGAGGCGTTTGCCCATTGGGTGAGAGCCCTCCCTACTTGGCCGCGGCCGCTTTGATTACTCGATAGATCCGGTCGTTGGCGTCCAAAACCTCCATCTTGCCGGCGTTCTCCCCCAGAGAGCGCAGCCGCTCCTGGTCGGAGAGGATGGCCTGCACCTTCTCCCACAGCACTTCTCCGGTCAGGTTCTTCTCCTCGATGATCTCCGCCGCCCCCCGGCGCACCAGGGCCATCGCGTTGTGGAACTGGTGGTTCTCCGCCACGTTGGGAGAGGGGATCAGGATGGAGGCCTTGGCCTTGGCTTCAATCTCCGTCAGGGTCATGGCTCCGGCCCGGCCGATGACCAGATCCGCCGCCGAAAGGCATTGGGGCATGTTGTCGATGTACTCCAGCAGCTGGATCTGAGGGTTTTTCGCCACATCCAGACCGAACTCCCGGCACTCGTCCAGAAACCGTTCATCGTGAGAGCCATAGCCGTGAATATGCTGATACTTGCCCTCCTTGGCGCTTTGGGCCAGCATGTAGGCCGCCGCCCGGTTCAGGGCCGAGGCCCCCAGGCTCCCTCCAAAGGACAGCACCAGGGGCCGGTCGTCCAGACCCAGGGCCTTGCGGGATTCCTCCCGCTGGGCGGCCAGCACCTCTCCCCGCACCGGGTTCCCTGTCACCACGCAGTTGACGGAATCGTCAAAATACTTTTTGGCGTCCGGCACAGCCAGCATCACGGTTTTGACAGATTTCGCCAGCATCTTGATGGTCACACCGGGATAGGCGTTGGACTCGTGGACCACGCAGGGGATGCCCAGCTTGGCTGCCTCCCGGATCACCGGCCCGCAGACATAGCCGCCGGTCCCCACGCACACATCCGGGGCAAAGTCCTGGATAATCTTCTTGGCCTCGGCGGTGGCGGTGAACACCCGCACCACCGTCTGGGCGTTGCGCCAGAGGTTTTTGGGAGTCAGCTTTCGCTGGAACCCGGAGATGTGTACGGTTTTGATCTCGTACCCAGCCTGGGCCACCAGCCGCTCCTCCATGCCTCCCTTGTTGCCCACATAGAGGATCTGGGCGTCAGGCTCCTTTTGCCGCAGGTAGCCCGCCGCGGCCAGGGCAGGGTTGATATGCCCCGCCGTACCGCCGCCTGTGAACAGCACTTTCATTTCAAACCCACTTCCTTTTACTCTGTCAGGTCTTTTCAATGTTGGAGCTGCGGGAAATGTTCAGCAGGATGCCCATCTCCCCCAGCAGCATCAGCAGGGCCGTGCCGCCATAGCTGAAGAAGGGCAGCGCGATGCCTGTATTGGGAATGGTGTTTGTCACCACGCAGATATTCAGCACCGCCTGCAATCCAATCTGGAAGGTGATGCCCAGCCCCAGCAGCATGCCGAACTTATCCTTGGCGTGGATGGACACATACACCCCCCGCCAGATCAGCAGCGCGAACAGCACGATAATCACCAAAGCCCCCACCAGGCCCAGCTCCTCGCAGACCACGGCGAAAATGAAGTCGTTCTGGGGGGCGGGCAGGTAGAGGTACTTCTGACGGGACTGGCCCAGACCCACCCCCAAAAGCCCCCCGGAGCCGATGGCGTACAGGGACTGGCGGGTTTGGTAGGTGTCCACTCCCTCCGGCAGATCGCTGGAAAAGGGATCCAGCCAGCCGATAATTCGTCCCAGCTGGTAGCCGCCCTTGGAGATGACCAGAAACAGCAGCACCGCCGCCACCAGAATCCCGCCGATGATAAACCACCGGGGCTTGGTTCCCCCCACAAACATCATGATGGCGCCCAAAGCCAGGATAATCAAGGTGGCGGAAAGGTGGCTTTCCAAAAAGATCAGCGCGGCGAACAGGCCGATGATTGCCACATAGGGTACCACGCCATAGCGGAAGGTGTCCATCCTGTCCAGGTTTTGGGAGATCATGTGGGCCAGCATGACGATCAGCCCAAACTTGGCGACTTCCGAGGGCTGAAAGGACACAATGCCAAAGTTCAGCCAGCGGGTGGCGTCGCCCTCCCAGTCGGCGATGGACTCGATATGGGCGTACCGGCAGATGAGCAGGAACACCAGCAGGAACAGGGAGATGCCAAAGATGACAATGGCCAGCTTGTGAAAGCTGTGGTAGTCAAAGGTGGAGATCACCAGCATGGCAGCCACGCCAAAGACGGCGAACACCGCCTGCCGGGAGATATAGTAGTAGCTGTTTCCTTGCAGGTAATAGGAGCTGGCATAGCTGGCGGAGAAAAGCATCACCAATCCAATCGCCAGCAGCACCAGGGTGAAAATAAGCAGGGGCATATCCAGGCCGGCGCCCAGACTGAACAGCTTATAACGCACAGGCCGGCGGCGTTTTGGCGCCTCCTGGGGCGGCTCTGGACGGCGGGGCCGAGGCGGCTCCGGCTGCCGGTAGCCGGGAACCCGGCGCAGCCCCCGGGCGGTTCTGCCAACTGCTGCCATCTGGATCACTCCTTTCGTTTAAATAATTGAGACAATAGCTTGGCCGCGGCTGTCAGCGCCGCTTTTTCACAAAGGTCAGCACCAGGCACACACCCACCAGGACGGCGGCGGCCACCAGCAGCGCGTCGCTGTGAAGGGCCAGGCTGAGCAAGGACGACAGAAAAGCCGCCGCCAGGAAAATTTTCAGCACCAGGCTGTCTTTCATGGGAATCCCCGCTTTCTCTTTTAGTCTATCCAGTGAAAAGAGCGGTCAAACGGAACAGCGCAAGTTTTCTCCAAAGGCCTCACATGCCAAACAGCACGCACAGCACAGCCGCCGCTCCGCCTGCGCAAGCCGCCAGGCCAAAGACTCCGCAGATTTTCACCTCGCTCCAGCCGCACATCTCAAAGTGATGATGGATGGGAGACATTTTAAACAGCCGCTTGCCGTGGGTGGCCTTGAAGTAGGTCACCTGCAGCACCACAGACAGGATTTCGCACAGGTAGACAAAGCCCACCGGCAAAAGGAGAACGGGCAGGTCGATGCCAAAGGCCAGGGCGCACACCATGCCCCCCATAAACAAGGAGCCGGTGTCCCCCATAAACACCTTGGCCGGGTGCCAGTTCCAGATGAGGAACCCCACGCAGGCCGCGGCGGAGGCAACCCCCATAGCGGAAAGGCCCGTCATGGAAAGGATACCCGCGCACAGGGCCAGGGAGAGAAAGGCAAAGAAGGAAACCGTAGTGTTCAGGCCGTCGATGCCGTCTGTAAAGTTTACGGCATTTACAACCCCCACAATCACCACAGCGGCCAAAGGATAGTAGAACCAGCCCAGGTCAAGCTGCCCCACAAAGGGGATGGTGGTGGAGGTGCCGCCTCCCGCCAGGGCCACAGAGACCAGATAGGCCGCCGCCACCGCGAACTGGAGCACCAGCTTTTGACGCTCGGTCAGGCCCAGGTTGCGCTTTTTCAAAATGCTGATGTAATCGTCCATAAAGCCGATGACGCCAAAGGCCACGGCCATGCCCAAGCCCGCGAAGGTTTTGGCCTTGAGCAGCACCGCCTCCTCCATGCCAAAGGAGTAGAAAATGGGCAGACAGCCAATCATGGCGATGGCAATGCCCAGGATAAACATGATTCCTCCCATGGTGGGTGTCCCCTGCTTGCTCTTGTGCCAGCTGGGACCCACCTCCCGAATGGTTTGACCGAATTTCAGCTTGTGCAGGAAGGGAATCATCCACTTCCCCAGAACGGCTGTAACGGCGAACGCAATGACCGAAACCAGCAAATACAGCATGGTGTTCATGTTTTCTACCCCTCTCGTTGTGTTTCCTCTCTTTTTTCCAGGCGGGAGATCACCCGCCTGCAGTAGCTCCTGTTTCCGCGTTGGCGTTGTCTACAAAGGTCAGGGTAATCACTGTCCCCTGCTGCACCTGCTCGCCTTCCGCCACGCTTTGGGAGGTGACGGTGGCAGAGGAGGAGGACGAGCCGCTGACGCTGATTTGCAGGCCATTGATGCTGGCCAGATAACTGGCGTTTGTCACGTCATAGCCCAGGAAGCTGGGCACGGTCACATAGGTGGAGGCCTCGTCGTAGCCGCTGGTGTAAAGCACCACCTGACCCTCCTTTGGCACCGCGCCGCCAGCCTCGGGAACCTGAGCGCTGACGGTGATGGAGCTGTCGCTCTCGTCGCCGATGACGGTGTAGGACAGGCCGGCCTCCTCCAGCTCGGCGTAGGCCTGCTCCAAGGTCATGCCCGTAACGTTGGGAGCCGTGGTGTCCAGGTTGGCGTACTCCTCCTCGTTGTACTGGGCCTCCACGCCCAGGTAGGGGAGGATCTCCTCCATCATCTTGGCGAAGTAAGGCCCGGCCACGGCGTTGCCGCCGTTGTAGCCGCCGTTGGTGTCGTCATCCGGCTCGTCGAAGAACACCAGCAGGGCGTACTGGGGGTCCTCCGCCGGGGCGAAGCCGCAGAAGGAGGCGATGTATTCCATAGGCTTGGAGCGGTCCTCGTTCCATTTGTCCACCTTCTCCGAGGTGCCGGTCTTGCCGCAGATCCGATAGCCCGCCACATAGCCGCCGGTGGCCGTGCCGTGGTCCACATTCTCCTGGAGAATGCTGATGATGGTATCGCAGGTCTCCTGGGACACCACCTGCCGGCGGTAGCTGGTGTCGGCGGTCTCCACAATGTTGCCGTCCTGGTCCACCACCCGGTCCACCACATGGGGCGTAACCAGATAGCCTCCGTTGGCAATGGCGCAGGCGGCGGTAATCATGTGCAGGGGAGTGATGGTAAAGTTTTGCCCAAAGGATTCCACCGCCAGGTCCGAGGGGGTGTTCACCAGGGATTCCACGCTGTGGTAAATGGTGACAGCCTCGCCGGGCAGGTCAATGCCGGTGCTCTCTGTAAAGCCAAAGGCCTCCCGGTATTTGGCGAAGGTCTGGCCGCCCAGCAGCTGTCCCACATGGATGGCCCAGGGGTTACAGGAGTTGTACAGCCCCTCCCGGAAGGTCTCCAGGCCGTGGCCGGTGTGTTTCCAGCAGCTGATGGGGTCCTCGTAGCCCTCCACCTGGATGCTGCCGTCGCAGGTGAAGGTACTCTGCTCGGTGACAACCCCTTCCTCCAGACCCATGGCGTACACGCACATCTTGTATACAGAGCCGGGAATATAGGTATCGGACACCGCCTTGTTCCGCCACTGTTTCAGCTGGGCTACGTTGAAGGCCTGGTCCTGCTCATCGCCGGACAGGGCGTCGATTTCCGCCTGCAAGTCCTGGTCATAGATGGTGAAGGGATCGTTGGGGTCATAGGTGGGGGTGGAGGCCAGCCCCAAAATGGCCCCGGTGTCCACATCCATCATAATGGCCACAGCGCCGTTTTTCACGTTGAACTGGTCCACGCCCTCGGCCAGATATTTTTCCAGAATGCTCTGCACGGTCTCGTCAATGGTGAGCACCAGGTTGTTGCCGTCCTGGGCCTCCACATACTGCTCGTACTCAAAGGGCATGTCGGTACCCAGGGCGTTTTGGGAGGAAATCAGCCGCCCGGCAGTCCCCCGCAGCTGGGTGTCATACTGGAGCTCCAAGCCCTCCAGGCCCTGGCCGTCAGTACCGGTAAAGCCCAGCACCGTGGAGGCCACTGTCCCGTAGGGGTAGTACCGCTTGTAATCCTCAATCAGCCGCACGCCGGAGGAAATGCCCTCGGCCTCTAAAAACTCGTTGATCTGGTCCCGGATGCTGGTCTCCACCCGGCGCTTTAAGTAGACAAAGTAGGAATTGCCCTGGGTGCGCTCGTAGACCTCCTCCTCGTCCATGTCCAGAATGGCCGCAAGGCCCGAAGCTACTGTGCGCCGGGCCGCCTCTGGATCGTCATATTCGGAAAAGTAAGCGGGTTCCAAGACCACCGTCCACACACTGGCGCTCTGGGCCAGCACCTTGCCGGTGGCGTCGTAAATGGTACCCCGCATGGCGCTGAGGGTGGTGCTTCGCAGGCTTTGGTCCAAAGCCGCCGTGCTCATTTCCTCGCCCCGGAGAATCTGCCACCGGAACAAGCTGACCGCTGCCGCGCCAAATCCCACAAACACCAGCACAGCTGTTACAATCAGCGCCTTGCGCCACATTTTTTCTGTCTTTCCCTTTGCCAACTGTATGTCACCGCCTGTCTGTAAAAGCTCTGTCCTACCCGGCAGCAAAAACGAGAGTCAAGATTTCCTCTTGGCTCTCCCCCTCACAAACTACGTCCCGCACTATCTTATTCCCCAGCCTCCCCAGATATGAGCGCCCTCGCGCCCCTTGGAAAAAGCTGGGACAACATCCCCATGGTAAAGCTCCCCATCCACCGCCGCCAAGCCAGAGAAGGGCTTTTCCCTTGTCTGCCCGCGCTGGCAGCTTTATTAAGTTATTATACCACACCTGCGGTGGGCATGTCGCGCAGGCGGCTCACCGCCGCCAAGCCAGAGAAGGGCTTTTCCCTTGTCTGCCCGCGCTGGCAGCTTTGCTAAGTTATTATACCACACCTGCTCCGCCCGCGCAAACAAACGCGGCCCGCGCTGCCGTGGGCCGCATCCCTTCGCGTTCCGGGGGTCCTGACCCCCGCGGGGATAAGCGCCCTCTGTTCAAATCAAAAAGGAGAAACGCGCCCATCCAAAAAGCTGTATATAAACCCCATAAAACGCTGTGAACCCAAATGTTCACAGGTGTTTGACAAAAATCAATGGAACCAGGACTGGATTGCCGACCAGATTCTCTCCCACAGAGAGCCGCCGGTGGCCTCTCGCACCACTGTGCCGCTGTCCTCTCCGGCCGCGTCCACATAGGTGATCTGGCTGTTGGAAACCTTGCTCATGCCCAGCTCGTTCTGGGCGTATTCCTCCACCGCGGCGCCGTCCATTTCCTGAGACGCCTCCATGTTCAGCTGGATTTCCACGCTTTCCGCCTCTGCCAGCTGCTTGGTGGCGGTGTTGATCTGCTCGGTAAGCTCTGTCAGCTGTACCTGGTTGTAGACAACCAGCGTCACCGTGGAGAAAACCACGCCAAAGCACAGCACCGCGGCCAGCCGCCGCAGCGGGTGACGCTTGGGCCGGGCGTTCCGTTTCAGCTCTCGCTCCGGCAGCTCCACCACGTTTTCCCGAGGATGCTCCGGCCGCTCCTCCCGGCGCTCCGGGACAGCGTTGTCCCAGCGGGCCGCAGGCTCCTCTGGGGCGCGATGCTCCTCAAACAAGGACAAATCGTATGCTTCTGAAGAATATCTTGCCATAGCGTGTTCCTTTCCTTTTGCTGCTTGCGCTTTCAGCGCTCTTGCGTTTTCGGAAGCTTTTCAATCACCCGCAGCCGGGCGCTTCTGGCTCTGGGGTTTTCCGCCACCTCTTTCTCCGAGGGGGCCAGCCCCTTTTTGTACACCAGCCTTCCCTGCGGTTTTCTGCCGCAGACGCACACGGGGAAATCCTTGGGGCAGATACACCCCTGGCACCACTGGTTCATCTGCTGCTTTACAATTCGATCCTCCAGGGAATGGAAGGTAATCACCGCCAGCCGTCCTCCAGGCCTCAGCAGCCCAAATCCAGCCTCCAGCCCCTCCTGGAGCCGGTCCAGCTCCCCGTTCACCGCGATTCGCAGAGCCTGGAAGGTTTTCCGGGCGGGATGGCCCTCGGCCCTTCGCACCGCCGCGGGAACAGAGGCCTTCACAATCTCCGCCAGCTGGGCTGTGGTCTCAATGGGAGCCTGCTCCCGGGCTTTCACAATGCCCTGGGCAATCCGCCGGGCGCTTTTGTCCTCGCCAAAGCGGAAGATCACGTCCGCCAGCTCCTGCTCGCTGAGCATGTTTACCAGGTCCCTGGCGGAAGGCCCTTCCTGGCTCATCCGCATGTCCAGAGGCGCGTCGTGGTGATAGGAAAACCCTCTTTCCGGAGTGTCCAGCTGATAGGAGGACACGCCGATGTCCAAAAGCACGCCGTCCACCTGATCCATCCCCTGAGCTTTGGCAAGCTCACCCATCTGGGCGAAATTGCCCCGCACCCGAATAGATTGGGGATATGGAGCCAGCCGCTCCCCAGCGGCCTTGATGGCGTCCGGGTCTTGGTCAATGGAGAGAAGCCGTCCCGTGGTCAGCTGTTTCAAAATCGCCTCGGAGTGACCGCCGCCCCCCATAGTCCCGTCAATATACAATCCCTCCGGCCGAATGGCCAGAGAAGCTATGGTCTCCTCAAACAATACCGGTTTGTGGTGAAATTCCATTCTCTCACCTGCCCCTTAAAAGTCCAGCAGGTTCATGGAGGCCTCAATGGCCTCGTCGGTCTGGCTCTCGTTGTAGGCATTCCAGCGGGCCGTATCCCAAATCTCCGCCCGCACAGCCGCGCCGATAACGGTGACGTCCTTTTCCAGACCGGCGTGCTCCCGCAGGTTTTGAGGGATGAGAATACGCCCCTGCTTGTCCGGCTCCACCTCGGCGGCGCCGGAGAAGAAATAGCGCTGAATTCCCTTGCCCTGGGCCAAGGGAATGGCGGAAACCTTTTCCACCAGCTTGTCCCACTGGGCTTGAGAGAGCAGGAAAAGACAGCCGTCAAGACCCTTGCACACATAGAACTTGTCGCCCAGGTCCTCACGGAACTTAGAGGGCACGGTAACCCGGCCCTTTAAATCCATATTATGTTGATACTCACCGGTCAACATAAGCGCCTTTCCCTTTCCACATACAGGGAGTGAACCGCATTCAGGGGTTTTTGTGGCACTTTCAACCACCTTTCCCCCACATCGTGGAACTTTGCCCCACTTTCACCCACCTGATGCCCCTTATTATAAAGCATCCCCCCGGCAAAAGCAACCCGGAAATCCTGGAAAAGCCAGGAATTTCCTAGGGTCGAAGGTATGTTCTCCCCAAAATAAAAGGGAACAAAAATTCCCCTCACTAGATCTAGTGAGGGGAAGAAAAACAGTCTATAAAATTTGTAAGGTTTTCACAAATATATTTTCTCAGATTTGGGAGTTGCGCTGAGAGGTCTTGATACTCTGGCGAGTCTTGCGCAGCTCGGCCAGGTTTTCAGAAAGAGACTCGTCGGCGCGGCGCATCAGGTCGTCCACATAGTCGTTGCTGGCCTTTCGCATTTCCTTAAACTTCTGCTGGGCCTGGGCAATCAGCTCGTTGGCCTTTTGCTGGGCCTGGCGCACCACCTCGTCCTGGCTGACCATGGCCCGGGCCTTTTCCTCTGCCACCCGGATAATGGTCTCGGCCTCCCGCTGGGCTTCGCTGATAATCTGGGCTCGATCCGCCACAATCGCCTTGGCCTGGCGAACCTCAGAGGGGATCTCCTCCTTGATCTCGTCCAGGATTTGGCGCACCTCTTCCCCATCCACAAACAGCTTGCCCGCGGAAAGGGGCATTTTCCAGCCCTTGTCCAAGACGTCGTACATCTCGTCGATCAGATCCTCAATGGTAGCCTGATTGTTGCTCATGGTTGAAACCCATTCCTTTCTTCTCTTTCACTTTCCCCAAAAAGGGCTGTTTCAGCGCGGCTTGCAGACAGCGCCGCAAAACCCGCACCGGTTCTCTGTTAAAATTTGCCGCAAAGTCGCTCTTGAATGGTTTGCAGGATGCAGGCAGGCACAAAGGGCGAGATGTCTCCCCCGAAGCCGGCCACCTGCTTGACCATGCTGGAGCTTAAAAACATGTTCTCCGCGCTGGTGGCCAGGAACATGGTCTCCAGTTCGGGATTCAGCTTTTTGTTGGTCAGCGCCTGCTGAAACTCGTACTCAAAGTCGGACAAAGCCCGCAGGCCCTTGATGACCACCATGGCTCCCCGGCGGCGCGCGTAATCGGCCAGAAGGCCCTCCACCCGGTCGATCTCCACGTTTTTCAAGCCCTCCGCGCTGGTGGCCCGCCGGAGCAGGTCCATGCGCTCCTCCACGGAAAAGCTGGCGTGCTTATCCGGGTTGGTGGGAACTCCCACAATCAGCTTGTCGAAAATCCTGCTGGCCCGCACAATGATGTCCAAATGCCCCAGGGTGACAGGGTCAAAGCTGCCTGGATAGACGGCAAGTTTCATGGCATCTCTCTCCTTTTTAAGCCGGACAGGTCATTCCCCCGGCTGGTCTCCAGCTTCCTCCTCCACCGGCTGGCGGTAGGCGGTAAGCATGATCTTTCCGTACCGGTAGGATTTTTGGCGCAGAAAAGCTCCGGCGCTCTCCGGCGGAATCTGGTCCTTGGGATGCTCGCAGAGGATCACCCCGCCCGGGTTCATCCGCTGGGCCGTCAGGGGCAGAGCCTGCTCCAGCAGTCCCGTGCGGTAGGGTGGGTCCAAAAAGGCGATGTCAAACAGCTCCCGGCTGCCCCGCAGGTAGGAGGCGAAATCCAGCTGCACCACCTTGGCCCGGTCCTGAAAACCGGTGGACTCCAGGTTTTTCTGCACCACCCGGATGGAATCCTTGGAGGAATCCACAAACACGGCGGCCGCCGCTCCCCGGCTGAGGGCCTCCAGGCCAATCTGCCCGGACCCGGCAAACAGGTCCAAAAAGCGCCTGCCCTCCAGCTGGAACTGAAGGATGTTGAACAGGGACTCCTTGACCCGGTCGGTGGTGGGGCGTACCTGCTCCCCCTCCAGGGTGATGAGCTTTTTTCCTCGTTTGGAACCGGTGATAATCCGCATGGCATGTCTCCCAGCTTTACAGGGTGTGTATGGTTATATCCGCCTTATTATCCCATTAAAAGGCCAATCTGTCAACTATTTGGCGGAATTTCCCCGGAATTTCCGCCAGTCTCTTCCACTTGGGCGGGCAAATGTTCCTCCCCCTCCGTCTCTGGATGGAAATGCTCCCATACCCGTCGGGCGGCGGGCTTGGTCATGCCGGGAGCGCCCTCCAGCTCTGCCAAATCCGCCTCGCTGACAGCTGAAACCGTTTTAAAGTGCTTCAGCAGCGCCTTGGCCCTGGTTTCCCCAATGCCGGGGATGGAGGTCAGGGTGGAAGAGATGGCGGACTTTTTCCGCTGCTGCCGGTGATAGCCAATGGCAAACCGGTGCACCTCGTCCTGGATGGAGGACACCAGTGTGAAGGCCCGCCGGTGGGAGCTGATGGCAATTTCTCCCCCGGTGACGGCAATGGCCCGGGTCCGGTGCTTGTCGTCCTTCACCATGCCAAACAGCGGCACAGGCAGGCCCAGCTGGTCCAAAATGGGCTGCACCGCCGCCACATGGCCCTTGCCGCCGTCCAGGAGGATCAGGTCCGGCAGACGGCCAAAGCCCTCCTCCTGGCCCTTTTCCCGGCAGGCGAAGTATTCCTGAAACCGGCGCTGGATCACCTCCCGCATGGAGCCGTAGTCGTCCTGACCCTCCACGGTTTTGATCTTGAATTTCCGATAGGCGGACTTCAGAGGCCGGCCGTTTTCAAACACCACCATGCCCGCCACATTCTCCCCGCCCGCCAGGTTGGAGATGTCGTAGCTCTCAATATAGGCGGGGGCTTTTTCCAGACCCAGCAGCCGCCGCAGCTCGTCCAGGGCAGAGGCGTCCCGGCCAGAGCCGCCGGTTTGCCGGGCAATGCTCTCCGCGGCGTTTTTGCGGCACATCTGTACCAGCTGGTACTGGTCCCCCCGCTGGGGAATGAGAATTTTCACAGCTTTGCCCCGCTTTTCCGTCAGCCACCGGGCAAGCAGCTCCTCGTCCTCCACCTCTCCGTCCAGGACGACCAAGGGCGGCACCCGGTCCCGGATGGCGTAATACTGGCGCAAAAATTCCGAGCGGGCCTCGGGGTCCGGCTGGCATCCCTCGGTGAGAAAGCTCTCCCGGTCGGAGAGCTTGTTCCCGGTAAAGCGGAACACCTCGAAGGCCGTGTGGGTGTCTCCCTGGGCCAAGGCGAACACGTCCTGCTCCTCCACCCGGCTGGCCACCACCTTCTGCCGCGCCCGCATCATATTGATGGCGTTAATCCGGTCCCGCAGCCGTGCGGCCAGCTCAAATTCCAGGTTTTCCGCGGCCTGCTCCATCTTTTCCGTCAGGGCCTTCACCGAGGTGGAGCTGCCTCCCCGGATGAACTCCAGGGCCTCTTGAAACGCCTCGTTGTACTCCGCCTCGCTGACCTTTCCCCGGCAGGGGGCGCAGCACTGCTTGATGTAGTAGTTCAGGCAGGGGCGTCCCTTGCCAAAGTCCTGGGGGAATTTCCGGCTGCAGTCCGGCAGCTTGAAGATCTTCCGGGCGGAGTCGATGGTCTGCTTGATGGACCAGGAGCTCATGTAGGGGCCGATGTATTTTGCCCCGTCGTCCTCCACCTTTTTCACCTCGGAGATTCGCGGCCAGGAACCGCCGCTGACCCGGATATAGCTGTAACCCTTGTCGTCCTTCAGCAGAATGTTGTACTTGGGCTGGTTCTGCTTAATCAGGCTGCTTTCCAGCACCAGGGCCTCAAACTCGCTGTCGCAGACAATGTACTCAAACCAGTCCACGTTGGAAACCATCCGGCGCACCTTGTTGTCGTGGTTTTTTTCCGAGCCAAAATATTGGCTGACCCGGTTTTTCAGGGCCTTGGCCTTGCCGATGTAGATAATTTCCCCGGCCTTGTTGTGCATCAGGTACACCCCCGGGGAGAGGGGCAGCTTCATGGCCTTGCGGCGAAGCTCTTTTTTCTTTTGCTCTTGCTCCAAGTTTCTCACCGCCTGTTGGAAGCCTGTTACGAAAAAAGCACCGCTGTTACGCGGTGCCTTTCATTTTTATTCATTCTCTTAGGAAAAAACGCGGACCTTACTCGGCGAAACCGGAATTGACCAGCTCCACCAGGGCGTCCACAGCCTGCTCCTCATCGGCGCCGTCAGCAATAATGCGAATGGTAACGCCGCCCACAATGCCCAAGCTCAGCACACCGAGAAGGCTCTTTGCATTGACCCTTCTCTCTTCCTTTTCCACCCAGATGGAGGACTTAAACTCGTTAGCCTTCTGGATGAAGAAAGTAGCCGGGCGAGCGTGAAGGCCGACCTGATTCTGGACCAAAACTTCTTTAGCACACATGCAAATTCACTCTCCTACTGAATTTATAAAAGGGGTTTCTGCCACCGCAAAAAATAGGTCTAACGGGCGCAAAGTATTTGGGATTTGAATTCATTATAGCATATTTCCTGCCGCCGTCAACATCGATTCCCGAATTTTGGATTCCTGAACAGCCCCAGGCCCTTTTTTTCGCCCCATGTTTGTGCATCTTGTTGGCAATGTGGAAAACTTTTTGCCCATTGTGCCGCTGCTTTCCGTGCTTATCCACCACATGCTGTGTATTCCTCCCCCAAGAAAGCATAGGAGGGTTTTCCCCGGGATATGCGCCGCGGAGAAAATTTAACAGCCCCGGTCCAGCATTTCCAGCAGCCTTTGGTCCTCTTTGGTCAGCTCCAGCCGCTCCCACAGGTCGGGACGGCTGCGGCGGGTGACGGCCAGCGCTTGGGCGCGCCGCCAGCGCTCTATGTTCCCGTGATGCCCCGAGAGCAGCACCTCTGGCACGGGACGGCCCCGCCACACCTCCGGCCGGGTGTACTGGGGATATTCCAGCAGGCCGGAATAGTGGCTTTCCTCGGTGAAGCAGGCCTCCTCAGACAGCACGCCGGGAAGCATGCGGGCCACCGCGTCGGTGAGAAGCATGGCGGGCAGCTCTCCCCCGGTGAGGACATAGTCCCCCACAGAGATTTCCTCCGCCTGATACTCCTCTAAAAGCCGCTCGTCCACCCCCTCGTAGTGGCCGCAGAGAATCAGCAGGCCAGGCTCCCTGGCCAGACGCTTGGCGTCCTCTTGGGCCAGCACCTTCCCCCGGGGGGACATATACAGAATATGCTGCCGCCAGCCCAAATGTTCCCGAATCCCGTCGATGGCCCGGGCAAAGGGCTCGGCGGCCAGCAGCATTCCCTTGCCGCCGCCGAACACCGTGTCGTCCACACGGCCCCGGGGGTCGGGGGAAAACTCCCGCAGCTGGTGGCAGCACACCTGCAAAAGTCCCTTCTTCCTGGCCCGGCCCACAATGCTGTGACCCAGCACCGGCGGGAACATCTCGGGAAACAGAGTTACAATATCCACCCGCATATCAGGCTTCCTCCCCTGCTTCGTCAAAGATGCCGGGAATGGGCAGCAGCTCGATGACGCCGTCCTCCACCCGGATGGCCTGGATCATGTGCTTCACCGCCGGGAACAGATACTCCTTTCCCGTCTTGTCCACAATGCGGTACACATCGTTGGCGCCGGTGGGCAGCACCTCCCGCAGCTCCCCGTATTCCTGACCTGTGACGCCGTCCACAGCTCTCAGGCCGATCAGATCCTGCAAAAACACCTGGCCCTCTTCCAAAGGCACGTCGTCCCGGTTCAGGTAGAGCACCTTCCCTCGCAGAACGTCTCCCTGCTCCACCGTGTCCACCCCCCGCAGGCGGATCAGCAGCCGCCCCTTGTGTACCCGGGAGGACAGCAGCCCAGCGTCCTCCCGGCCGCCGTCAAAATAAAACCGTTTGATCCCCGCCAAAAGCTGGGGAGAATCGGCCCAGCACTCCAGGACCAGCTCTCCCCGAACCCCGTGGGTGCGGACAATTTTCCCAGCTTCTAAATACTGCTTTTTCATGGCGCAGCCTCCCTTTCCTGTAAGCGTTCCCATCCAGCGGCCCTTTCTCCCTGGATAAACAAAAAAGGGCTTTCGCCCTTTTTGCTCAGTCGATCTCGACCATGATTTTCTTGTCGTTCCGGGTTGCCGCGGCCCGCATAACCACGCGAATCGCCTTGGCGATGCGGCCCTGCTTGCCGATGACCCGGCCCATGTCGTCCTCCGCCACATGGAGATGGTAAACGGTGGTGCCGTTTTCCTGCTCCTCGCTGGTGATGACAATGTCCTCCGGCTTTTCCACCAGGCCGGCGGCAATGGCTTTCAGTAATGCCTCCATAGTGCTGCTCCTTTCAAGACTGGGGCGTTGTACGAGACCTTTAGATCACGCCGTGCTTCTTGAACAGGGCCTTCACCGTGTCGGTGGGCTGGGCGCCGTTGGCAATCCACTTCTTGGCCTTCTCGGGGTCCACCTTCACCACGCTGGGCTCTTCCATGGGGTTGTAATAGCCGATCTCCTCGATGAAGCGGCCGTCCCGGGGGAAGCGGGAATCCGCCACCACAATGCGGTAGAAGGGAGATTTCTTCGCGCCCATTCTTCTCAGTCTGATCTTAACTGCCATAATTCATTCCTCCAAATGCTACTGTGATTGAAATAAAAAATAGATGATAGGTCGTGTCGCCCGGCAGCCCGGGCAATATTGTTCACGGGGCAGGCCCCGGCAATATCCAAAAGATTGATTACAAAGGCAGATTGGGCATGCGACGGCGTTTTCCCTTCCCCATGCCGCCAAACTGCTTCATCAGCTTTTGGGTCTGGCGGAACTGGTTTAAGAGCCGGTTCACATCCTCCACCTTCATGCCGCAGCCAGCGGCAATGCGCTTTTTCCGGGAGGCGTTCAAGCAGTCCGGGTGAGAGCGCTCGTAGGGAGTCATGGAGAGAATGATGGCCGCGCTGCGGTCCATCACCCGGTCGTCAATGTCCACGTCGTCCAGCTTGTTGCCCACGCCGGGCAGCTTGGAAAGGATACCCTTTAGGGGTCCCATTTTCTTCACCTGCTGGAACTGCTCCAGCAGGTCGTTTAAATCCATCTTGTTCTGCATCAGCCGCTGGGCGGTCTTTTGAGCGGCCTTTTCGTCCAGCTTCTGCTGGGCGTCCTCAATCAGCGTCAGCACATCGCCCATGCCCAAAATACGGCTGGCCATCCGGTCCGGGTGAAAGACCTCCAGATCTCCCAGCTTTTCGCCGGTACCCGCGAACTTGATGGGCTTTCCGGTGACGGCCTTGACAGACAGTGCCGCGCCGCCCCGGGTGTCGCCGTCCAGCTTGGTGAGGATGACGCCGGTGATGTCCAGCAGGTCGTCGAAGGACTTGGCCACGTTCACGGCCTCCTGACCGGTCATGGCGTCCACCACCAGCAGGATGTCCGTGGGGGTGACCGCCTCCTTGATGCGGTGAAGCTCCTCCATCAGCTGCTGGTCAATCTGCAGCCGTCCGGCGGTGTCGATGATGACGTAGTCGTTGCCGTAATCCTTGGCGTGGCGCACCGCCTCCTTGGCGGTGAGAACCGGGTCCTGCGTACCCTTTTCAAAAACCGGCGCGCCGGCCTTCTCCCCCACCACCTGCAGCTGCTTGATGGCCGCCGGGCGGTAGATGTCTCCCGCCACCAGCAGCGGCCGGTGGCCCTGGGATTTGAGCATGTAGGCCAGCTTGGCGGCGTGGGTGGTTTTACCGGCGCCCTGCAGGCCGCACATCATGATGACAGCCGGCGGGTGGGCGGGCATCTTCAGCCGCTCCTCGCTGCCGCCCATGAGAGCGGTCAGCTCCTCGTTGACAATCTTGATGACCATCTGGGCGGGGGTCAGGCTCTCCATAACCTCGCTGCCCACAGCCCGGTCTGTGACCTTCTTGGTAAACTCCTTGGCCACCTTGTAGTTGACGTCGGCCTCCAGCAAAGCCAGACGCACTTCCCGCATGGCTTCCTTGACGTCCGCCTCGGTGAGCTTGCCCTTGCTGCGAAGCTTTTTAAAGGAATTGCTGAGTTTTTCCGCCAAGCCCTCAAATGCCACTGGCTTTCCCTCCTGAAATCAAACTTTGAAAACGCCCTCTGGGGGGCGGCACGCTTCTCCAAAGGAGGTCTCTCAGGCCTCCATGGAGATCTCCTGGGCGCACTCCAGAATTTTGGCGGCGCTCTCATCGATACCGGCTACCTGGCCGTTCTGCTCGTTCAGGTCCTGGATGTTCAGGGCGCAGTCACAGATCAGCGTCAGGGTCTTTTGGATTTCCTGGAAGCGCCGGGCCAGGCCCAGCCGGTCCTCCATCTCCAAAAGCTGCTGCTCGGCCCGCTTGATAGCGTCCCGCACGCCCTGCCGGGTGATGTCCCGGTCCTGGGCGATCTCCGCCAGGGACAGGTCCTCGTTATAATAGGCGTCCACCACCTCCCGCTGGGTTTCGGTGAGCATATCCCCGTAAAAGTCCAGCAAGAAGCTGATTCGCAAATCCTTTGCCATAACAAGGCACCTCCCCGGTCCGTTTTCACTTTGTGTAAAGCGGTTTTCTTTACAGCATTACGCATTATACACGATTCCCCCGGTTTTGTCAACACGGCAGGGGAAAAAATCGCAATTTCCCGGCAATTTACATTTCTCGGGAAATATGATATTCTAAAATTCGTTTCCAAGACTTCACTTTCAGCCTTTTATTCATGATTACAGGAGGGACACCATGCTCTATTTTAATTGCGATTACACCGAGGGCGCCCACCCCGCCATTTTGGAAAAGCTGGCGGAAACCAACCTGGAACAGACCGTGGGCTACGGCGAGGACGAATACTGCGAGAGAGCCAGGGCGCTGATTCGGAAGGAATGCCAGCGGGAAGACGCGGACGTGCAGTTTTTGGTGGGAGGCACCCAGGCAAACTTCACGGTGATCCGGGCGGCCCTGCGGCCCCATCAGGGAGTGATTGCCCCGGCTACCGGCCACATCAACGGCCACGAGACCGGCGCGGTGGAGGCCACCGGCCACAAGGTGCTGGCCCAGCCCTGCGGCCCGGAGGGAAAGCTCACCGCCCAGCAGGTGGACGCCGTGGTAAAGGCCCACTGGTCCGACGAGGCCCGGGAGCATCTGGTGCAGCCCAAAATGGTGTACATCTCTCACCCCACGGAAAACGGCGCCCTTTATACCCTCTCCGAGCTGGAGGCGCTCCACCAGGTTTGCCGGAAGCACGGCCTGTACCTGTTTTTGGACGGCGCCCGGCTGGGCTATGGCCTGACAGCTCGGGGCGCTGACGTGAGCATAGCGGACCTGGCCCGGCTCTGCGACGTGTTTTACATTGGAGGGACAAAATGCGGCGCTCTGTTCGGCGAGGCTGTGGTTCTTGTCAACCCGGAGCTGCAGCGAGACTTCCGGTACTCCATCAAGCAGAACGGGGGCATGCTGGCCAAGGGACGGCTGCTGGGGCTGCAATTTCTCACCTTGTTTGAGGATGACCTGTATTACGACATTTGCCGCGCCGCCAACGAGCAGGCTTACCGCATTGCCGCCGCCTGCCGGGAGGCCGGGTTCTCCTTCTTCGCGGAATCCCCCACCAACCAGCAGTTCCCCATTTTTCCCAACCGGCTGCTGTCCCGGCTCCGGGAGAAATACGCCGTCTCCGTTTGGGCCAAGGTGGACGAGGCTCACACCGCCGTCCGCCTGTGTACCAGCTGGGCCACCCGGGAGGAGGCCGTGGATCAGCTCATCGCCGATTTGCGCCAGCTGGGCAAAGAGCTGTAACCCTCACAGAGAAAAAAGTCCTCGAAGCCGCCGCTTTGAGGACTTTTTTTCTTGGCTTTTATCCCGCTCTCACCGCCAGCCGCGCCAGCGTCTGCCCCAGCAGCACCCCCGCCAGGCAGAGAAGGACGCTGGACAGCGCATAGGCCACGCCCAGCAGGTATTTTCCCCCTTGAAGCAGAGACACTGTTTCCAAGGAGAAGGTGGAAAAGGTGGTAAAGCCTCCGCAAACGCCTGTCTGCCAGAAAAGCCTTCCTCCTTCTCCCAGAAGCTGCCGCGAAAACAGCCCGCTCAAAAAGCCGATGGCTGCCGCCCCCAGAAAATTGGTGAGCAGCGTCAGCAGGGGAAACGATCCCTGCCACGGCAGCAGGCTGAGCCCATACCGGCCCGCGGCGCCCAACGCGCCGCCCAAGGCCACAAGCAGCCAAGAGGTCATTGCGTTCACTCCCATTCCCCCGGGCGGGTGTCAGATCTCCAGCCCCTGGTAATTTTCCTGCAGGATGGCGCAGGAATCGGAAAATTTCTGCCGCTCCTCATCGGTGAGAGATAGCTCCAGCACCCGGTCCACGCCGTTCCGGTTGACCAGGCAGGGAACCCCGGCGTACACGTCCCGCTGGCCGTACTCCCCGCGCAGACGGGCCGACACCGTGAGCACGCTGTTCTCATTGGAAAGCACCGCCCGCACAATCCGCACCAGGGCCATGCCGATACCGTAATAGGTGGCTCGCTTGGCCTCGATGATTTTTTGGGCGGCGTCCCGAACCTCCAGGCTGATTTTCTGCATCTCCTCCAGGCAGAATTTGCCATCGGAGCCGGCGCAGATGTCCGTCACGGATTTGGTGGCCACCATGGCCTGGCTCCAGGGGACGAACTCGCTGTCGCCGTGCTCCCCCATCACATAGGCGTGGACGTTTCTGGGATCCACTGTGAAGTAATCTCCCAGCAGGTAGCGCAGCCGGGCGGTGTCCAGGGTGGTACCGGTGCCAAACACCCGGTTGGAGTTAAACCCGGAAAGCTCATAGGTGACCCGGGTCATAATGTCCACGGGGTTGGTGGCCACCAAAAAAATCCCAGAAAAGCCCGAATGGGTAATGGGGCTGATGATGGACTGGAACACCGCCGTGTTCCGCTTGAGGAGATCCAGCCGGGACTCCCCCGGCTTTTGGCTGACCCCGGCGCAGATCACCACAATGTCCGCGTCGGCGCAGTCGCTGTAATCCCCCGCGGTGATCTTCATGCTGGAGGGGGCGAAGGCCACGCCGTGGTTCAGATCCATGGCCTCTCCCTCGGCCCGGCGCTTGTCAATGTCCACCAGCACCAGCTCGTCGCATACCGCTTGGTTCAAGGCGGAATAGGCAAAGCTCATGCCCACCATGCCTGTGCCGACCAGCACAATCTTCCGTTTATTCAAAATCATCCCGCTCACGCTCCTTTTATCTGTCTCTCAGAACACTCTGAGACCTTGGTTTTAGTCTATCCCCAGAGAGAACTCTTTTGGGGGTTAGTCTTATTTTACCGCATTTTTCCAGGAAAGGCAAGAGAAAAACGAGAATTTTTCTTATTTTTAAAACATCTTCTCCCTTTCTTTGTTCAACAGCCTGTCTCCCCTCCACAAAGTGACAGGACATTCCCGGCCAACCCCTTATAATAGGAGAGGAAAGAGGGGGGATGCCGGTGACTGTTTACGCGGATGTGCTGGTGATTGTAAATCTGTACGTCGATTTCTTTTTGCTGTGGTGTACCCGCCGGACTCTGTACCTGCGGGGAAAGCCCTGGCGGCTGGCGGCTGGCGCCTTGACCGGCGCCCTCTGTACCCTGGTGTGTTTGATTCCCTGGCAGGCCTGGTGGCTTTCTCTGGGATGGGGAGCCGTCTCCGCTGTTTTGACCACGGCCGCGGCCTTTTGGCCCCTCTCCCGCCGGGGCTTTCTCAAGGCGGCGCTGTGCTTTTGGGGCTTCTCCCTGGCGCTGGCGGGGCTTTGCCTGTTTCTCATGCAGTGGGCGGCTCCCAGAAGCGTGGCGGTGGTGGGGCACGCCGTCTATTTGAATCTGTCCCTCCCCCTGCTCTTTTTCTGCACCGCCGGAGCCTACGGCCTGTTTTGGGTCCTTCAGCGGCTGTTCCGCCGGGAGGCTCTGGCCCCAAGGGTCTGCCGGCTGTCCATCCGGCAGGGAGGAAAAACCGTCACTCTGTGGGCCAAGGCGGATACAGGCTGCGCCCTGCGGGAGCCATTTTCCGGCCTGCCGGTGATCGTGTGTCAGGCCTCCGCCCTGAAGGAGCTTCTTCCCCGCCAAGGAAAGGAGCTGGACGGCCTGCGCCTGGTCCCCTTCGAGAGCGTGGGCGGCTCTGGGGTGCTGCCTGCCTTCCGGCCGGAAAGAGTGCAGCTGCTGCCGGAAGGCCAGGTTCTCAGCTGCTATGTGGCCCTGTGGGAACGGGAATTTCCCACCCAGGAGTTTCAAGCCCTCTACGGCCCGGACCAGTTCCCTCAGCTTTCTCAAGGCTCGTAATACAAAGTTTAAAGATTTAAGGAGGTCTCGCCATGCTTCAACCCATTCGTTTGCTGCGCCGGCTGTTTGACAAGCTGTTCCCCCAAGAGCCCCAGGGCTGCCATTACATCAACGGCCCGGAAACCCTGCCGCCGCCTCTGACCAAGGAGCAGGAGGCCCAGGTGCTGGAGAACATCCGCCAGGGACTCCCCGGCGCCAGGGAGCCTTTGATTACCCACAACCTGCGGCTGGTGGTGTATATCGCCAAGAAATTTGAAAGCCCCGGCGCCAGCGTGGAGGACCTGATCTCCATCGGCACCATTGGGCTGATGAAAGCGGTGAACACCTTTCAGGTGGAGCGCAACATCAAGCTGGCCACCTACGCCAGCCGGTGCATTGAAAACGAGATTCTGATGCACCTGCGGAAAAGCTCCCAGCTGCGCCATGAGGTGTCCATCGACGATCCCCTGAATGTGGACTGGGACGGCAACGAGCTGCTGCTCTCCGACCTGCTGGGCAGCGACCCGGACCTGGTGAACCGGGACATCGAGCAGGAGGCGGAGCGCTCTATGCTCCGCCGGGCGGTGGACCGGCTCTCTCCCCGGGAGAAAGCGATTATGGTGCTGCGGTTCGGCCTTGGCACGGAAAAGGAGCACACCCAAAAGGAGGTGGCCGATCAGCTGGGCATTTCCCAATCCTACATATCCAGGCTGGAGAAACGAATTATCCACCGCCTGCGCCGCGACCTGGAAAAAGCCGGGGCAGCATGAAAGGACCCGCTCTTCCCAAACGCCGGGGAGAGTGGGTCTTTTTTACCCAATGGCAAACGCCCCTGCCGGATCAGCAGAGGCGTTTGTGAAAGGAGAATCTCCAAGGGCTGGAGGAGGGAGTTGTTCAGCCCTTGCGCCTATGAAAACTGAACACCGAGCCCAGCAAAGACTGGGGACGCTCTGCGGCGCGAATGTCCTCCTGGAACATGGCCACAGGCTGGAGGCCGCCCTGCATTACCATGGGGGCGGGACGGCGGTTCAACATGCTGTACTCATAGTCTCTTATTGTAACAGGCTGCTCTACAAAATCAAACATAACTGTCTTCCTTTCTTCCGCAAAGCAGGGATGAAAATTGTTTTTCTACGGGAGACACATTCTTTAGAGGCCGGTCACCAGCCCCCTCTCCCGACAGTTATATTCTAGCATATCCTTGCTCAATTTTCAACATCTTTAGGCGATTTTTACAAAATATTTTTTCAAAACTCAAAAATTCATTTTTGACCGGGTTTCAGGCGTTTTCTCTGGGGAAACACCCCTCTTTCTGCAAAACGCCTGGGAAAAAGCTGCAAATCCTCTGATCCATCATCACGGTAAAGCCCCAAAGGGGCAAAAAACGCCCGGCGGAGCGGGGGGCTTCCCCTCCCTGCCGGGCGCTTTTCCAGGGGCCTTCGCCGCCCCTATTTTTCCGGATTTTGGACCAGCTCCGCCAGGTTCCGCACGGCCAGCCCCTGCTCTCTGGCGTATTGAGCTGTGTAGGCGGTGCCGCCCCGTTCCTGAACCAGATAGCACACGCAGTAGGCGCTGTGGTCCACCAGATAGCGGTCCCGCTGGAACATGCAGCCCCGGGTGTAGCCCTGCCCCATATAGACCACCTGGTCCGCCTGGCGCAGCAGGGTGCGGAACACCGCCGCGTCCCGCTGGCTCCATTGCTCCTCCTGGCCCACATAGGGCAGGGCCAGCACCAGCTTCAGCGCGGGCAGGCCCATGGCCCGCATCCGCAGCACCTCCTGAGCGGCGGCGGTATCAAACCCCAAGGCGCCCCCCGCCAAAAAGGTGGTCACGCCCTTTTGGGCTAAATCCAAAATTTCCTCCCGCAGCCTCCGTCGCAGCCAGAGCATCTCCTGCTCTGGAATGCGCCGGTGGCCGGTAAAGCAGCAGCTTGTCTCACGCTCCAAAGGGAGCACTCCTTTCTGTGTCATTCATCTCTGGGATACTCCTCCACCAAAAGGGCCGTCCGCTTCTTTATGAAAGGTCGCTCCCATGGCCTTTGCTTTAAGGATACCAGCAACCGGGAGGAATGTCAACCAACGCAAAAAGCGGCCCCACACGGGACCGCTTTCCGAACTGTTTTGAAACTCGAAAGGAAAAATTACTCCTTGGTGCCCTCGTACACAGCCACAGCGCAGGCAACGGTGGCGCCCACCATGGGGTTGTTGCCCATGCCGATCAGACCCATCATTTCCACATGGGCGGGCACGGAGGAAGAGCCGGCGAACTGGGCGTCGCCGTGCATGCGGCCCATGGAGTCGGTCAGGCCGTAAGAAGCGGGGCCGGCAGCCATGTTGTCGGGATGCAGGGTACGGCCGGTGCCGCCGCCGGAGGCCACGGAGAAGTACTTCTTGCCGTTCTCGTTGGCCCACTTCTTGTAGGTGCCGGCAACCAGGTGCTGGAACCGGGTGGGGTTGGTGGAGTTGCCGGTGATGGACACGTCCACGCCCTCGGCCTTCATGATGGCCACGCCTTCCAGAACGTCATTGGCGCCATAGCACTTCACAGCGGCGCGCTCGCCCTCGGAGAAGGCCTTGGTCTCCACAACCTTCAGCTCGCCGGTGAAGAAATCAAAGTCAGTCTTTACATAGGTAAAGCCGTTGATGCGGGAGATGATGTAAGCGGCGTCCTTGCCCAAGCCGTTGAGGATGATCCGCAGGGGCTCCTTGCGGGCGCGGTTGGCAGTCTTGGCGATGCCGATAGCGCCCTCGGCGGCGGCGAAGGACTCGTGGCCAGCCAGGAACGCGAAGCACTTGGTCTCATCCCGCAGCAGCATGGCGCCCAGGTTGCCGTGGCCCA
>CAJMOH010000033.1 GCA_905215055.1 uncultured bacterium
CTCTCGAGCGCTTGATTATTTTACCACACTCGATTTCGTTTGTCAAGCACTTTTTTCAGGTTTTTTTCGGCCTTTTTCGTTCACCGCTCAGGTTTCGATTTTCAGCCTTATCTTCCCCGCTTTTTTCGTGCCCTCTCTCGAGCGCTCAGATATGATACCACAGACTTCCCGGTTTGTCAACAGGTTTTTTCAAGTTTTTCGAAAATCCTTTTTGACCCCGTTTGACCCTGAAACCTGCCTGCTGCCAGGGATTGTTTCCCCTGTACAAAAGCAAGATCCCTATGCTATAATATCACCATGCTATTGCGCCCATTGACGGGGGGCCTGGGCTTTCCTGTGTGGCCCTCCTTGTGCGGCGTATTTTATTATACTACATCTTAGCCCCGCCGGCAAGGGATTTCTTTGGGAAACCGGGGACTTCTTGCCGTTTCCACTCTTTCTTGCACGATCTCTGTTTTCTGCCACTATATATAGAAAGGCGTGATCCTATGCCCATCCGTATTCAGGCCGACCTGCCCGCTATTGAGGTGCTGGAGTCGGAAAACATCTTTGTTATGACCCACGAGCGGGCCAGAACCCAGGACATCCGTCCCCTGAAAATTGCCATTCTCAATCTTATGCCCACCAAGATTGAAACCGAGACCCAGCTGCTGCGGCTTTTGAGCAACTCGCCCCTGCAGGTGGATGTAGAGCTGCTCCACACTGCCACCCATGTGAGTAAGAATACCAGCTCCTATCATCTGAACACCTTCTACAAAACCTTTGACGATGTGAAGGACCAGAAATTTGACGGCCTGATTATCACCGGGGCGCCTGTGGAAAAGCTCCCCTTTGAAGAGGTGGACTATTGGGACGAGATGTGCCGCATTATGGAATGGAGCAAGGAAAACGTCTATTCCGTTCTGCACATCTGCTGGGGCGCTCAGGCGGGGCTGTACTACCATTACGGCATTCCCAAATATCCCCTGCCGGAAAAGCTCAGCGGCATTTACAACCACACGGTCCTAAATCCATACCACCCCTTGATGCGGGGCTTTGACGACAACTATTTCGCGCCCCACTCCCGCTATACCGAGGTGCGCCTGGAGGACATCAAGCGCCGCCCGGACCTGATCCCCCTGGCGGTGTCCGATTTGGCGGGGCTTCACATTGTCACCAACCGGGACGGGCGGCAGATCTTTGTCACCGGCCACGCGGAATACGACCGGGACACGCTGGCCAAGGAATATTTCCGGGACATCAACAAGGGCTTAAACCCCAAGGTACCCTACCACTATTTTCCCGATGACGACGACACCAAAACCCCTCCCTTTACCTGGAGAAGCAACGCGCATCTTCTGGTGGCCAACTGGCTGAATTACTATGTCTATCAGCAAACGCCCTACGACTTTCTCTGCAACACATAACGGTTTTCCGGGCTGCTGCCTTTCGCGGCGGCTCTTTTTTCTCTGCGCGGGCTTTTCCTCTATAAATCCTCCCGAGTTCCTTGAAAACGGGTTCGGCGTCCGCTATAATAGAGAGCAGAAACATTACGGCAGAAAGGAATCTCTCCATGAAATACGACGGCATTCTGTTTGACCTGGACGGCACCCTGTGGGACTCCACCGAGGCTGTGGCCGTCTCTTGGGCGATGGCCCTGGCGGACGCCCCGGATGTTCCGGCTCCTCCCACTCGGGAGCAGCTGGAGGGCGTAATGGGCATGACCGCAGAAAATCTGATGGCTGTCCTGTTCCCTCAGCTTTCCCGACAGCGGCACCTGGAGCTGTTTGAGCGCTGTTGCCAGGTGGAAAACCAGTACCTGCGGGAGCACGGAGGCATCCTCTATCCCCAGCTGGAGGAAACCCTGGAAAGGCTGTCCCGGCAGGTACCTCTCTGCATTGTCAGCAACTGCAACGATGGGTATATTCCCAACTTTCTGGAGGCCCACAGGCTGGGCCGGTATTTTACAGACTGGGAGTGCATTGGCCGCACCGGAAAGCAGAAGTGGGAGAACATCCGGCTGGTGGTCCAGCGAAACCACCTGCGGCGCCCCGTCTATGTGGGAGATACGGTCTTGGATCAGGAGGCCGCCCAAAAGGCCGGCGTTCCGTTTCTTCACGCAGCCTATGGGTTTGGCAGGGTTTCCGGCGCGGCGTCCATTCAAAAGCCGGCAGATCTGCTGGCTCTGCTGACCTGCTGAAGTCCCCGGCCCCATTACCGGCACAAGAAAGGAGGAGGCGCCGTGAAAGGCTCTCTGTTGTTTTCCAGCTATCCTTTTATCAGCAGCAAAAAGGTTACGCTGACCCGGGTCACCGACATGGATCTGGAGGCCCTGTGGCAGATTTTGGGCGACGAGGACAGCCACCGCTTTACGCCGGAGGGAGCGCTGCGCTCTCCCCGGGAATGCGCCGCCAGGCTGCGGCAGTTCGACGCCATGTTTCGGGAGCGCCGGGGCGTGGTGTTAGGCATTTATTCCACGCTGAACCGGCTGGTGGGTCTGTTGGAAATCTCGCAGATCGATCCACAGGTGGAGTGCGTTACGGTAAGCTTTATCCTAAACCCGGAATTTACCGGCCAGGGCTACGCCTCCGCCGCCCTGCGCGCCACGGTGGACTACTTGTTCCGCACGGTGGGCGTTCACCGGATTCAATGCTATGTGCTGCCCATCAATTACCGGGCGGTGCTGGTGCTGGAACGCTGTGGCTTTGTAAAGGAGGGGACCATTCGGGAGGGGTTCCTGTGGCCGGACAAGGGCATTGTGGATTTGACCCTGTTCTCCCTGCTGCCCTCGGACCGGCGGCCAAAAAAAGCCGGGCCAACCTATTATCTGTAACCATCGCAAAAAGAGCAGCCGTCCAAAGGACGGCAGCTCTTTTCTTTTTGGCGCCGCTGGAGGACAGCGGTGTCTTTGGCTTCTACTGGTCAAAGGCCCCGCGCATATAGGCAAGCAGCTTCTTTTCCCGGCGGCTGACCTGCACCTGAGTCATCCCCAGCAGAGCGGCGGTCTCCGTCTGGGTTTTCCCCTGAAAATACCGGTATTGGATCAATTTCCGGTCCCGCTCCTCCAACGTGCGGAGGATCTGGTACAGGGTCAGGCGCTCGGTCATCCGCTCTTCGGGCGCTTCCACAGGAATATCCAGCTCGCCTCCCTCCTCCTGGTCTGTAAGGGACATGGGCGCCTGGCTCACGCCCAGGGCCAGCGCCGCCTTCTCTGGGGACACCCCAAGCCGCTGGGCTATTTGGACCACGCTGGGGCTTTTTCCCGTCTCCTGACGGAGCCTGCCAGCCTCCTCCGCGGCCCGGCGCCCCAAATCCCGCAGGCCCCGGGACACCCGCAGCGCGCCGCCGTCCCGAAAAAGGCGCCGCACCTCGCCCAGAATCACCGGCACGGCATAGGTGGAAAACTTTACGCCCCGGCTGGTGTCAAAGTTTTCCGCGGCCTTAATCAGCCCCACGCAGCCCGCTTGAAACAGGTCGTCATACTCCATGCCCCGGCCCAGAAACCGCCGGGCGCACAGGTGGACCAGGCCCATGTTTTCCTCCACAGTCCGGCGGCGGGAATCCAGGTCACCTCTTGAGGTCAAAATATTTTGTCAGGGTCACGCTGGTGCCTTTGCCCACGGTGGAGGTCACCCGCACGCTGTCGCAAAAGCTCTGCATCACCGCGAAGCCCAGCCCGGCGCGCTCCTCGCCGCCGGTGGTGAACAGCGGCTCCATGGCCTGCTGAATATCCGGAATGCCGCAGCCCTTGTCCCGCACCCGCACCACCGCCTTGCCGTTTTCAAAGATCTTGGCGGTTATGTACACCACGCCCATTCTGTCCTGATAGCCGTGGACAATGGCGTTGGTCACGGCCTCGGAAACAGCGGTTTTTATGTCGGTCAGGTCGGCCACCGTGGGGTCCAGCTGGGACAGAAACGCCGCCACCGCCGCCCGGCCGAAGCTCTCGTTGACCGAGCGGGCCTCAAAGCTGATCTGAGCTTGATTGAGTGGTTTCATCATCCGGCCCTCCTTTCAATGGCGGCAATGGAGCCAATGCCGGAAAGCTCCACCATCCTGTCCAAATGAGGAGACAGGCCGGCCACAACCACCCGTCCCCTCCAGAATTGCAGCAGCCGCACCCGGCCCAAAATCAGCCCAATGCCGGAGCTGTCCATAAAGGGCACCTGGGAAAAGTCCAGGCGCAGGCAGGCGGGCTTTACCTTTTGGGCCGTGTCGTCAATGGCCTCCCGCATTTCCCGGGCGGCGTGGTGATCAATTTCTCCGGAGAGGCTGGCTGTGAGCACCCCTTCTTTATAGCTGAGCTGTACACCCATGGCAATCTTCCTTTCTCTCAAAAACGGGAAAACAAAAAGGCCCTTGGAAAAGGACCAGCCCTTTCCAAAAGCCTTGTCCCGCCCTCTGCCTCTATTCTACAAAGGACGGGGTGCATATTTTGCCAAACGGTGTCACACCGGAAAGTTCTTTTCCCAGGGGGAGCCGCCTCACTTCCGCCGTTTGGGGGGCATGCCCCGCTTCTTTTTGATCCAGCGGGAATACTTGGGGCCTGAACCACGGCCGGGCCAAAAAGCTAGAATATATAGCAATAGCCACCCCAAATCAAAACCAGCCACTCCTTTGGCGAAAATCTCTCCAACCTCCGTGTATGGCCCCAAAAGTGAAAGAAGTAGGCAGACAAATAGAACTGCTGGATGCCCTATTACGATAAGAAAATACAGATACAAAAATAGTTTAGGAATCTCCTCGCGATACCTGCTGTAAAAGAGCCTTTCCTTGAAAGTCATTCCCTTTTTTCTCTTTTTTAAGGCGCTATTATTCAGCTGATACGCTATGATTCCGGCAAGTATCCACCGGATATAGAAAAAAGCCAGCACCCAGCAGAGGAAAATCAGGGCGGCTTGCCGCTGGATGTTCATGACACAGTCTCTCCAGGGCCGCTCTTGCTTCCAAACTTCTCCAGAAGCATGTCCCGGATTTCCCCTGCCAGGTAGAAGGAGCCGCAGACAATCAGGGCGCCGTCCTCCTTCATGGCCCGGGCAGCCACTGCCAGGGCCTCCCGGCAGGACCCTGCGGGAAGGGCCTTGGGGCAGAACTCCCGGGCGGTTTCCGCCAGCTTCTGGGCGGGCAAGGCCCGGTGTCCCTGGGGCGTGACGGTGATGACCTGGGAAAACAGCGGCCCCAGCAGCCGCAGCTCCTCCCGGCTGTCCTTGTCGGCCAGCACCCCCATAATGGCCACCTTCCGCTGGGGAACGAACTCCTCCAGGGCGTCCCGCAGAGCCTGAGCGCAGCCGGGGTTATGGCCTCCGTCCAGCAGCACCAGGGGATTTTGGGAGATCACTTCCATCCGGGCGGGGATGAAAGCCTTTTCAAATCCCCGGACAACAGCCTCTTGGGTGACAGGCCAACCCCGGCTTTGCAGGACCTCCAGCACCTTCAGGGCAGTGACGGCGTTTTTCACCTGATGCTCCCCCAAAAAGGGCGTCCGCAGGGAAATGGTCCCCCAGCAGGTGCCTGCTACGGTAAACTCCGTCCCGCGGATGGAACACTCTCCCTCCTTCACTTGGGACAGGTCGGGATGAAACAGCTGCACATGGCGTTCCCGGCAGATCTGGGTCAGCTCCTCTGTCACCGCTGGGGCCTGGTCCGGATACAGTACCAGCCGGCCTCCCTCCTTGACGATGCCTGCCTTTTCAAAGGCAATCTTTTCCAGGGTGTCCCCCAAAATAGCGGTGTGATCCAGGGAGATGGACATTATGGCCGCCGCCTCCGGCACGGGGATCACATTGGTGGCGTCGAACCGGCCTCCCATGCCCACCTCCAGCACCACAACGTCGCATTGCCGCCGGGCAAACCAGTGAAGGGCCAGGGCGGTGATGTACTCAAACTCCGTGACCTGGTCGCCGCTTTCCTCAAACTCGTCGGCGATGGGGGCCAGAACCTCCACCTCTTCCACCAGCTCCTCCTTGGGGATCATCTCTCCGTCAATCTGGAACCGCTCCCGAAACTCCAGCACATAGGGGGAGGTGTACAGCCCCACCCGCAGGCCGCACTCCTGAAGAGCGGAAGCTGTCAGCGTGGAGCAGGTCCCCTTGCCGTTTGTACCCGCCACATGGACAAACTTCAGCTGTTTCTGAGGATTTCCCAGCCGGTCCAGCAGAGCGGCAATGCGCTCCAGGCCGGGCTTGATGCCAAACACCAGCCGGCCGTATACATTGTCTAACGCCTCTTCATAGGTCATTTTCATTCCCTCCTGATTTCAAACAACAAACAAAAAGGGCAGCACCCGAAGGAGCTGCCCAGACGGACGGCATATACAGGCGTTTCCCCGCTCCCCGGTGGAACCCCACCTGCCCGTCAGTTACGGGGGCCTTGCCTGAGGATTATAGCACATCCCCAGGCAAAATGCAAGGCAAAGCCCCTGTTTCTCAACCCAGAGCCGCCAGGGACTCCTGGATCATGCGGACCTTTTCCCGCAGCTTTTCGGCGTTGTCCTTCACGCCGTCCACCACGCTCTGCGGCGCCTTGCTGATGAATTTCTCGTTTTGCAGCTTGGCCTCGGCGGTGGCCAGCTGCTTCTTGGCGCCCTCCAGCTCTTTCGAGAGACGGGCGGTTTCCGCCTTCTTGTCCACCAAATCGTCCATGGGCAGATAGCCCCGGCAGGCCGCGGTGACCACCGTCACGCTGCTCTGGGCCTGGTCCACATGGCTGGAAATCTCCACGCCGCTGCAATAGGCCAGCCTGGCGATGGCCTCCCGCTCCGTCTCGAAGGCGGCGGGATCGCTGGTCTCAATATACAGATGAGCCTTCTTGGAAGGCGGCACATTCATCTCGCTGCGGCGGGTGCGCACGGCGGTAATCAGCTCCATGACCTTTTTCATCTCCGCCTCGGCCTGGGGGAAGGCGCGGCCTTCCTCGTACTCCGGCCAGGGCGCCACAATCAGGGCCTCTCCGTTGTGGGGCAGGCTCTGCCAGATTTCCTCGGTGACAAAGGGCATGAAGGGATGCAGCAGGGCCAGGGTATTTGTCAACACCCACACCAGCACCTGGCGGGTGTTTTGGGCGGCCTGCTGGTCCTCGCCATTCAAGGGACGCTTGGCAAGCTCGATATACCAGTCGCAGAAGTCGTCCCAGATAAAGTCGTACAGCTTGGACACGGCCATGCCCAGCTCAAACTTGTCCAGGTTCTCGGTGACATCCCTTGCCACTGTGTTAAAGCGGCTGACAATCCACTGGTCCTCCAGGGTAAGGGCTTCCGGCAGGGCGCAGGGAACCTCATGGCCGTCAATGTTCATGTGGATAAACCGGGCGGCGTTCCAGATCTTGTTGGCAAAGTTCCGGCTGGCGGCCACCTTTTCCTCGCTGTAACGGGCGTCGTTTCCGGGGGAATTGCCGGTAACCAGGGTAAACCGCAGAGCGTCGGCGCCGTATTGGTTGATCACGTCCACCGGGTCGATGCCGTTGCCTAGAGACTTGCTCATCTTCCGGCCCTGAGAATCCCGCAGCAGGCCATGGAACAGCACCGTGTCAAAGGGAGCCTTGTCCGTGTGCTTCAGGCCGGAGAAGATCATCCGGGCCACCCAGAAGAAGATGATGTCATAGCCGGTGACCAGGGTGTTGGTGGGATAGAAATAGTTCAGCTCTTCCGTCTCGTCGGGCCAGCCCAGGGTGGAGAAGGGCCACAGAGCGGAGGAGAACCAGGTGTCCAGGGTGTCCTCGTCCTGATGGATGTGCTTCCCGCCGCACTTGGGACAGGCGTCCAGATCGGTTTCCGACACGCTCATTTCGCCGCAGTCCTCACAGTACCAGGCGGGAATCCGGTGGCCCCACCACAGCTGCCGGGAGATGCACCAGTCCTTGATGTTCTCCATCCAATTGTAATAGGTCTTTTCCAGCCGTTCGGGAATGAAGCGGATGGTGCCGTCCTTCACCACGTCGATGGCGGGCTTGGCCAGGGGCTCCATCCTCACAAACCACTGGGTGGAAACCCGGGGCTCCACCACAGTGTGGCAGCGCTGGCAGGTACCCACATTGTGCTTGATCGGCTCGATTTTAATCAGGTAGCCGCCCTCTTCCAGATCGTGAACGATCCGCTTGCGGGCGTCCAGGCCGGAAAGACCGGCATACTTGCCGCCGTTCTCGTTGATGGAGCCATCCTCGTTCATCACGTTGATGACAGGCAGATTGTGGCGCTTGCCCACCTCAAAGTCGTTGGGGTCGTGGGCGGGGGTGATCTTCACCACACCGGTGCCAAAGTCCATCTCCACATACTCGTCGGCCACAATGGGGATCTCCTTGTTCACCAGGGGCAGGATGACGTTTTTGCCCACCAAACCCTTGTAGCGCTCGTCCTCGGGATGAACCGCCACGGCGGTGTCGCCCAGCATGGTTTCCGGACGGGTGGTGGCCAGCTCAATATAGCCGCTGCCGTCGGCCAGGGGATAACGAATGTGCCAGAAGGAGCCTTCCTTTTCCTCAAACTCCACTTCCGCGTCGGAAATGGCGGTTTTGCAGTTGGGACACCAGTTGATAATCCGCTCGCCACGGTAGATCAGGCCCTCCTCATAGAGCTTGACAAACACATGGCGCACAGCCTTGGAGCAGCCCTCGTCCATGGTGAAGCGCAGCCGGTCCCAGTCGCAGGAGGAGCCCAGCAGCTTCAGCTGCTCCAGAATGCGGCCGCCGAACTTGTCCTTCCAGGCCCAGGCGCGCTCCAGGAACCCTTCCCGGCCCAGGTCCTCCTTGGTGACGCCCTCCTTCCGCATGGCCTCCACAATCTTGGCTTCGGTGGCGATGGAGGCGTGGTCCGTGCCGGGCAGCCATAAGGCGGAGTAGCCCTGCATCCGCTTCCAGCGAATCAGAATGTCCTGCAGGGTTTCGTCCCAAGCGTGGCCCATGTGCAGCTGCCCCGTGATGTTGGGCGGCGGGATGACAATGGTGTAGGGCTTCTTTTCGGGGTCTACTTCCGCGTGGAAATAGCCGCCCTGCATCCAAAAGTCGTAGACGCGGCCCTCCACCTCTTGAGGCTCATAGGCTTTCGCAAGCTCTTTTGACATGTTGTTCCCTCCAATATCACTTTCCGGGTCGCCCCGGTTCTCTTTCCAAAAAGGGGAAATCCCCTGAAAATTTATTATTTCATCTTATGCCCCATTTGTCAACAGAAAATGGGCCTTCTCCCAGGCCTTTCTCCCGTTTTCACCGTTTCCCTCGATAAAAACTCCTTTGGATGGGCATTTTGTCCCCAGCAAAAAGGAGCCGCCTTTCGGCAGCTCCCTGTCAACGCAAGAGGTATTTCACGGGGCGGACGGCTCTGGAGAAGAGCTGCCGTCTCCCGCCGGCTCTTGAGACGGCCCGCTCTCAGGCTGTTCCTCATCGGCAGCCGGGTTCTCGGAAGAGGAGCCATCCTCTGTGGATTCTCCTCCTTCGGGCGCGGATTCCTCTCCCTCCGCGGGAGGCTCTTCCTCAGAGGGAGCCTGGCTTTCTGGAGGAGTCTCCTCTCCAGGAGTCTCTTCTCCAGGTGTCTCCTCGCCGGGTGTCTCCTCCTGGGGAGGCTCTTCCTCCGTCTCCGGCTCGTGGAGCAGTCCCTGCTCCTCCAGATCCTCCAGCATGGCCACATACTTGGTGAACACGGTGGCGGCCTCTGCCCGGATAGTGTTGTCCGTGGGATTGAAGCAGCCGAACTCGTCGCCGGAGATCAGGCTCAGGTCATAGCTTGTGTACACCGCGCCGCTGGCCCAGCTGGAAATCTCCCCGTCGTCCGGGAAGGTAAAATCCACATGCTCCGGCACAGCCTCTGTGACCTTTTGACGGTAGTTTTCCAACACCACGCACATCTCTTCCCGGGTGATAAAGTTACCAGGGCGGAAGGTGCCGTCCTCATATCCCGAAACAACGCCCAGCTCGGACGCCCAAACCACGGCGCTGGTAAACCACTTGCCTGCGGGTACATCGCTGAAGGTGATCTCACCGGGCGTGTAGTCCTCCGGCGCTACGGCGTTGTACAGAACCTGCACAAACTGGGCGCGGGTGATGTTCTCCCGGGGATTGAAAAAGCCCTGGTCGTCTCCCACAAACAGGCCCATACTGGCGGCGCTTTCCACATAATTGTAATACCAGGAGCTGCGCTTCACGTCCGGGAAGCGCAAGGGCTGATAGCCCTCTTCCCGATATTCGTATCTCTGGGGGTTCTTGGCGGGATAGCGGAAGACAACGGTATTCAAGTCGCTGTCCTCCACCCAGATATTGCGCTCCACATGAGCTGGCTGGCTGCTGAAGGCGACGCCGCCCACCTGGGTTTGAGACCCGATGAGAAAATAATCACGAAGTCCCCGGTCCTCCTCGTCGTCCCAGGTCAAATCCAGGTTGTACCACTCGCCGTCGTCCATTTTGACGTTGTTCCACATGTGGCTCTCGCTGATAGCCAGAGCGCAGGGAATGTCCAGCAGGTCGCAGACCACCTTTACCGCCTTGGCGTAGCCGTCGCACACCGGCTCATACCCGTCGCCGGCAATCAGGCAGCTGTACGCCTGGTGAGAGAGATTTTCGGCCTTCTCGTCCGCCTGACCGTTGACGGCGTCGTAATTATAGGTGGCGCGCTCCGCCAAAATGTCGTGAATTTGCAGCACCTGATGATACAGGTCAGCGGAACCGTCCACCTGGGCGGCAATCGCCTGAGCGCTGGCCATCTGCTGGTCGTACATGGCCTGCTCCTGGCCGTCATACTTCAAGCGGAAGGCAAAGATCACGTTTCGGGTGGTGACAGAGGAGCCGGTCTCGCTGTCCCAGGTAATGCCATAGCGCATGGAGGACAGCCACAGGGCGTCGGCCTTGTCATAGCGCAAGGCGGTAATAGCGGCGCAGATGTCCGTGTACAGGGACCGGTACAGCCCCTGGGAGCTGGCGTCCGGCTGGAACACATAGCTGCGGATGGAGCCGGTCATGGTAAGGCCGTACAGCTCGTCCACCCGCACCTGCACCTGCCGGTAGCCGTCCACCTCGGCAGCGTGAAGAATCTGCGTGAGGGAGATGGAGGCCAAGGCGTCGTAGCAGGCCTTCTGCCGGGCGGTAAGCTGCCCATAGAAGGACCCGTCGTCATAGGAGCCGAGAGGCGCCGAAAAGACCTGAGCCTCTGTAAAGCCGGACTCCCCGCCTCCCAGTGTATCCTGGGTCTCCCGCAGGGCATAGCCGGTTTCTCCGTCTCCCCACTGATAGGCGTATCCCGTCTCTTGGGGAGACGCCTCCTGGGCCAAAGCGCCCCCAGGCAAAGCTGTCAGCAGAAGCAGCGCCGCCAGGATAAAAGCCCACCACCTTGCCGTGTTCCTTTTCATCACCAAAACCCCTTTCTTCCACCCGGCCGAACCGAGCCGTTCCTTCCAAAAATTCCTTTCTTAATATGATATTATCCCCGAATCCACCGCCAATGTCAATCCCCCTTCGCCGGCCCTTTTTTGGCAGAAAAAACGGACAGCGGCTTCCATTTTTTGCCTTGGGGTTGCATTATGTCAATTTCTATGCTACAATGTAACAGATTTGTAACCTTTGGAGATAAATGAAAGCCATCCGTTTGTATAAACACATGGAAGCCCTGCCTTCTGGGGAAATGAGGCCGCAGGCTTCTGGATACTTTTTTCGATTGTTAGGAGGAATATCCCATGACCAAGTACACCGCAAAGCATTTGGCCAAACGGGGCGGCGGACCGCTGTGCCTGCTGCTGGCCCTGGCCGTTCTGATTACCGCCTTTACCACGCTGACCCCCGGCGCCAAAGCCGCGGGCACTCCCACCTCCCTGGGCCTGGCCGAGCACGGCCTGATGGCCTACCGGGACAACTGGCAGTATGTGTACGGCGGCAAGGGCGGCGATTCCGACGGCGACGGCCTGCGGGAATCCGACTGCGCCGGGCTGATCTACTCCTACTTTTCCGATGTGGGCGCTTTGGGAAACTGCATGGGCGGCGCCTCCTCCCAGGTGCGGGTCAACTGCGTGTTCTCCGGGGACATTGACGAGCTGTACGGCATTCCCCGCATCCACGGCCTGGTGCTGACCATGACCGACGGCGATCCCCAGTATCCTTACTCTCACATCGGTATTTATGTGGGCAACAACATGGCCACGGACAACAGTACCTGGGTTGTCAACATGGTGTATGACAAAGTGGTGGGCAGCGGACGCGGCTGGAGCGCCTGGCATGTGTTTGACAACGGCACCCTGTACCCCTCCAACGGCTGGTACGAGTTTAACGGCGCCCTGTACCACTACTCCAACTGCCAGTACGACGTGGACCAGGTGGTGGACGGCTTCACCATTGGCAGCGACGGCATTGCCCTGGATTCCGCCGGGAACCCCCTGACCGCGGACTCTCCCGAGGCTCCCGCTCTCAGCCAGGAATATGTGTCCGCCTCCACTGTGGCCGACGCCCTGGCGGCTTTGGGTTACAGCGGCGAGGACACTGTGCCGGATGATGACGACGACGAGGAGGAAGAGGAAGCTCCCACGCAAGCGGAGCTCAACGGCGTTGTCACCGGCAACGGCGTGAATGTGCGGGTTGAGCCCAACACCACCTCCTGGGCTGTTGCCACCTTGAGCAAGGACGACCAAGTGAAGATTGTGGAAGCTGTCACCGGTGAGACAATCACTGACAAAAACACCGGCAGCGTCACGGATCAATGGTATTCCATTGTTACCGCCGATGGCTCAAAGGGCTATGTGTGTTCCCTGTATGTGGCTGCTGCACCTGCCTTCTCGGTGGTGGACGGCAGCTTAGTGATAACGGCTCTTGATGGGGCTGACATCCGCTATACCAGCGACGGCACCCAGCCCACGGTGGAAAGCACCCCCTATACCGGTCCCATTTCCCTTTCCGGCACCTACCGGGCCGTCTCTGTCCAAGACGGACAAGCCAGCGCCGAAGCCTCCATTACCTTCGCGGGCAGCAGCTTATTCACCGACTTCACCAGCCAGGATTGGTACTTCAGCCAGGTGGACCAGGCGGTGGGTCTGGGCCTGTTCAACGGCCGGGGCAGCGAGTTCGATCCCTCTGAGAACATTACCCGGGGCGAGTTCGCGGCGGCTCTTGCAAATCTGGCTGGCGTGGACACCACCTCCTACGCTGGGGAAAGCGTGTTCTCCGACGTTAACGGACAGTGGTACACCGGCGCGGTGAACTGGGCCTATGAAAACGGCTATATGAACGGCATGGGCGACGGGACCTTCGGCGCGGCAAACCAAATCACCCGGGAGCAGATCTGCGTAACTCTTGCCAATTACGCCGGCTTGACCTACAACGGCAGCTCCGAAGCCTTCGCTGATGACAGTTCCATTGCCTCTTGGGCCAAAAACGCGGTGTACGCCTGCCGTGAACGGGGAATTATCAGCGGCATGGGCGGCAACACCTTCGCCCCCAAGAACAACGCCACACGGGTGCAGGCCTGTGTCGTCATTTTGAACGCCTATAACCAAGGGCTGTAAAACCTTTCCCAACGAACATAAAAACCCCTTCCCAGCGGCTGTTGGGAAGGGGTTTTCTTTATTTCAGAAGGTCTGGCGCAAAAGCCGTTCTCACTTTCCCAGACGGATGACATTCCAGCTGGCCTTGCTCAGCTTGCTGGTCAGAATCCCGCTTTCCAGCTGATCCCGGTCTGTAACGCTCTTGGGCAGAACTGCCTGCTTCTCCGCGGAGTTTACAGCGAACATATCCTCGTTTTCCAGCACAATATGCTCCAGCACACGGTAGCCCTCAAAGCTGCGCAGATCGGCCTCCAATGGGATGTCCTGGTCCAACGTCCGGTTGACGGCGAAAATGGTTACCTGGTCCTTCTCGTCGTCCCATACAGCGACGGAGTCCACGTCTGTCACGTCGGTGAATTCCTTGGTGTCGTGCTTGGAGGAGCGCAGGGCGGGGTTCAGGGCAATGCCCCGGCCGTACTTGCTGGCATGGAGATAGGGATAGTAGATGGTCTGCTTCCAGGCTGGGCCGTTTTCCTCGGTCATGATGGGGGCAATGACGTTGACCAGCTGGGCCAGACAAGCCATCCGCACCCGGTCGGAGTGCTTCAGCAGGGTGATAAGCATTAGGCCCACCAGCAGAGCGTCCTCAAAGTCGTAGCGGTCCTCCAGCAAATGGGGAGCCACGCTCCAGGGCCGGTTCTTCATGGTGTCATCATCGGCGGCGTTGGCGTGGAACCACACGTTCCACTCGTCAAAGCTGAGCATCATGTCCTTTTTCGAGCGGCGCTTGGCCTTGACAAAGTCGCAGGTAGAGATCACCGTGCGGATGAAATGGTCCATGTCATCCGACTGGGCCAGGAAATTCAGGGTGTCGTTGATCCGGTTGCCGTAGTAAGTGTGCAGGGAGATGAAATCCACGCTGTCGTAGGCCTCCTCCAGCACAGTAGCCTCCCACTGGGGATAGGTGGCCATGCCCGTGTTGGAGCTGCCGCACACCACCAGCTCCAGGCTGGGGTCAATCTGCTTCATGGCCTTGGCGGTCTCGTCCGCCAGCCGGCCGTATTCCACGGCGGTTTTGTGACCGGTCTGCCAGGGGCCGTCCATCTCGTTGCCCAGGCACCACACCTTGATGCTGTGGGGTTCCCGCACTCCGTGGGCAATGCGCAGGTCGCTGTACTTGGTGTCAGAGGGATGGTTGCAGTATTCCAGCAGGTTGCAGGCAGCCTCAATGCCCCGGGTACCCAGGTTTACTGCCATCATCACGTCGGAGCCCGCCTTCTTGCTCCAAGAGGCGAACTCGTTGACGCCCACCAGGTTTGGCTCGGTGCTGCGCCAGGCCAACTCCAGCCGCCGGGGACGCTGGTCCACAGGGCCGACGCTGTCCTCCCAATAGAAGTTGGAGACAAAGTTGCCGCCGGGATAGCGGACAATGGGTACGCCGATTTCCCGAACCAGATCCAGTACGTCCCGCCGGAAGCCCTCCTCATCCGCGGAGGGGTGGTCCGGCTGATAAATGCCGCCGTACACGGCCCGGCCCAGATGCTCGATAAAGGAGCCATAGATGCGCTTGTCCACCCGGCTGATCTGAAAATCCTTGTCCAAGGTAATACGGGCAAATTTTTGTTCCATAGGAGATTCCCTTCCTTCTAAAAATTGAAAAATGTCCGTACAAATTGTCTCCTTTATCATAGGGGAAAACCCATGGAATGTCAATCACTTTTCCCATCTTTTCAGGACTTTTTGCGGGGCCGCTCCATGGACTTTCCCCCGGCCTGTATGCTACAATACCCACAGAAGGCCCAAAGCGCAGGCGCCGGTTTCCCGGCTGGCGTAAAGAAACGGGAAAACAGAGCCCAACGGGGACGGCCAACCCTCTCCGCCGGGAACTTCTTTCCGGCCTCTCCGGAACAAACCGATTAAGTCCGGTCGTATTTTTCAAAAGCTCCGTCCTGGTTTTTCCAGGGGCCGCGGAGTATGATTCACAATAGTAAAGGAGTGCTTTTTCTATGGAATTTACCGAGCTGTATCAAAAGGCCCTGGAGGTTCTGCATCCCCGCCAGGTTTCTGAGGACATTGAGGCCGGGGGCGTAGCCGCCGCCTTGGTGACAGATCAAGGAAACGTCTATCAGGGCGTGTGCATCGACACGGCCTGCAGCATGGGCTTTTGCGCGGAGCACGCCGCCATTGCCGCCATGCTTACCGCCGGGGAAAACCGGGTGGAAAAGATTGTGGCCGTCAACTGGAACAGGGACATTCTGCCTCCCTGCGGGCGCTGCCGGGAATTCCTGATGCAGCTGGGAAATCCGGACGCATTGGTGCTGGTGGCAAAGGATACCGCCGTCAAGGTAAAGGACCTGCTGCCTTTCTCCTGGCAGGACGCGAGGACATAACCCGCTCCCACTCCACTACTTTTCACAAGGAGGAATTGCTTTGAAACTGACCCATCTTCGCGTAAACCATGTGGAAACGCCCCTGGGGCTGGCCATGAAGCAGCCGGTTTTTTCCTGGGTGGCGGAGGACACCGCTGACAAGCGCCAGGCCGCCGCTGAAATTGTGGTGCGGGCCGGCGGCAAAACCGTGTACGATTCTGGAAGAAGAGAGGACATCTCCTCCCTGGGCTTTGAGGCCCCGCTGGAGCTGGCCCCCCGCACCCGGTATGACTGGACCGTTACCCTGTGGGGTGACGGCGGCGATTGGGCCAGCGCCTCCTCTTGGTTTGAAACCGCCAAGCAGGAGGAACCCTGGCAGGCCCAGTGGATTGCCGCGGATTTTCAGGACAAGGAAGCGCAGCCTCTGCTGGTGAAGGATTTTTCCCTTTCCGGAGAGGTGGAATCCGCCAGAGCCTATGTTTGCGGCCTAGGCATCTACGAGCTGGAGATCAACGGCCAAAAGGCAGGAAACGAATACCTGCTGCCGGGCTACCACTGCTATGACTTTCATTTGGAATACCAGACCTTTGACATCACCGGCCTGGTGCGCGCGGGAGAAAACCGGGTGGGCCTGGCCCTGGGTCCCGGCTGGTATAAGGGCGACATTATTTTCGACCGCTACCACAACCTGTACGGCGATACCATGCAGGCCATCTGCGAGGTGCGGGTGCTGCTGAAGGACGGTACCGAGCAGGTGATCCCCACGGACCTGACCTGGAAGAGCTATCCCTCTCCTGTCACCTTCAGCAACATCTATGACGGCGAGCACTACGACGCCCGTCGGGAAATCCCCGGCTGGAGCGCTCCCTGCTGCCAAGGAGAGGCCGGCGGCGTGGTTCCCGGCACGGAAGGAACGGAAAGGCTCATTGCCCGGCTGGGGCCAAAGATCGTGAAAAAGGCCAGCTTCTCCCCCACGGTGCTTCACACCAAAAAAGGCGAGACCGTGCTGGATTTCGGCCAAAACATGACCGGCTGGGTGGAGTTTGGCGCGGACGAGTCCGCCGGCACAGAGATAGTTCTGACCTACGGCGAGGTGCTCCAGGACGGCTGCTTCTACCGGGACAACCTGCGTTCCGCCAAGGCGGAGTACCGGTACATTTCCAACGGACGCCCCGCCCATGTACGGCCTCACTTCACCTTCTACGGGTTCCGCTACGTTAAAGTGGAGGGCGTGTCTCAGGCACGGGCAGAGGACTTTACCGCGTGGCACATCCGCTCGGACATTGACCCCACCGGTTCTATCGAGACGGCGGATCCCCGAGTGAACCAGCTGTTCCACAACGCCATGTGGGGCCAGTTTGACAATTTTCTGGACATTCCCACCGACTGCCCTCAGCGGGACGAACGCCTGGGCTGGACCGGCGACGCGGCGATCATTTCCGCCACCGCCTGCAAAAACCTGTACATGCCCGCCTTTTTCCACCACTTCCTGTACAATGTGGGAGAGGAGGAGCGCTATTACCAGGGGGCGGTTCCCTTCTTTGTACCCGCTCCCAAAACAGAAGACTGGGGAGACGCCTTCTGGCTCAACGGCAATCCCGACGGCTGCGCCATCTGGAGCGACGTGGCCACCATGATGCCCTGGGCTGTCTATGAAAACTACGGCGACCTTGCCCTGCTGCGCCAGGACTATCCCGTGATGAAAACCTGGGTGGAACGCATTCGCCGGGACGATGAAGCCGACGGCGGCCTGGGACTGTGGCTCCGGGGGCGGCAGCTGGGCGACTGGCTAGCCCTGGACAGGGAGGACGGGGACACCCAAAATCCCTTTGGCGCCACGGACCTTCCCTATACCGCCACAGCCTTTTATTACTACTCCTCCAGCCTGACCGCCAAGGCCGCTAAGGCCCTTGGATATGAGGCGGACCAGAAGGAATACCAGGCTCTGTGCCAAAAAATCAAGGGGGCTTTCCTGGAGGAGTATTTCAACCAGGACGGCACCCTGCGGATTCCCGTCACCCAAACCGCCTGTGTGCTGCCCCTGTTCTTTGGGCTGTATCCAGAGGGCAAAAAAGACATGGTGCTGAACGCCCTGAAGGAGCGCATTGCCGCCCGGAACAACCATCTGGACACCGGCTTCTGCGGCACACCCTTCCTGTGCCGCGCTCTGTCGGACAACGGCGCCAACGAGTTGGCCTACACCCTGTTCCTCAACGACGACTATCCCAGCTGGCTGTATGAGGTGAATATGGGCGCCACCACTGTGTGGGAGCGGTGGAATTCCATTTTGCCCGACGGCTCCATCAGCGGTACGGGCATGAACAGCCTGAACCACTATGCCTATGGTTCCATTGTGGATTGGATGTACCGCAATCTGTGCGGCTTGAACCCTGTGGAAGAGGCTCCGGGCTACAAGAAGGCTGTCATTCGCCCCATGCCTGACAAGCGCCTTCCCTGGGCCAAGCTGAAGCTGGACACCGCCTCCGGCACCTATCAGGTAGAGTGGACCTATGGAGAGGGCGGACTTCACGGCAGCGTCACCGTACCCTTTGATTGCCAGGCGCGGCTGATTCTTCCCAATGGTCAGGAACGAACCCTGTCCGCAGGCACCTTCGTTTTCTAAAGCGCCCTCTGCGGAAAACATATCACAAACAAAAAAGAGGACCGGCAAAACGCCAGTCCTCTTTTTTGTTGTCTGGTCTCTTACTCAGCCTCGGAAGAAACAACAGAGGTCTCAGAGGTCTCGGAGGTCTCAGAGGAGGTCTCGGAGGTCTGGCTGTCCTCAGAAGCGGAGGAATCCACAGCGCTGGAATCGGTGCTTTCCTCAGCGGAAGCAGTAGAAGAAGTGCTGGTGGCAGAGGAGGTGCTGGTGGAGCTGTTGTTGTTGCCGCCGCAAGCAGCCATGCTCAAAGCCAGAGTCAAAGCCATAATCGCAACAAGGATTTTTTTCATGATGTAGTTTCCCCTTTTTTAAAAATGTAGATTTTCGTCCCCGCCCGCTCAGGGCCACGGACACCTATTTGCCCGCCTGGGGAACGGTACTGAGTTTAAAGCCCATATGTTACGAAGTCATTATGAAATCTTTACGAGTTTCTTACACTTGCATACATTTTTGACGCATAAATTTACAAAATAGAGGGGAACATCCTGTTTATATGCACAATTTTTTGTATTTTTTACAGATTCTACAAATTATTAGTTTTCATAATTTCCTGCGGATTTTGGGAAAAGACAGAGAAAACCACCTGCCCCAAGCACACGGGCAAGTGGTTTTTTCTCCACAGGCTGAACAGAGCAACGGTTATTTTTTTCGCACAAAGGCTTTCTTGGGCATCTTGCACACGGGGCAGGTCCAGTCGGCAGGCAGCTCCTCAAAACCAAAGTTGGGGTCCCGGTATACATAGCCGCACACCGAGCACACAAAGCTTTCCCCGCTGGATTTGTCAAAGGTGCGGGCTGGAGGCAGGTAAGTGGGGGAATTTTTGGGAGAGGCCCCTCCCAGCTCCTCCACATAATACTTGTAGGTCATGGGAACTCCCACCGCTTCGTCACTTCCGGCAATGATTTCCGCCACAAACACCATTTGATCCTGTGTCTCCAGACAGTCCTTCACCCGGCAGAGAAACCAGCAGCAGGTGTTTTCCTTAATGACCGGCACGCCCTCCAGCAGCACCTTGTGCCGGATATTGGCCAGCTTGTCTGTGTGCCGTCCCGAGACAAACCCCAGGGCGCCAATCACAGTGGCAGGAGTGTCCTGACTGAGTACCGAAATGGAGAAGATCCCTTCCTGCTCAATGCAGCGGCAGCTGTAATTGGCCTTGCTCATGGCCAACGCTACCAGGGGAGAATCTGAGGGCGTTGCTTTGGAGATCTGCATCACCGTATTGACAATGCAGGCGCTGGGCTTTGTTCCCTCCTTGACGCCAATGGCGTACATTCCATAGGAAAGATTTCCCAAAACCAGGGGTTTCATAGGCTGTCGGCCTCCTTTTCAATTTGAGATTCTAGTCCATCATACAGCTTTTCCGCCGGGCTTATGCTTAATCTTGTCCCAATAAGCCCGAAAGCTTTGTTCTGTCTTGCTGGTTCCATAGTCGAAATAGTGGGCGCCCAGCAGGGAATCGGGCAGATACTGCTGGGGCAGCCAATGATGGGGAGCGTCGTGGGGATACTGGTAAAACTGGCCCTTGCGCTCCACCTCCGCGGAATCGTAGTGCTTGTTTTGCAGGTTGCGGGGAACAGGCCCCGCCTTTCCCGCCCGAATATCGGCAAGAGCGGCGTCCAAAGCCTTGTATGCGGAATTGGACTTGGGCGCCAAAGCCACCAGAACCGCCGCGTCCGCCAGAGGAATGCGGGCCTCTGGCAAGCCCACCATCAAAGCGGAATCCACCGCCGCCTTCACCACGGGGATGATCTGGGGCCAGGCAAGCCCCACATCCTCGCAGGCGCAGACCAGCAGCCGCCGGCACACCGATGGCAAGTCCCCCGCCTCCAGCAAGCGGCCCAGGTAGTGAACCGCAGCGTCTGGGTCCGACCCGCGCATGGACTTTTGAAAGGCGCTCATCAAGTCGTAGTGCTCGTCTCCGTCCTTGTCGTAGCGCATGACGCTTTTCTGGGTAAGCTCCTGAGCGGCCTCCAGGGTGACTTCAATGTGAGGGCCGCCGCTGTCGCAGGCGATGGCGGAAAGCTCCACCGCGTTCATGGCTTTTCGCACGTCCCCGCCGCAGGCCGAGGCAATGTGAGCGCAAACGCCCTCCTCCGGCAAAACCGGGCGGCCCTGCTCCTTTCCCAAAACGCGAAACGCCCGCTCCACAGCCCTCTGAACATCCTCCTTTTCCACGGGCTTGAACTCAAACACCGTAGAACGGCTTAGAATAGCGTTGTACACATAGAAGTAGGGATTTTCCGTGGTGGAGGCGATCAGCGTGATAGAGCCGTTTTCCATAAACTCCAGCAGGGTCTGCTGCTGCTTCTTATTAAAATATTGAATCTCGTCCAAATACAGCAGCACACCGTTGATTCCCTCAAAGGTGCGGGTGCTGGCTACGGCCTCCTTGATGTCCGCCGTGGAGGCTGTGGTACCGTTGAGCTTTACCAGGTGGCGCCTGGTGTTTTGGGCGATGATAGAGGCCACCGTGGTCTTGCCCACCCCAGAGGGACCGTAAAACACCATGTTGGGTACCTCGCCCGCCTGAATGATTCGCCGCAGAGCGCGGTCAGGACCCAAAATGTGCCGCTGGCCCACCACCTCGTCCAAGGTGCGGGGACGAATTCGGTCCGCCAATGGCGCAGGCATGTCAACACCTCCCTTTTCTTCCATGGAAAAATCTGTTCAAATCACGTTTATTCTAGCATCTTTTGGAGAAAAGCGCAAGCAATTTTATCAAACAAACGTTTGATTTTTGCGAATGAAAAAGCCGCCAGGAACTTCCTGACGGCCTCTTTGCCGGTGATTTTCCAGGCCCTTTGTCACGCGTAAAGGGGATACTTTTGACAGATAGCGTCCACCCGGCCGCGGATGGCGTCGATCTTCTCCTCAAAGCCCTCCTCCATACACAGGGCAATGCAGGCGGCAATTTCGTCCATGTCCTCTTCCTTCAGGCCCCGGGTGGTGACGGCGGGCGTACCCAGCCGCACGCCGCTGGTGGTGAAGGGGCTGCGCTTCTCGCCGGGAACGGTATTCTTGTTGGCGGTGATGTACACCTCGTCCAAGCGGCGCTCCAGTTCCTTGCCGGTCAGCTCGCTGTCGGTCAGGTCGATAAGCATCAAATGGTTGTCCGTGCCGCCGGAAACCAGCTTCACGCCCCGATCCAGCAGGCCCTTGGCCAAGGCCTGGGCGTTTTTCACCACCTGCTGGCCGTACTCCTTGAAGGAGGGCTGCAGGGCCTCGCCCAAGCAAACGGCCTTGGCGGCGATGATGTGCATCAGGGGACCTCCCTGGGTGCCGGGGAAAATCGCCTTGTCAATGGCCTTGGCAAGCTCCTCTCTGCACAGGATCATGCCGCCCCGGGGGCCGCGGAGGGTCTTGTGGGTGGTGGTGGTAACCACGTCCGCGTAAGGCACAGGATTTTGGTGAACCCCGGCAGCTACCAGGCCGGCGATGTGGGCCATGTCCACCATGAGCTTCGCTCCGCAGGCGTCGGCAATCTCCCGGAATTTGGCGAAATCAATGGCTCTGGGATAGGCGCTGGCCCCAGCCACAATCAGCTTGGGCTTCACCTCCAGGGCCTGAGCCATGAGCTTGCCGTAATCGATGCGGCCGGTATCCGGGTCCACGCCGTAGGCCACAAAGTTGTACAGGGCGCCGGACATATTCACCGGAGAGCCATGGGTCAAGTGACCACCCTCGGCCAAGTTCATGCCCAGCACCGTGTCTCCGGGCTGAAGCAGGGCAAAATACACCGCCAGGTTCGCCTGGGCGCCAGAGTGAGGCTGCACGTTGGCATGCTCCGCTCCAAAGAGCTGGCAGGCCCGGTCCCTGGCGATGTTCTCCACAATGTCCACGCATTGACATCCGCCGTAATACCGCTTGGCAGGATAGCCCTCGGCATATTTATTGGTTAGCACCGAACCCATAGCGGCCATCACCGCGGGGGAGACGATGTTCTCCGAAGCGATCAGCTCCAAATTACGGCGCTGGCGGGCCAGCTCTTTTTCCATGGCCTGGCCCACTTCCGGGTCCGCGCCGGCGACAAAACCGATGGTATCCATCAAATCGTTGAACATGTGGCTCGACTTCCTTTCCAGTTTCAAAGTAAAATTCCCAGAGCTTTTTTCAATTATACCGAAAAAAAGACGCCCTGGCAATGGATTCCCGAAAAACTCTTTCTTTTTCTCCAGAAGAAACCAGCGCACCCAGCCCGCCGGTTTTCCCAGAAGCCCTGGGAGTCCATCTTGCCAAGGAGGGCGATGTGGAGTACAATAGGGGACAGAATGTGACAAAACCCACGGGAAGGAGCGCTTTCCATGACAAAAAAAGAACTGGCTCAGCTGGCGGTGGAGGCCTTGAAGCAGGAGTATCCCGGAGCGGTATGCTCTCTGGAATATCAGGACCCCCTCCAGCTTTTGATCGCCACCCGGCTTTCCGCCCAATGCACCGATGCCCGGGTGAACCTGGTGACTCCCGGCCTGTTTGCCCGCTTCCCCACGCTGGAGGCCTTCTGCGAAGGTACGGAGGAGGAAATTGGGGAGCTGATCCGGTCCTGCGGCTTTTACAACACCAAGTCCAAGGACATTCTGGGCATGTGCAAAATGATCCGGGACGATTTTGGAGGCGTGGTGCCGGACAACATTGAGGACCTGACAAAGCTGCCCGGCGTGGGCCGGAAAACCGCCAACCTGATTGTGGGGGACATCTATCACAAGCCCGCCGTGGTGACAGACACCCACTGCATCCGCATTGCCGGACGGCTGGGGCTGACCAAAAACACAGTCCCTGTCAAGGTGGAGGATGATCTGCGGGCCGTGCTGCCGCCGGAGGAATCCAACGACTTCTGCCACCGGCTGGTCCTCCACGGAAGGGCTGTATGCACCGCCCGAAAGGCCTACTGCGGCAAGTGCTGTATGGCAGGCTTCTGCAAAAAGGCGGGAGTTGGTCCCAACGGGGAAAAGATGGAACAAAAAAAGAAACCGGCAAAAAAGAAATCCTAATCCATAAAAAAGGGGAGACCGCCGTCCGGTCTCCCCTTTTATTTTTCCGATTTGCCTTTTCCCAAGGCCCGGCGGGCCAGCTGGTCCGCCAAGTCGTTCCACTGGTTGCCTGAGTGGCCCTTCACCTTCACAAAGGTCAGGCTCAGGCTTTCCATCGCCCTTTTGCACAAAGCGGCATAGGCCTGGGTGCCAGGCTTATTGGCCTTCCAGAGACCGGTGGCCCACTTGCCCACGCCCTCGTAGTCGTGGTGGATTTCCAAGGCGGGAACAGCGTGCTCCAGACAGTAGCGAATCACCGCCACGGCGCCCAGAATCTCCCCGGCCACATTCCGCATGTCCGCCATGCCCGGATCGCTGTACCTTTGGGAAAAGAGCAGCCGCTCCCCCTGCCAAAACAGCACAGCGCCGCAGGCAAACTCCTTGGTCTCCGCGGAAAAGCTGCCGTCCACATAGGCCACGGCCACGCCCTCCCGCTGGGGATTCTCCGGGGCGTCCTCCTCACGGGAGGAGGCTTCTGCCCGCCGAAGAAAGGCCTCTGCCTCCTGCCGGGTGGGAAACCCTTTGTAGATTACGCTTTTCACCCCGTGGACCTGGGCCTTGCAGGCCTCCCAGCTGTCGTAGATACCGTCGCCGTTTTTGCCGTTTTTCACCGCGTAGAACTTTTTCGCCATGCTCCGCTCCCTTTCCTACTTTCCTGTTTCTTTGACAAGCTCCATCACTTTCCACCACGCCTGGCAGATAGCTTCTGTGTTGCTTTCTATGGGTGCTGCTCCGTCAAGGTATATCACTCTACAAGACAGACTGTCTATCCACACCTGGTGACGCTGCTGGGTGGTGCTGCCGGTGCCCAGCTCGTAGCCTGCCACGTCCTCTAAATAGAGGCGATGGTCCTCCTCCATGTCCCCGCCGGGCAGCACCCGGGGGCCGAAGGCCTCCAGCTCCCGCCGGTGGACCCGCTCCACCCGCAGGGCCGCCGGGGCGGTGAGGTACACCGCCAGCCGGAAGTAGGGGTCAAAGTGCTGGTGGAAGGAATCCATAGAGCCCGCCATGACAAACCGCCCCGCCTGGGAGACGGCCTGTTGCAGCCGGGCGATTTTCTCCTCTCTGGAATACATCAGAGAAAAGGGCTTTGGCGTATCCTTTCTCCAGATAAATTCGTCTATGTCCAAAAAGGCGAACCCCATCCTTTGGGCAACACAGCTGCCCAGAGTTGTTTTTCCCGCCCCAGAAGGCCCCAGAATCATGATTCCCTCCGCCATAATTCAAGCCTCCTGAAACAGCGGCGTGGAGAGATACCGGTCGCCGGTGTCTGGCAGCAGCACCGCCACGGTCTTTCCCCGGTTCTCCGGCCGGGCGCCTACCTGACAGGCCGCCCACAGCGCCGCCCCCGCGGAAATCCCCACCAGAACCCCCTCTCTCCGGACAAACTCCCTGGCTGCCTCATAGGCCTGCTCCTCGGTACAAGCTAAAATCTCATTGTAGAGAGATGTGTCCAGCACCTTGGGAACAAACCCCGCTCCCATTCCCTGAAGCCCATGGAGTCCCGCCTTTCCCTGGGTCAGCACAGGAGAACCGGCAGGCTCCACGCCCACCAGCTGCACAGAGGGCTTTTTCTCCCGCAGGAACCTCCCTGTCCCTGTGAGGGTGCCGCCCGTTCCCGTGCCAGCCACAAAGATGTCCAGGTCCCCGCCGGACTGCTCCCAAAGCTCGGGACCAGTGGACTCATAGTGGGCCTGCGGATTGGCGGGGTTTTCAAATTGGCCGGGAATAAAGCTGCCCGGAATGGACGCGGCCAGCTCCCGGGCCTTTTCAATGGCCCCCGCCATGCCTTTGGCTCCCTCTGTCAGCACGATTTGGGCGCCATAAGCCTTCAAAAGCTCCCGGCGCTCCTGGCTCATGGTGTCGGGCATGGTCAGAATCACCCGGTAGCCTCTGGCGCCGCCGATGGCAGCCAAGCCAATTCCCGTGTTTCCCGAGGTGGGCTCAATGATGGCGGCGCCGGGAGTCAATTTTCCGGAACGCTCTCCCTCCCGGATCATCCACAGGGCCACCCGGTCCTTCACGCTGCCCGCGGGATTGAGAGACTCCAGCTTGCACAGCAGCCGGCAGGAAAGCCCCCTGCCCTCCCCAAAACGGGAGGCCTCCAAAATGGGAGTTTCTCCCACCAATTCCGTGATGTCCTTCGCAATTGCTTTCATGCCGCCTCCTCCTTGTCATCTGTGATGCTTTTACTATAAAAGCAGGGAGTGTGAAATGTCAAGGGAAAAGTGGCGGAGCCGTTGGGAAAAATCCCCAAAAACTTGTGGGCCCGCGGTCAGAAACCCACAGGAAAAAGTGGATTTAACCATTGCTAATTACAGCTGTATCAGGTATAATGAATAGGAATGTGGATTCCTATGGAATGAAGGAGCTTTTGGCCATGAAACATACCTCTAAAAAACCCCTTTGGATCGCTCTGGCTTGTGTGCTGTTTTTGGCGGCAGCGGCTGCCTGTCTTTGGTTTTTCTGGCTGCGGAACGTGTGGGGCGCCTCCAGCGCGGCGCCGGTATATGTACAGTCCGTCGCCGACATTGCCGGGCTGAACACGGGAGCTATTCCCCGCTATTCCGGCGTGGTAGAGCCTCAGCAAACCTATGAAATCCAGAAGGACGACACCAAGACCGTGGCGGAAATCTATGTCTCCGAGGGCGACCAGGTTACTCCCGGCGACGCTTTGTTCCGGTATGACACCCAGGAAATCCAGATGAATCTGGATCAGGCCAAGCTGGATTTGGAAAACATCTCCAATAGGATTACCACCCTGAAAAACCAGAAGGATGATCTGGAGGACGAGAAGAAAAACGCCAGCAAGGATGAGCAATATAACTACACCGTGCAGATTCAGTCGGTAGAGCTGCAAATTAAAACCGAGGAGTACAACTCTCAGGTGAAGCAGCAGGACATCGACAAGCTGGAGGACTCTCTGCAAAACGCGGAAATTTACAGCGAGGTAGAGGGCGTGGTCAAGGAGATCAATGAAACCCCCGCCACCGACGCCACCGGCCAGCAGAAGGCTTTTATCAGCATCTTGTCCTCCGGCGAGTTCCGCATTAAGGGGACTGTTTCCGAGCTGAATATCAGCTCGCTGTATCAGGGCCAGGAGGTGACGGTACACTCCCGCGTAGACGACAGCCAGGTGTGGCAGGGCGTGATCGACACCATTGAGACAGAGCCCACCACCGACAACACAAACGGCGGCGTGATTTACTACGGCACAGACAGCGGCCAGCAAAGCTCCAAGTACAATTTCTATGTGACCCTTTCCAGCCGGGACGGGCTGATTTTGGGCCAGCATGTGTACATTCAGCCCGACCTGGGCATGGACGCCGTGCCGGAGGGGCTCTGGCTGCCCGCCTTCTACATTGTCCGGGATGAAAACGGAAGCTATGTCTGGGCACAGAACGAGAACAACGCCCTGGAAAAGCGCAGCGTGATTCTGGGCGAGTACGACACGGACGACGACCGCTATCAGATTGAGAGCGGTTTGACGGAAGAGGATTACATTGCCACTCCCGAAGAGGATCTGAAAGAGGGCAACCCCACCACCTCGGACATCACCCAGGTGCCGGCGGAGGACCCTGCCGCTGACGGCTCCGCCGACGGCGGCATGCTGCTGGACGATGGCGCCGTGGACCCCGGCATGGAAGCTGTGCCGGAGGTAGGCACAGAGGAGGGCGCTGTCTCTGACGGGGAGGAATATGTGGAGGACGGAGCCGCCGAGCTGGAAGGCTCCCCCATGGAGGGCCTGGCGCGATGATGCTGGAGCTGAAGAACATCTACAAAACCTACACCCAGGGCAAGCTGGACGTGCCAGTGCTGAAGGACATCTCTCTCTCTGTGGACGAGGGAGAGTATGTGGCCATTATGGGTCCCTCCGGCTCGGGCAAAACCACCCTGATGAATATCATTGGCTGCTTGGACAGTCCCACCTCGGGGGAGTATCTGCTGGAGGGCAAGGACATTGCCCAAAACAGCGACTCCAAGCTGTCTGACGTACGGCTGCACAGCATTGGCTTTGTGTTTCAAAGCTTCTATCTGCTGTCCCGCCAGTCGGCCTTGGACAATGTGGCGCTTCCCCTGCTGTATGCCGGCGTGCGCCGCAAGGAGCGCCAGGCCATTGCCCAAAAAGCTCTGGAGCGGGTGGGCCTGGGAGACCGGATTCACTTTAAGCCCACTCAGCTTTCCGGCGGTCAGTGCCAGCGGGTGGCCATTGCCCGGGCCATTGTGAACAACCCCAAGGTGCTGCTGGCCGACGAGCCTACCGGCGCCCTGGACACAAAATCCGGCGAGCAGATCATGGAGATCTTCCAAAAGCTCAACGAGGAGGGCGTCACCATTGTGATGATTACCCACGAGCCGGAAATCGCCGCCCACGCCCGGCGGGTACTCCACATCCGGGACGGACGGCTGCTGGAAGCTCAGCCCACAGCCACCCCGGCGGGAAGCGCCCCGGCGGAAAGCGGAGCTGTTCCGGCAAAGCCCTCTGGTCTTGGCGAGGGCGTTATCCCCGCCGAGGAATTTCATATTGCCCGGAAAAAGCCCGCCAAGGCTCCCCAGGCGCCAAAGGCCCCTGCCCGGCCCCCTGTGCGGGAGGCGCTGCCTGTTCAGCGAAAGCCCAGACAGCCTGCCATTCTCATTGAGTGCTCCCTTCCGCTGCGGCAGGATTTGAGAAATCCCCGGCCCGCTGTCAAGGAAGGGCCTGCCCGAATGCCAAAGCCGGCGGTTCAGCCTGTTTCCGCGCAAGCTCAAGCTGCCCCAGCGGCGGCTCCCGCAAAGCAGCGGCAGACGTCCCAGCGGCCGGCGGTTCGGGAGACCGCGCGGCCAGCGGCGGCTTCTAAGCAGCCCCGGCTGGGCGGCTTTGGCGCGCCGATCCCCACCGACCTGGGAGCGCTGTTTCCCCGGCCGAAGCGTGACCGGAGCGAAACTGCGGAGCATCCCTTGATTCCCCGCACGGAGTTTTGAGCGGCGGCCCTCGCGCCCACCGCCCGGAAAGGAACGAGCGACCCATGAGCATAAACAAAAAAGCCAAAAAAGGTTTCATCATCGCCAGCGTTTCCCTTGTGCTGGCGGTGGGCATTGTCCTGGGGCTTTGGTTTTTCATACAGTACCAGTCTGACAAGAAAACGGTCAACGTGCTGCCCATGATGTATGTGAGCACCACCTATTGGGGAGATCAAATGACCTCCTCGGGAACAGCCCGCAGCGACACCCTGCAAGAGATTTATCCCTCTTCTGAGCAGACGGTCTCGGAAATCTATGTGCAGGAGGGCCAGCAGGTCAGCATTGGGGACCCGTTGATTCAATATGACAAGACCCGCCTGGAGCTGGATATGGAGGGCAAGGACATCGCCGTGAAGCAGGCGGAAATCGCTGTGGATGACGCGGAGGACGAGCTGAAAAAGCTGCAAAACACCACTCCCGTCTCCACGCCCAAGCCCCAGGATCCAGAGGATCCCCAGGACCCTGTGGGGCCTGTTGTCACCCCCACTCCTGAACCAACCCCCACCCCATCCCCCACGGTTCCGCCGGCAGACGTGACTCTTTACAGCCGGCTGGACGCGGATTCCAAGCCCTATCAGGGCAGCGGCTCTTCGGAGGACCCCTATGTGTTTTTGGTGACGGAGGACTGTGTTCTCAGCCAGGGATTTCTCCAGCGGCTGCTGGGAGACGGCTCGGGCGCCACTCCCTCTCCAGACGACACGCTGACCTCTCCCTTCGCCGCGATATTGGAAGTGCGGGAGGGCAATTCCAACTATGGGGATTTGCTGTACTCCATTCTGCTGGACGGCAACGACCTTTCCGGCAGCTTGCAGGTGTCCGATCTGATTACCGGCGACAACACCCTGGAATCCATCGCGGAGGTCTTTGAGGCCCGCTCTAAGGCCAAGGCCACGCCCACCCCCACTCCCAGCAACAACTACAACGATATGGGCTATACCAAGGACGAGCTGAAAAAGCTCATCAAGGAAAAGCGCCAGGAGATCAAGAACCTGCAGCTGCAGGTCAAGCAGGCCGAGCTGGATCTGGAAAAGGCCAAGCTGGCCCTGGAAAATTCCACGGTACGCAGCACCATTGACGGCGTGGTCCGCACCCTGATCGACGTGGACAGCGCGGCGGCGTCCAGTTCCCCCTTCCTGGTGGTCTCCGGCCAGGGCCAGTACACCATCACCGGAAGCATCAGCGAAAGCCTGCTGACCAGCGTTCATGTGGGAGATATGGTCACGGCCATGAGCTATGAGAACGGCATGAGCTACAACGCCACCATCTCGGAGATTTCCCAGTATCCTCTGGACAGCAATTCCGGCATGTACTACGGCACGGGAAATCCCAACAGCTCTCAGTATGAATTTACCGCTGTGGTGGAAAACCCAGAGGGACTGACCAACGGCATGTATTTGGACATCACCCTGAACGTGACAGGCAGCGCTGACACCGACGCTCTGTATCTGGACAACGCCTATATCCGGGAGGATGAGGGCGGCAGCTATGTGATGAAGGCCGGCCGGGACAACCGCCTGGTCAAGCAGTATTTGGAGCTGGGAACGCCCATTTACAGCGGCAGCTATGTAGAGATTATCAGCGGCCTGACTGCCGAGGATTACATTGCCTTCCCCTATGGAGCGGATGTGAAGGAGGGCGTGCGGACCCTGGTGGATGGAACGGAGGACCCGCCCTTCCCAGAGGAGGGAGCGGAAAGCTCCGCCGCTGAAAGCGGCCTGGAGGATGGAACAGCTTCGGGTGGCGCAGGTATTTCCGTTGGCACCATGGACGGCGCCGTCTACTATTGAGGAAAGGGAGGATGAGGTACCATGATTGAGAATATCCGCCTTTCCTTTCAGGGCATATGGGCGCACAAGATGCGGTCCTTCCTCACCATGCTGGGCATTATCATCGGCATCGCGTCCATCATCTCCATTGTGTCCACCATCAAGGGGACCAACGAGCAGATCAAGCAAAATCTGATTGGCGCCGGAAACAACGTGGTGCGGGTGCAGCTGTACCGCACCGACTATGACTATGTTTACGACGTGGGAAGCGAGGGCATGCCACAGGGCATTTCCCCTGTGGCAGAGGATGTGTACCAGGAAATTCTGGAGCTTCCCCAGGTGGAGGAGGCCGCTGTTTACAACCGCCGTACCAGCTACAACAACTCCTTCTACTACGGCAACCGGGAGCTTTCCGGCTGCGAGGTGCTGGGCGTGGACAACTCCTACTTTTCCACCTGCCGGTATGTGATTGACCGGGGACGCACCTTTGTTCCGGCGGACTTTAAGGAATACCGGCCGGTGGCCATCATCGACAGCAACACCGCCGAGCAGCTTTTCCAGGGCGAGGACCCTATTGGCAAGACTATCGAGTACGCCTCCACGGCCCTGGTGGTGATTGGCGTGGTGGAGGAGAGCAACCAGTTTGAGCCGGTGATCAACTCCATTGACGACTACTACCTGTACATGTCCAGCTCCACCTCGGGGAAGGTCTTTCTCCCCAACGCCATTTGGCCCTCTCTGTTTGCCTATGACGAGCCCCAGGAGGTGGCTGTGCGGGCCGCAAGCACAGAGGCTATGAGCCAGGTGGGTACCCAGGTGGCGGACTTGCTCAACGCGGAGCATTCCAACGAAACCATTCAATACCGGGCGGAGGACGTGCTCCAGCAGGCCCGTGAGCTGCAGGATTTGTCCAACGCCACCAACCAGCAGCTGATCTGGATTGCCAGCATTTCCCTGCTGGTGGGCGGCATTGGCGTGATGAACATCATGCTGGTGTCGGTGACGGAGCGCACCCGGGAAATCGGCTTGAAAAAGGCCATAGGCGCCAAAAAGAGCCGCATCCTGTGGCAGTTTTTGACCGAGGCCGCTGTGCTGACCAGTTTGGGCGGTATTCTGGGCGTGGGAGCAGGCATCGGCATGGCGGAGCTTGTCTCCCGGCTGACGGAAGCCCCTGTGGCCATCAGCGTGCCGTTTATCTTCCTGGCTGTGCTGTTCTCTATGGCCATCGGCGTGCTCTTCGGCCTGCTGCCCTCCATCAAAGCCGCCAACCTGAATCCCATCGACGCGCTGCGCCACGAATAGCAGCGTGCCGCTGCACCCTTGTCGCGCACGCGCCTAAGGGCGCGAAGCAAAGTGAAATTTTCCCACCGAACAGCCCGCGTTTGCAGCGCGACAGGGCTGGAAAACCCTTAAGGCGTGCCGCCGCACTCCCATCGCCCACGCGCCTTGAGACTTCAACTGAGTTCGATCATTCACAAACACGACAAAAAGCACTCCGTTTGGGGTGCTTTTTCTGCAAGGAGGCCAGCGATGTACCTCAACGCCATAGAGCGCCTGAAGGGAGACTTTACAGGCGAGGACGAATATCTGGGCCGCATTCCTGCCATTGCCGGGCTTTCCCTGCTGGAGCTGCGCCAGCCCGTCACCTTTTTGGTGGGGGAAAACGGCAGCGGCAAGTCCACTTTGCTGGAGGCGGCAGCTCTGGCCTTGGGGTTTAATCCCGAAGGCGGCTCCCGGAACTTTTCCTTCTCCACCCGGGACACCCACTCTGGACTGTACAACTACCTGCGGCTGCACCGGGGTCCCTACCGCCCCAAGGACGGATTTTTCCTCCGGGCGGAAAGCTTTTACAACACCGCCACAGAGGTGGAACGGCTGGCGGACAGCGGCCTGTCCTCCCCCTCTGATTTCCTCCAGGGCTACGGCGGCAGGTCCCTTCACCACCAGTCCCACGGGGAAAGCTTTCTCAGCCTGGTACACAGCCGGTTCCGGGGACAGGGCATCTACCTGCTGGATGAGCCGGAGGCCGCTCTCTCCCCCGCCAGGCAGCTGACCCTGCTGGCGGAAATCCACCGGCTGGTGGAAGATGGGTCCCAACTGCTGATCGCCACCCACTCCCCCATTTTGATGGCCTATCCCAAGGGAGAGATTCTGCTGCTGGGGGACGGGCCGATCCATCCCGTGGACTATCGGGAAACAGAGCATTATCAGATCACCAAAGACTTTCTGGACCACCCAGAGCGGATGCTCAGGATCTTATTTCAACAGGACGAGGAGGACACGGAATGAACTGGGATCAAGAAGCCGAGGAAATCATGAGGGATCGCTTTGGCGGCGACGCCTTAATGGCTCTGGCCACCTGCCGGGAAAACATACCCAGCGTGCGGACGGTGAACGCCACCTATCTAGAGGGATGCTTTTACATCATCACCCATGGCCTGTCCCGAAAAATGAAGGAAATACGGGACAACCCCACCGTGGCCCTTTCCGGGGAGTGGTTCACCTGCCACGGCACGGCAAAAAGCCTGGGGTGGTTTGGCCGGGAGGAAAACAAGGCCCTGGCCGCCCACCTGCGCCAAGCCTTTGCCAGCTGGATTGACAACGGCCACAACAACTTTGCCGACGAGACCACTATCATTTTGCAGGTGCGGGTGACGGACGCTGTGCTGCTGTCCCACGGGCGGCGGTTTGAGAAATAAAAAACCAGGGGAGCCTTGCGGCTCCCCTGGTTTTTTACTGCATCTGGTTCAACTCCATGGCGGTATAGCTGCCGCCGGCTGCAAAACCGAACCGTTCATAAAACGGGATGGTTTTGGGGTCAGAGGGCATGATCTTAATATGAAGCATCCGCCGGTACTTCTCCAAAATGCGCTCCATCAGCTCTTGGCCGATATGCTGGCCCTGATAGTCCGGGTCCACCAGCAGGTAGTGGAGAAAGGCTACGGTCTCCCCGTCGTCCAGGCCCCGCACCAGGCCGATAAGTTTATCCCCATCCCAGGCGGAAATAACCTGGCTGGAGTTTTTCATCCCCCGTTTCAGCTGCTCCGGGTACCGGCCTGAATCCCAGCCCACAGAGAGGAACAGCCTCTCCAGCTCCGCCGTTGTAAAGCCTTTTGTCTCTTGATAGGTAATGCCCGCCATACCTGCCTCCTTCTTATACAAAATCCCCCCGGGAGCTTGTCCCGAGGGGATTGCCGGAAACCCCGGCAGAATTTCATACTACTTTTTCCAAACCAGCTGTAAGACGCGCACGCACGCTACCAGGCTTACACAGCCCGAGCGCCAGCGAGCGGCCCAAGGCGCGATTTGTCCAGTCCGGTCACGGACTTAGATCTCGGCGAAGTACTTGATGGTGCGGACCATCTGGCTGGTGTAGGAGTTCTCGTTGTCGTAC
>CAJMOH010000034.1 GCA_905215055.1 uncultured bacterium
CAAGCAAAAAACCTGCTCTGGCTTAATTGCCGGAGCAGGTTTTTCTACAGGCTGGCCTCGGATAACATTCCGAGGTTTCTCTTGTTTTTGCTTGGATAATTAGCCTTAAGTTAACTGAAAGGAAAGAAAAGGAAGGTTGTGTCTAAAATTTGTCGCACTTTAGTTTGCAGACTGGTCGTGTCAAGAATTTTTCGCACTTTAGTTTGCAGACTCTGTTGTGAATGAAGTCAGCCAGCAATGGAGGCATCCTCAACGGCAACCTCCAGATGCTTCATGTTCATGTACTTCTTGTTGCCCCACTGGGTTATTGGCCATGTGACACAGCCTGGTACAGACTAGCATGAAAGCAGAATGGCCATCCAGGAAACGGCCCACCACACGAGTGCGGCGACGGATCTCCCGGTTCAGCCGTTCAACGGCATTATTGGTGCGGATACACGTCCAGTGTTCGCTGGGAAAGTCGCAGTATGTCAGCATTTCTTCAATGCCATTCTCCAACATCTTGGCAGCCTCTTTCAGTTTCATGGAGCACAGCTCCTCCACCACAGCCCTAGCTTTCTCACGGGCAGCTTTCTTGCTCTCCTGGGCGTGGATCGCCGGAGTTTGCGAAGCAAAGTCTCAGCATCCTTGGCTACCAGCTTCACTTTGGAAGGAGGCGTAACTGAGACCACATCTATATTTGCTGAGTTATCACGAGAATAGTTTTCTCTTGCATTCCCACTGAGAACATGGTATAGTTACTTTGTAAAGTTTCCCCGTTGCCAAGAGCAATGACAGTTTCTTTGTAACACAGCGTCAGAGAGTCTTGTCTTTCTGGCGCTTTTTTACGTCTTCTGCCTCTGTCCAAGAGGCACAGAAATAGGAAGAAGGGCGCGAGGTTTCTGCCCCTTCCATTTGGCTTTGCCACCAAAAGCACTCAGAGTTTCTCTGGGTGCTTTTTTTATATAAATTGGAGTCTCAAGGCTCCCCCACTTTTTATTCCGGGGAGCCGTTGGCTACCCCGTTTTCATAGAATTCTTCAGAAAGGGGTATGCGATATGAGCTCGTATATCAAAAAGACAAACTGCAATTTTTACGTACCCGCGGAAAGTACCGGAAAAGTGATGGCTGTAAGCCATCGCTTCCTGCCAGATGCCTTTTACTGCTTTAACTTGGACGAAATGGGGAATCTGGTAGACATTAAGATAGAGGGCTGCATTCTCTCTGAGATGAGAGAGATGCTGACCGCTATTGCCCCATGGGTTCGGGAAGGCAGCTTCATCAGTATGTTCAGTGATGATGGAAGCCGTTGGCGCTGGTTTTTTCAGGACGGGAAATGTCACGAAATCCCTGCGGAGATCCATTGGCCGTCTGCCGAGGAGACCTCCACCATGCCTAAGGAGAGAGAGCAGGTCATCATCCTCGTACAGGAGGGAAAGGTGACTGACATTCTCTGCTCCGACCAGCGGATAGACGCAGTGGTCCTGGATATGAATACCACAGATGAGCAGCAGCTGGACTCTCTGTCTCAGCAATGGGACGCCTACAGCAAAATCTATCAACCAATCTACTAATAAGGAGGACTGCACCGTGGGTGCGACTAAACATATCAATATCAAGAAAAGACAGCTTGGAAAGCATTTTCGTCCCAACATCAAAAGGCAATCGATTTGCCGTTTGAAGCTCCGTCCGCTGAAGCCAGAAGAACGGGAAATGGCGGAGGATCACCATTTTTTGGTACTCAATTTTCTCCAAGCAAATGGCCTGCCCATGGAGGATTACTACGATGTGGTGATTTTCCGGTACCTTATGGCAGTGGAGAAATGGTTCCGCTGGCCGCAACATTATCGCACCAGTTTTTCCGCTATGGCCTGGGAAGCTATGAGTTTGGCGTTGTTCCAAGAACGTGAAAAGCAACAGCGTTATCCCAGGTTCGTGAGCATGGAGGATCATATTCATGGGTTTGCGGGTTCACCGGGACAGAGACCATTTCAGATCAGAACATGATTTTCAGGGCCTTCACAGCAATATGAAAAACATCTATTACTTGGAAAGGACAAGCTATGCGAAAGAAAGAAACGACTATCATTGGAATGCCTCTGCAGCCTATTCGTCGGGGGTACCCTGCTGTGATCCGGGAAGCAAATGGCTGCCGACAAACTACTCCTGTCCTGTGGGTTGATCAGCTCTCTTCCTCAGAAGTCACCTTTGAAACACAAAATACCGTTTATCATCTGCGGGTTGTGGCAGTTCTCTGGGAAAGGGGGGCGAGTTGAGCAATATGAAAAACACGCCCCCTCATGTGAAGATCACCCTACCGGATGGCAGCCGCCTGACAGCGGTGGCCTATTCTCAGGAAGACTACCCTGGAATCAACCTGTACCTTTCCAGAGCAGGGCATCCAGAGGAACTGATCTGCTTTGTGGAGTTCAACCGGGAAAAGAAATCGGGAGAGAATGTCTACATTGGTGTGTATCAGCCGGACGTGGATGATACCGTCTATTACGAGCCCTATTGCGTGAAAGGAGAGCAATCCGCATGAATGAATTGCATCCAGCCCAAAAACTGACCTGGTTGGAAGCTGCAGAACTGGTTCAAAATCTGGTGGAGGATGTACTCCACAAAGAAATCTCTTGCAAGATGAGATGGGAGGATGACAGTTACTGGACTCTTTACTCGGATACCTATAAATTCTCCTTGCATGAACTGGAACAACTGTTACGGTCCGTGCCTGCGACGAAGACAACCTGGGAGGAAACCATCCCTCAAGAAGGAACCGGCTGCAGATCAGTGGGTATGGAGTTGTCCCGTCTGATGCTGAAACAGGTTCTCCACGGTGATTGGGTCCATGAGTATTGCACGGAAGAAGCCATCTGGTTGTTGGATTTCCACTCCTGTGTTTCAGAAAGTCCGCTGACTCCAACCCTCCAGTTGCCCGGAGTCCGGGTGGCTTTGAAGGATTTGAAGTCCCAAAACGACCTTCTGGCCTATTTGAAGAAACATGGTTCCACCCACACTTCACTCATGGAATTCTGCGAGGAATATCAAGAAACATACCACAATGACCTGTGCTGGCCATATCCTATTTCCGACGGCGTTCACATGGGAACATACCTAATCCCTGTAAAGGAAGGAATTCTTTCCCTGCCATACGACTGCGTGGATTCTGAAGACTACGAAGTCTTTCTTCCAGAGGACGCCTGCCTGTGCGATGCGAATGCTATGCAGATCTTTCTGGAAGAATGGAACAGCTTCAGCACGGCATTATGCCAGGCTATGGAAAATATGGCCTGGACATTGCGAATTCTTAGAAAAACAAAACAGGTGGGATTTTAATGGATCCAAGATTGCAACATGTTTTAGATAACTTGGACAACATAACAATTGGCGTGGACGAGCCTTTTCAATTTCACTGTACCCAGTGCGGACAATGCTGCATCCATCGTGAGGATATTCTTCTTAACCCTCAAGATTTGTTCCGTATGGCAAGATACCTGAAGCAATCACCCCGGGACGTGGTAGAGCATTACTGTGAGGTATATACGGGACCAGATTCCCGTATGCCAATTGTTCGCCTTTTGCCAGAAGGGCCTACGATGCGGTGCCCTTTTTTGGTGAGGAACAAGTGCCGTATCCATGAGGCAAAGCCTACAGTGTGCGCTATGTTTCCTATCGGTCGAGCCCATGGTTTTGACCCGAAAACAGGGAAGCCTGTACCTGGAATTCTCTACATTTTTGATCGTCCACCTTGCGGGGATAATTCTGAAACACATACGGTCCGGGAATGGCTGGATAGTTTCAACATTCCTGTGGACGATTCATTTTATTTGGAGTGGAGTGAGTCAATGGCGATCTTTACGCAATGGTTCCGTCAGCTGGAGAATATTAATTCCGCTGCCACTGCAATCCTTGCCCGTCCGGTAGTATATGAGCGCCTTTATCTGTCCTATCACACCAGTCAGAATTTTATGCCTCAGTTCCAACAAAATCTGCAGATAGCCAAAGCATTTCTTCAGAGGCTTATGGAAGGTTTGGGGGGGAAGGTGTGAGTAAGGAACAAAATATCAGTCAAATCATTCGAAAAGACGCGAAAGGTTGTTTCGTGGAGAGTCTGAGCGATGGGTTTCCTATTGGCAAAATCCACTTGACATTTGCCACCTATGACCTCAGTAGGCCAGCTGGTGAACGACAAACTAACCTGGTGCAGATCTACTTGGATTGCGCCGAACTGCTGGAGCTATGCCGGCAGGCGGAGTCTGGAGAGCTTTATATGCGCTTGCAACAAAAGAAGCAGAAAGATGACCGAGCTCCGCTATACCAGTGTATGGGAGGAACCTCTGCTGAGAAGCTACAAAAACTAGGTAGGCCCCGTCCGGATGGGAAAAGCCTATCGCGGGTTTTTCAACTGCTTCCTGGCAGCAAGGCTGACTTTCTCCTGGTAGCAGACAGTGGACCTGGAGAAGCAGATGAAAAAGGTCTGATTGTTCCCCGGTTTGGAAAACATCCTGAAAACCATGTGGTCATCAGCATGGGAATGTCTCCGTTCTGCGAACTGATCTTAATGACACGGGCCTACTATCTGGCTTGGTTGACGGCCAATTATGGCAAAATCACAACAAATCCTTCTGCTGAGTCCGAAGAAACGATTCCATTCCCAGAATCACAAGAGCCTGAAAGGGCAATGTTCTAAATTGAAAAGGACCGTTCTCACCAATGTGAGAGCGGCCTTTTTTTGTGTTGATTTTTTACCCACTTTCTTACTTAGGATTCCTTTCTTACCGATTCCAACCGTCATTCCGGACGTGATCCTCCCCCCTTTTGCGTTGCGTACTCCATCATGCGCGATTGAAATATGTGTCTATATATCAAATACCATATGCTGGGTCTTGCAAATAACGAATATATGTTCTATAATTTGCTTGTAAGAAAGCGAACGTACATTCGGGTTGTGAGGTGATTCCATGCCAGGTTCTCAAAGACAGTACGCCTGTATTGACTTAAAAATCTATTACGCTTCGGTGGAGTGTGTAGACCGGGATTTGGACCCTCTCACCACCAACCTGGTGGTGGCGGATGAGAGCCGCAGTGACGGCACCATCTGCCTGGCGGTGTCCCCCAGCCTGAAGGCACTGGGAGTTCCGGGGCGTCCCCGGCTCTTTGAGGTGAAGGAGCGCTTGGCCCAGATCAAGGCCACCACAGGCAAGACGGTGGAATACATCACCGCCATGCCCCGGATGGCCCGGTACCTGGAGGTGTCCTCCCAGATCTACGGAATCTACCTGAAATACCTGGCCGCCCAGGACATCCACGTCTACTCCATCGACGAGGCTTTCATGGACCTGACTCCCTACCTGTCCCTGTACGGCATGACCGCCCATGAACTGGTGGTATCCATGATCCGGGAGGTGCTGCGGACGGTGGGCATCAAGAGCCAGGATATCCTGCACTACATCGACACCCTGGAGCACAGCACCACCGAGATGCATGGCCTGATGATCATGCGCCACGGCAAGATCTGCACCGAAGGCTGGTGGGCTCCCTACGCGCCCAACCTGCGCCACGGCCTCCAGTCCCACACCAAGACCTACGCGGCTACCGCGGTGGGCATCGCCTACACCCAGGGCATTCTGAAGCTGGACGAGCGGCTCATTGACATCTTCCCCGAGGAGTCCCCCGAAGAGCCCAGCGAGAACCTGAAGAAGCTGAAGGTTCGGGATGTGCTGTGCATGGGCTGCGGCATGGACGAGATGCCCCGGGATTCCGAGCACTGGATCCGGGATTTCCTGCACATTCCGGTAAACCACGAGCCCGGCACCACCTTTATGTACAACTCTGTGGGCTCCACCATGCTGGGCGCCATCGTCCGCAAGAAGACCGGCAAGGGCCTGCATGAGTTCCTCACCGAGAACCTGTTCCTGAAGATCGGCATCGACCCCTCTAACCTGCGCTGGTACTGCATGGCTGACGGCATGGAGACTGGCGGCGGCGGTCTGCTGGCCACCTTGGAAGACAACCTGCGCCTGATGAAGCTGTACGCGGACGGCGGCGTGTGGGAAGGCGAGCGGATCCTGGCGGAGGACTATGTGAAGCTGGCCACCTCCCTGCAGAACGAGTCCGCCACCGAGTCCATCAACAATCCGGAAGCTTTCGACAACTTCCTGGGCTACGGCTTCCAGATCTGGATGTGCAAGCCCGAGGGCGTGTACCGCGCCGACGGCGCCATGGGCCAGTTCACCATTGTGTGCCCCAAGCAGGACATGATCATCTCCATCACCGAGACCGCTGTGGGCGCCCACTGGGCCCAGAACACCCTGGATCTCACCTGAGATTTCCTGGAGAAGATCGGCAACGACGACCTGGCCGAGGACGAGAAGGCTCACGGCGACCTGCTCCACAAGCTGGCCCGCCTGAATGTGCCCAACCCGGTTTACCGTCCCTTCAGCCCCATGATCGAGAAGATCAACGGGAAGAAGTTCAAAGTGGAGTCCGGTTTCCTGTCCCCCGAAGCGCACTCCTTCCTGGGTCGCGCCAACATCATCCAGGTGGCAAAGTGCTCTTTCGACTTTGACAACTACGGCTGCGTGTGGAACATCACCACTCCCGCTGGAGAGCAGGTGCCTGTCCGCGTACCTACCTATGGCGGCCGCATCACCAATGTGGTGAAGGCCCCTGCCGACCAGACCCAGCTTCTGTGCACCAGCGGCCATTGGGAAGACGACAACACCTTCCAGGTGGTCTGCCGCTGGATTGAAACCTGCCTGACCAAGAAGATCAACTTCCACTTTGATGAAGACGGCAACGGCTTCACGGTGGACGTCAACTCCAACTCCGCGTTCCCCATCAAGTTTGGCCCGGTCCGCGGCGAGCTGGCTTAAAGAAATCGCTGAAAATCCAAAACGAAAGGCATGGCCCGAAAGGGACCATGCCTTTTTTGTTTGTCATAAAACGGAGACACTCAGGGCAGCAGGCGGTACAGGTCTGGGAACAGCTCCACGCTGCGCTTTAAAATGCCCTTCAAATGGGCGATGGTGATGCCGTAGTTGGTAAAGGGCACCCCGCTGTCCCCGGCGGTTTTCTGCCGGTAGGCCATCTCCCGCTGGTTCAGCATGCAGCCGCCGCAGTGGATCACCAGCTGGTAGGGGGAAAGGTCCTCGGGGAAGTCCCGGCCGGAGGAGTGCTCCAGCAAAAGCTCCTTGCCGGTGTATTCTTTCAGCCATTTGGGGATCTTCACCGTGCCGATGTCCTCGCACTGGCGGTGGTGGGTGCAGCCCTCGGCGATGAGCACCCGGTCCCCGTCCCGGAGCCGGTCGATGGCGGCCACCCCTTCCACCGCGGCGTCCAGAAAGCCCTTGTACCGGGCCATGAGGATGGAGAAGGAGGTGAGGGGAATGTCCTTGGGCGTGTCACGGCTCACCTGGGCGAAGGCTTGGCTGTCGGTGATGACCATGCGGGGTTTCGTCCCCAGCTTTTGAAGGGCGTCCCGAAGGCCGGTCTCCTTCACCACGATGGCGGCGGCGGAGTCCAGCACGTCTCGGATGGTCTGCTGCTGGGGCAGGATCAGCCGTCCCTTGGGGGCGGCGCTGTCGATGGGGGTCACCAGCACCACCAGGTCCCCGGGGGAGAGCAGGTCCCCCACCAGCCGGTGGGAGTCCTCCCCGGTTTTCACCAGGCGGGCAATGCGCTCCTTCAGCTCCTGGATGTTCTCCCCGGTCTGGGCGCTGACCGCCAGCTGGTTTTCCTCCAGGGCGGGAGCGGCGGCCAGGTCGCTCTTGTTGAAGGCGATGAGATAGGGGAGGTCCTTCTGCCGGAACAGTTCCACCAGTTCCCGGTCGGCGGGGGTCATGCCCTGGGTGGCGTCCACCACCAGCACGGCGCAGTCGGAGCGGTTGAGAATCTGCTTGGTGCGCTTCACCCGCAGCTCTCCCAGAGCGCCCTCGTCGTCAAATCCAGGGGTATCGATGATGACCACCGGCCCCATAGGCAGCAGCTCCATAGATTTCATCACCGGGTCGGTGGTGGTACCCTTCACGTTGGACACCACGGAAAGCTCTTGGTTTGTCACAGCGTTGACCACGCTGGACTTGCCCGCGTTTCTCCGGCCGAAAAAGCCGATGTGTACCCTCTCAGCGGAGGGGGTGTCGTTTAAGCTCATGGTGGCAGTGCCTCCTTTCACTGGTCGAATCGAATGTATTGTGCCGGAAACGAAAAGTTTTCGCGCAAGCCTTTGCGCTTGCTAATGCCAGGAAGACCTTGGGGATTTGGTCTCGCCTGTCTTACCATGCGTAAGAGATTTTGGGGACGTACGTCCCCCCTTTTTTGGAGTAGGGGAAGGCGGTGGCTTCGCCCCCGCACCCCTGGAAGGTCTTGGGGTTTCACCCCAAACCCCACAAGTTTTTTGAAAAAAACTTGACTAAAAACTTTTGCTCGCCTACGGCGCGGACGTGCGCTGGCTGTCAGCACAGGCGCGGCCGTAGCCGCCGCCCCATAGCGCGAATCGTCCCGCCGGGGACACCCGGCTTAAAACCGGAAGTCCCGAATGCCCTGCTCAATCTTCTCCAGGTGGTCCTTGCAGATCTCCTTGACCTTCTCCTTGGGAATGTTCTCCAGCTCCGCCTGGATCAGCTTCTCCCCAATGGCCTTGGTCTCCGGGGCGGCGTAGTCCATCAGGTACTCCTTCAAGGTCATCAGGGCGTTGGGATGGCAGCAGTTTTGAATCTGCCCGCTCTTGCACAGGCTCATAAAGCGGTCGCCGGTGCGGCCCTCCCGGTAACAGGCGGTGCAGAAGGAGGGAATATATCCCAGCTCCATCAGCCATTTCACCACTTCATCCAGGGTGCGGTTGTCGCTGACGTCGAACTGCTCGGTGTCGTGAGGACGCTCCTCCTCGGTGTAGCCGCCCACGCTGGTGCGGCTGCCGCCGGACACCTGGGAGATGCCCAGATGCAGCGCCCGCTCCCGGACGGACTGGTTTTCCCGGGTGGACATAATCATGCCGGTGTAGGGCACCGCCACCCGGATGCAGGCGCAGATCTTCAGGAAGGTGTCGTCGTCAATGCCGTTGTCAAACTCGTCGGGGTCGATGTCGTCGGCGTGCTTTACCCGAGGCACGCTGATGGTGTGAGGTCCCACTCCGTGGACAGCCTCCAGGTGCTCGGCGTGCATCAGCAGCCCGGCGAACTCATAGCGGTACAGTTCCAGGCCGAAGAGCACCCCCAGGCCCACGTCGTCAATGCCGCCCTCCATAGCCCGGTCCATAGCCTCGGTGTGATAGCAGTAGTTGCTCTTGGGGCCGGTGGGATGCAGGTGCTCGTAGCTCTCCTTGTGATAGGTCTCCTGGAACAGAACATAGGTGCCAATGCCCGCCTCCTTCAGCTTGCGGTAATTCTCCACGGTGGTGGCGGCGATGTTCACGTTCACCCGGCGGATGGCACCGTTTTTGTGCTTGATGGAGTAGATGGTGTGGATGCAGTCCAGCACATACTCAATGGGGCAGTTGACAGGGTCCTCGCCGGTCTCGATGGCCAGGCGCTTGTGGCCCATGTCCTGCAAGGCGATGACCTCCTTTTCCACCTCTTCCTGGGTCAGCTTTTTCCGGGGGATGTGCTTGTTCTTCTGATGGTAGGGACAGTACAAACAGCCGTTGACGCAGTAGTTGGACAGGTACAGGGGCGCAAAAATGACGATCCGGTTGCCGTAGAAGTCCTTTTTGATCTGCTCGGCCAAAGCGTACAGCTCCTGGATCTTCTCCGGGATGTCGCAGGCCAGCAGCACAGAGGCTTCCCGGTGGGAAAGGCCCTTGCGCAGCTTGGCCTTCTCCAGGATGGCGTCGATGACCTCTACATTGTTCTTGTTCTGTTCCGCGTACTCCAGGGTGTCCAGGATCTCCTGGTGGTCGATGAATTCCTCAGCTTTGAGGGATTTGGGGTTGTACATAGAGAATCAATCCTTTCTTTTGGGTCAGAAACACTTTCCCGTCAGGTGATATATAGCAAGGGCAGAGGCCCCAACTAACAGATCAAACTATCTCCCCGGGACACCGGGATCTCATAGCCGATCTTTTCCAGGCTCTCCCGCAGCAGCCCCAGGCTTTCCGCCGCCTCCGCGCCGGAATGGAGCTTGTTGTCGTAGAGGGTGTACTTTTCCCGGGCGTCCTCCGGGGACAGGTTGGGCATCACCACGTTGGCCCCGTGAAGGATGCCCTCCTCTCGGCCGTTGGGCAGCAGGGTGCCCAGGGCGGTGGTGGCGGGCAGCAGGACTCCCGGCAGCAGCAGGCGGATCACCGACAGCAGAAACAGGGTCAGTTCTCCGGAGCCGTTGGGGAAGTCCCGGAAGGGGGTGTCCCGCTGGCTGAGAAAAGGCCCGATCCCCACCATGTGGGGCTGGAACTCCTTGAGAAACGCCAGATCTCTGGCCAGGTCCTCCAGCGTCTGGTAAGGGGACCCCACCATGAACCCGGCCCCCACCTGGTACCCCAGTTCCTTCAAGACGGAGAGGCATTCCATCCGGCGGGCAAAGGTCTGCTCCGGGGGATGGAGCTTGGCGTAGTGGCCGGGGGAGGCGGTCTCGTGGCGGAGCAGGTACCGGTCCGCCCCGGCCTCCTTCAAGCACCGGTAGCTCTCCCGGCTCCGTTCCCCTACCGAGAGGGTGACGGCGCAGTCCGGGTGGCGCGCCTTGATCTCCCTCACGATCTCCGCCAGCCGCTCATCGGTGAACCAGGGGTCCTCTCCGCTCTGGAGCACAAAGGTGCGGAAGCCCAGGCGGTGCCCCAGGTCGCAGCAGGCCAGAATGTCCTCCTTGTCCAGCCGGTACCGCTGGGCGTTCCGGTTGCCTCTGCGGATGCCGCAGTAGTAGCAGTCGTTTTTGCAGTAGTTGGTAAACTCGATCAGCCCTCGGACGAACACCTGGTTTCCGTAGCGGGAAAGGGCGGTCTGCCGGGCCTGGTCTTTCAGGTAGGCGGACACCTCCGGGTCACGGCGGGACAGAAGTTCCCTCAGTTCCCCTTCCTCCAGGGTGTGGTCCTTGACCAGGGCTTCCGCCAGGGCCAGGGGGGTCACTTTTTCACCCCCGCGTAGGCGGTTTTGGAGCTGATCCCCGGCAGCTTCCCGATTTTCCCGGAAAGGGCGGAGATCACATCCTGGGGGGCGTCCACGGCGATGCTGATGATGTTCAGCCCCTTCTGCCGGTAGGGGATGCCCATTCGGCCGATGATATGCTCCCGATAGTCGTGAAGGATCTCGTTGAGGGCCTCCACGGAATCCTCCGATTCCACTACAATGCCGATGACGGCGATCCGCGTTTCCACATGCAGCACTCCCTTCCTGGAAAAAAGAAACGCCGCGCCCTGAAAGGCACGGCAACAAGACCGGGACTGTCCCGGAGGTTCTCTGGTTTGGCCGGCCTTCCGCCTCAAATCCTGTTTTCGGCGTCAGGGTGCTGTGTTCATTGTAGCACAAGGGGAGAGGGATTTTAAACAAAAATTGCGAAATTATCTTATTTTTTTAGGAGCCGGACAATGACACCGAGGTGGGGTTCCGGCATTATGCCCATAAAAAAGCAAATATGAATAAAAGGTTAATAAAAAACGTTAAATAATCATAAATTAAGCCATTTCGTTTGCGGAGCACGTTCCCTATAATAGGGGCAGAAAAGTCCGCAGGCGGGAAGACCTGGGACTGTTTAAGGTGCCATGGAGAAAGGATGATGAGGTTTATGACAGGAAAAGCAGTGGGAAAACAGCAGGTGAGTTGGCAGAGCAATCTGAAACATACCTGTATGAGGATCCAGCGGAACTGGGGGCTGTATTTGCTGCTGCTCCCCGCGGTTTTGCTGTTGTTCTGTTTTAACTACATTCCCATGTACGGCGTGCAAATCGCCTTTAAAGATTTTACTCCTTCGGTCGGCATTGAGGGCAGCCCCTGGGTGGGCTTCGCAAATTTCCAGACCTTTTTCAACTCCTTCCAGTCCAAGAACTTGATCTGGAACACGGTGACGCTGAGCCTGTATAGTCTGGTGGCCGGCTTCCCCTTCCCCATCGTTTTGGCATTGATGGTCAACCAGATCCGGGTAAAGCGGTTTAAGCAGGTGCTGCAGGTGGTCACCTATCTGCCCCACTTCATCTCCACCGTGGTCATGGTGGGCATCATGCTGATCCTGCTCTCCCCCAGCAACGGCATCTACGGGAATCTGGCCCATCTGCTGGGCATTCAGAACCCTGTCAATATCATGGGCGAGGCCAGCGCTTTCCAGCACATCTATGTGTGGAGCGACGTGTGGCAGCACGCCGGCTGGGACAGCATCATCTACATTGCGGCCCTGGCGGCCATTGACCCCTCCCTGTATGAGGCGGCCACTGTGGACGGCGCCAGCAAGTTCCAGCGCCTGCGGTACATCGACCTGCCTTTCCTGATCCCCACCGCCGTGATCCTGCTGATCATGCGCGCAGGCAACGTGATGAATCTGGGCTTCGAAAAGGTTTACCTGATGCAGAATCCCCTGAACACCACGGTCAGCGAAGTGATTTCCACCTACGTGTACAAGATCGGCCTGATCAACAACCAGTACAGCCTCTCCGCGGCTGTAAACCTGTTCAACACCATCGTCAACTTTGTTCTGTTGATCCTGGTAAACGGAGTTTCCAAGAAGCTGGGAGATACCAGCTTGTGGTAATGGTCAGCGGCGTACTGAAAAATTTAGGGGAAAGAGGCGGATATATCCTATGACACAGACAAAATCAAAAGGGCAAAAACTCAGCAATAAAGATATCATCTTCAACATCTTACTATATGGGCTGTGCGGGCTGATCCTGCTGATGGTGGCCTACCCGCTGTACTTCATCATCATCGCGTCCTTCAGCAGCCCCTCGGAGGTCTCCAACGGCAACGTGTGGTTTTGGCCCAGCCAGTTCACCGTGGACGGCTACAAAGAGCTGTTCCGCCATGGGGACATCTGGACCGGCTATCTCAACACCATTCTGTACACCGTGGTGGGCACTTTCATCGGCCTGCTGGTGAACATCTCGGCGGCCTACTCCCTGTCCCGCAAGGACTTGGTGGGGCGCAGGCTGATCACCTTCTTCTTTATCTTCACCATGTTCTTCAACGGCGGCTTGATCCCCACCTACTTCACGGTTCGGGATTTCCACCTGTACGACACCTTCTGGGTCATGGTGCTTCCCTTCTCCGTGGTGGTGTATAACATCATCGTGGCCCGTACCTTCTTTGACACCAGCCTTCCCAAAGAGCTTTTGGACGCCGCTCAGATCGACGGCTGCGGCAACCTGCGGTTCTTCTTCGCCATCGCTCTGCCGCTGTCCAAGGCGGTCATCGCCGTCATCGCGCTGTACATCGCGGTGGCTCAGTGGAACTCCTACTTCAACGCCTTGGTGTACATCCGCAGCGAGAATCTAAAACCCCTGCAGCTGGTGGTGCGCAATATCTTGATCACCAACCAGTCTCTGGTAGGCGCCGGCGACGGCCTGGCTGCCCAGGAGGCCATGCGTTTGGCCAACCTGATGAAATACGCCGTCATCATCATCACCACCGTGCCGATCATGTGTGTGTACCCCTTCGTGCAGAAGTACTTCAGCCAGGGCGTGATGATCGGCGCCATCAAGGGATGATCTTCCTTTGTGACGTTGCCTGGGACGATGCCCCAAGGATTTACAGTCAAAATATATTCATATGTAAGGAGATGCGAACATGAGAAAAAAGTGGACACGCGTGGCTAAGGCTCTGCTGTGCCTGACCTTGGCAGCCTCTCTTCTGGCTGGCTGCACCGGTGGCGGCGGATCCTCCACCAGCAGTGGGACCTCCAGCAGCGGAGATACCTCCGGCACCAGCTCCGGGACCACGGAAACGACAGATTCCAACTTCAATGAGACGGGTCTGCCCATCGTCAACGAGCCTGTGGAACTGACCTTCCTGTATGTGAAGGGCGCCAACCTGGCCGATCTGAAAGAGAACGCTATGTTCAAGCAGATGGAAGAGGATACCAACGTCATCATCAACTGGCAGTATGCCGGCGACGCTGACTGGTCCGAGCAGAAATCCCTGCTGCTGGCCAGCGGCGACCTGCCCGACGTCTTCTTCGGCAGCAACTCCCTGAAGGACATGGACATTGCCACCAACCTGGACCTGTTCATCCCTCTGGAAGAGTATGTGGAGAAGTATTGCCCCAACATCCAGGCGGCTTGGGAAGCTGAGCCCACCATGGAGAAGATGGTCACCAACCCGGATGGCCATATCTACACCCTGCCCGGTAAAAAGCCCCTGCGTCCCAAGGGCTGTGACACCCCCTTCATCAACCAGAAATGGCTGGACAACCTGGACCTGGAGATGCCCACCACGGTGGACGAGTGGTATGAAGTGCTGAAGGCCTTTAAAGAGAAGGACCCCAACGGCAATGGCGTCGCCGATGAAATCCCGCTGACGGGCAGCGCCAAGACCAACCTGTTCGACTGGATCCGCTACATCAACCCCTGGGGCATCACCGACAGCCTGGAAGAGAACCTCCTGGCCCTGGATCAGGAGACCGAAAAGCCGGTCTTTATCCCCGCAGACGAGCGCTATAAAGAGGCTGTGGCCTTCTTCCACAAGCTGTACGAAGAGGGGATCATGGACCCCGAGTTCATCACCCAGGACGGCTCCATGGCCGACGCCAAGATGAAGAACGAGGAAGTGGCCCTGGTGGGCACCGGCATCACTTGGGAAGTTACCTCCGGCACTCAGCCTCACCAGGATGAGTATGTGCCCATGCCTCCTCTGGCAGGCCCCAACGGGGACCGCTACATCCGCGGCAATGACCAGACCATCACCTATTCCCGGAACGAGTTCACCATCACCACCGCCTGCGAGTATCCTGAAGTGGCGATGCGCTGGGCCGACTATTTCTCCACCGACGACATCTCTGTCCAGTCTTACTGGGGCCCCTATGGCGTGGTCCTGGATAAGGACGAGGACGGCAACGTGATCTTCCTGGATCCCCCCGAAGGGAAGACCGGCGACCAGTGGTATTGGGAAGTTTCTCCTCGCGACCATGGTCCCAAGTACGTGAGCCCCGAGTTCGAAGCTAAGATCATTCTTCCCGAGGACAGCGGCGACGGCGCCAAGCTGAAGGAAGACGAGATCATGAAGGAATTCGTTGCGAAGCCCTATCCCATGGTGAACTACACCAGCGAGCAGGCCGACGAGATCTCCGCCCTGACTGTGGACATCTACAAGTATGTTAACGAGAGCTGGGCCCAGTGGATCGTCAACGGCGGCATCGAGGAAGAGTGGGACGCCTATGTGGAGCAGCTGAACAAAATGGGTCTGGAGCGGTTGATGGAGATCTATCAGGAGGCTCTGGACGTGTATAATAGCGCAGGCTGATAAAGCGAGCATAACACACGGTAGTTTAGAAAAGCTTTTGTGCGGAGCCTGGAGACTGATCCAGTCTTCAGACTCCGCGATTTTCTTTTAGGGAATTTTATAACACTTTTGGGAGGATATGTATTCTATGGAGAAAAAAGTATTTCGCGTGGGAAGCGTGGGAATCGGCGGGATTTCCCGGGGCGTTCATCTCCCCGGCATTGAGAAGAGTCCCGACCTGCAGCTGGTGGCCGTGTGCGACCTGAAGCCGGAACGGATGGCCTATGCCCGGGAAAAGTACGGCATCGCCGAAGACCACTGTTTTGCCGATTACCACGACCTGATCGCCTGTCCGGATGTGGACGTGATCGACATCTCCACGTCCAACAACGCCCACTTTGAGGTGGCCAAGGCGGCCATCGAGGCGGGAAAGCCCTACTGCTTGGAGAAGCCGGTGACTCTCACCGCGGAAGAGGCGGACATCCTGGCGAAGATGACCGCGGAAAAGGGCCTGAAGAACATGGTCTGCTTCTCCTACCGGTTCAAGGCGGCTGCCCGCTACGCCAAGGAATTGGTGGAAAAGGGTCTGTTGGGAGACATCTACCACGTCTACATGCAGTATTTGCAGGGCGGCGGCGGCCCCTCCTATGATCTGCCCCGTTCCTGGAGATATCAGAAGGAACTGACCGGCACCGGCGCCCTGGGCGATCTGGGCTGCCACGCTCTGGACCTGGTGAGCTTTGTCACAGGCAAGGACTACAAGAAGGCCGTGGGCCATGTGGACACCTATGTGGAGCAGCGTCGGTTGGAAGAAGGGGAAGGCTACGGACCTGTGGACGTGGACGACTTCTGCCACTACCTGATGGAGATGGACGGAAAGACCTCCGCCAATTTCTCCGTGACCCGTTTTGCCTATGGCCGTGGGAACTACCAGCGCATGGAGATCTACGGCAGCAAGGGCGGACTGGTCTACAGCCTGGACGTCACTCCCGGCGTGGATGAGCTGGAAGTGTGCTTCGGCTACCCCTATGACCGTTCGGGAATCTACACCAAGCTGCCCATCCCGGACCGCTTTAAGACCGACCAGATGCAGTCCTTCGCCGACATTCTCAACGACTGCGGCGACGGCATGGCCGCCACCATTCAGGAGGGCTGCCGGATCCAGCACGCGCTGGATGTGATCATCCGCTCGGCGGAAGAGGAAAAGTGGCTTCCCTGCGAGTGAGAAGCCCAGACATTTTTTGAGAGGAGTTTGAAAGACTTATGGCCATTCGAGTGACAGTGTGGAACGAGTACCTCCATGAGGTGCAGTTTCCGGAAGTGGCGGAAGTGTATCCCAAGGGCATCCATGGGTGCATCGCGGAGTTTCTCAACCAGGCGGGCTTTGAGGCCCGGACCGCTACCCTGCGGGAGCCGGAGCACGGCCTGACACAGGAAGTCCTGGACAACACGGACGTGATGATCTGGTGGGGCCATATGGCGCACCATGAGGTGGCGGACGAGATCGTGGAAAAGGTTTACCGCCGGGTGTTGGACGGCATGGGACTGATCGTGCTCCACTCCGGCCACGCCTCCAAGATCTTCCAGAAGCTGTGCGGCACGGATACCTGGAAGCTGAAGTGGCGGGAAGACGGCGAGAAAGAGATCCTGTGGGTGGTGGATCCCAGTCATCCCATTGTGGAGGGTCTGGACGAAAAGATCATCATCCCCCACGAGGAGATGTACGGCGAGCGGTTCGACATTCCCCAGCCTGACGAGCAGGTGTTTATCAGCTGGTTCGAGGGCGGCGAGGTGTTCCGCAGCGGCTGCTGCTGGCACCGGGGCAAGGGCAAGGTGTTCTATTTCCGGCCCGGCCACGAAGTGTTCCCCATCTATCACCAGCCGGAGATCCAGAAGGTCATCGTCAACGCGGTGAAATGGGCGGCGCCCCTCAACTTCCCGGACACCACCTTCGGCAATCCCCCTCCCATCGTGCCTGTTCAGGGCGAGATGAAACACAGCGTGCAGGGGCTCCACGAGAAGAAGGACCTTTCGTAAAGAACAGAGGGTAAAGCGCCTCCCTCAGTGCCCCTGCCCGGGAGCGAGAGGCCGTGGCGGACCTGCGGTGAGGCAAGGGCAATCAAAACGCGCCTTCCAGCAGCTTGCCGTTGGAAGGCGCGTTCTTTGCCCAGAAAAGGAGATTTTGTTCCTTAAGAAGGCTGGACAGGAGACGATTGTGCCTGTAAAATATCCATAGCCTTTTCATAGCGGCTCTGTTTCCAGTCCTGCAAGATGCGGTAGTCGCCGCTTTGCAGCTCCCACACCACGCTTTGGTAGACCTGGGCCACTTCCTCGGGGGTGCAATCCTCCACGATGTTGACCACCTGGGTCTGGAGATACGTGTTTCTCCGATCGGCCACGGTGGCAAGGCGGGTGTTGGAATAGTGGGAGAAGAGGATCTCATAATGGGTGACAGGTACGGTGTAGGCACTCTCCAACCCCAAAGGGCTGTAGGAAACGTCTCCCTCCAGCAGGTCCCCCATTCCGGCGGCACGCAAGGCTTGGGCCTGTTCCTGGGTGGCTTCCATGTTCTCCAGGTAAAATCCCGCCAAAAGGCGGGCCAGTGTCTGGCCCTGAACGCTGTTTTTCACAAACAGCGTTGAAGCATACTGTTCGTCAAAGTTGTTGGCGAAGGCCGGGTTCCGGCCGGAATCCGAGTGGATGGGAGTGACCTCCACGTACTGCTCCAAAATGGGGTGATCTTCCGGCAGCCGGGAAAGGAGACTGCCCAGCTGAGGGGAGGACACCAGGAAAAGCTCTCCTCGGCCCAGCTGGCCAAGCAAGGTCTCTTCGCTGAGGGTGAAAACATCCGGGGAGAGGAGCCGTTCCCGGTAAAGGGTGTTCATGTATTGAAGGGCCTCCAGGGTGCCGGCGTGGAAAAAGGTGTCCTGCCAGCCGGTGGCGGTCTCCGCCGAAACGCCAAACATCTGCTGCAAGCAGGAGAACTCCAAATAGCAGGGGATCACCTGATTGGTTGCCTTGCGAATGGTTTTCAGCTGCTCCAAGACGCTGTCTTTGGAGGCAAAATCCTGGCTGTCCCAGTGAAAATGCTCCAGCAAGTCCTTCCGGGCGATCATCACGGTATTGGAGGTGGCGGAATCGTCCACGGAGAGGATGGTGGGGGTGTGGGGATAGGCGTACACATGGCCTTGAAAATTACCGCACCACTGGATGAAATCCTCGGGCAGCACGAAGCCGGGGATCTCCTGGTCCAACAGCTCCTGCAGGGACCACACGGATCGGGAGGTTTCCAGGCGCTTGAAGTTGGGGTCTGTGTACCAGCAGGTGACCACGTCCGCCGACATGCCTGCCGCTGTCATGTTCAGATATTTTTCCATGGCGCAGTAGGTGATCTCCACCGGGATGCCCGCCCGCTGAGCGCACTCCTCTTGAGAGGGAAACATGGCCCGGTAAGAGGGATCTTCCTCCCCGTAGGGGGTGATGAAGGTCCAGTGAAGAGCCGGTGATTCTTCCTGAGAGGCGAGTGCCTGAAAGGGGGGATCTCCCTGATGCAGAAAAGAGGACAGAGCGGCGGAAAAGAGGAACAGTGCCGCCGTCATCCCCAGAAGCAAAAGTCCGTAACGGCGGAGGCGTCGGGAAGAAAGGATCTTTCGAAGAGATGAGAGGCTTTCCATGGGTATTCCTCCGTTTTTTAAGATGATTTAAATAATCGATGTGAAAATTGCGAAAAGCGTAGAAAAAGGGAATTCTTTCTGATACAATAAATATAATGGATAATGGGGAAAAAGTCCAGCGTTTTTTAGAAGTTGTGTACAAAGGGAGGAAGGCGGATCCTGGAAAGGGGGAAACGCAGGTGAGACGGTGGCTGAGCCGGTTGAAAATTTCGCACAAGGTCATCCTGGGTTTTTTGGGATTGATCGCGTTTCCGTTTACCCTGTTGCTGGTGTGCAACTTTGCCTCTTACGCCGTCCAGTACGATCAGCAGCTCACCCAGAACGGCCAATATCTGCTGGGCATGATGACCCGGGACGTGGAGGAGAAGCTGGACCATGTGGAAATGTTGGTGGAGGTCCTGTGCTCCAACCAGCGGCTGACCTCCTTTTTGTCCCACGATTACGCCGGGGCGCTCTCCTACGAAGAGTACACCCAGACCGTGCTGCCCCTGCTGCAAGGAGCGGGAAACACGGTGTCCCCGCCCATTGAGAGGATCTATCTTCTCACCGGCAACGAATCCATCCCGGAGGGGTACAGTACCGTGTATCACTACGACTCCGTTCCCGAGCAGGTTCCCTGGTCTTTGGTGGAAAGCAAAAGCGAAGGGATCTGGTACGAGTCGGATGAGGAGGGAGAAGAGGTGCTTTACTACCTGTGTCCCATCACCTCGTCCGCATACAAGAACGAGGGGGTTGTGCTGGCGAAGATGCGTGCGCAAGCGCTGTTTTTTGAGATCAGCAGGCCCCAGGAAGGGGGAACAGCCCTGTTCCTGCTGGATGAGAACAACATTCCCCGGTTTGGAAACGTTCAGGTGGACCAGGATTTCCAGTTCCCTGAAGACACGGTTTACCAAGGCCCGGTGCGGTATTTCTCCACCGACATCGACCGGCTGCCCCTGCGGGTGGGCGTGGCTCTCCCCGCGGCGGAACACGGCTTTTTACAGCAGAATTCTCTGCTCACCCTGGTCTTTATGGGGGTGCTGTCGTTCCTGTTCCTGTACCTGTTCTTCTCCATGCTCCGGTCCATCATTGCCAGACTGCGCCGGTATGGAGAGGATATGGAGCGTATCGCCGTCTCCGATTTTGGCGGGGAACTGGTGGTGGAGCGGCAGGACGAGATCGGCACCATTGGAGACCAGTTCAACCAGGTGCTGGGCAGGATGCGCACCTTGATACGAGAAAACATCCAGAAGGAGACGGCCTACAAGGACGCCCAGCTGAAAGCCCTGCTGCTGCAGATCAATCCTCACTTTATCTACAACACCCTGGACATGTTTGCCGGAAAGCTGACCTTGGACGGGGAGGTGGAGACAGCGGACTACATCTGCGACTTTGCCCAGCTGATCCGCTACAATACCATGGCGGCCACCACGTCCCTGCCGTTGGACAGGGAGCTGGAGCATGTGAGGAACTACGTGAACCTGCAAAAATGCCGGTATGGGGACGGCGTGGTGCTGCGGATTCACGCTTCGGAAGAACTGCGCCAGATCACCATTCCCCGGTTCCTTCTCCAGCCTATTGTGGAAAACGCCTTTGATCACGGCTTCGAGGGAAAGGCGCCGGAGGAGGAGCGGCTGATCGTCATCAGCGCCCGAAAGGTAGGGAACCGGCTGATCCTGCGGGTGCGGGACAACGGCAAGGGGATGAGCCCTCAGCAGGTGGAAGAGATGAACCGGAAATTCTCTCAGCCCTACGACGCCACAGCTTTGCGCCATGAAAAGGAACGGGGCATCGGGCTGGAAAATATCAACGACCGGCTGCAGATCTTCTCCCACTCCAACGACCGTCTGGTGCTGCGCAGCCGGGAAGGCCGCTACACCAGCATGTTTATCCTGCAGACCCTGGAGGGCGCTGCGGGATCCGGCGAGGAAAATGAGACAAAGGATTGACTGCAGGGAAAGGGGTAGAAACGGATGCTTTCGATTATGATCGTGGACGACGATCCGCTTCTGTGTACGGCCATGCGCCGGAAAATTGAGATGGTGGACCAGGAGACCCAGCTGGGGGTGAAGGAAGTGTGGATCGCCCACTCGGCCCAGGAGGCCTGGGAGATCCTCAACAGCCAGTCCATCAACGTGCTCATCAGCGATATCCAGATGCCCTATCAGTCGGGGCTGGAGCTGGTGGACAGGGTGAACCGGGAACGGCCGGACATTCAGCTGGTGATCCTCAGCGGCTATGACGACTACGAATATATGCGGGGAGCTCTGCGCAGCGGCGTGGTGGACTACCTGCTCAAGCCGGTGAAACTGGTGCAGATCCAGGAGGTGCTGCTCAAATGCGCGGAGAATCTCCGCCGCAGGGAGGAGGAGCAGGACCGGGGCCGGGAAAACGATCAGGAGACGCTGGGAGCCTGGCTGAGAGACAGGAAAGGTCCCCCGCCCATGGAATTTCCCTACCCGGTGTTTTGGGTGGCTTGGCAGTTTGGGACCGAGGGGGACCAGGTGGGCCAGGCGATTCTGGAGTTTTGCGGCGGCAAGACAGGGGACGGCGTGGCGCTGTTCCCAGTGCGCGGGGACCATCGGGGCGTTGTGCTGCTGGTCAACTCGGAGGGCCGTCAGACCGGGCCGGTGGAGGAGCGCCTGAGCGCGTGCCGGGCCTATTGCGGAGTCAAAGACGTGGACGTCCGTTTCGCGGTAAGCCGGCCCTTTGACTCCCTGGAAGACTATGGCACGTATTACAAGGAAGCCCGGTACACCATGGCCTATCGGTTGCTGGAGCCTGTGGTCCTCCGCTTCGCCTCTCATCAGGAGATGGGACAGAGCAAGCTTCCCCGGTACCAGTCTCGGATTCACGCGGCGTTTCAAAGCCGGAATTTCGCGCAGATCTACCAGTGGCTCGAAAAGGTTTTCTGCCCCCAGTTTTTCCAAGAGCAGCCCTTCCCTCAGGAAATCCGCAGCTTTTACACCTATTGGGGATCCCAGGTGCAGGAGATGGCCTCGGCCCTTCACATGGAGCTGGAGCCGCTTCCCCATTTCAGTGGATTTCCCACCTTCGACGCCATGCGGGCCTATCTGCGGAAGGTGTTGGAGCAGATGGAGGAGGCCTTCCAAACCTCCACCAACAAATACTCCTATATCATCTCCACCGCCACCAAGTATGTGGAGAACAACTACAACAGGGAGATCAGCATGAACGAAGTGGCGGAAATGGTGTCCATGAGCTACAGCTATTTCAGCCGGGTGTTCAAGGAGCAGATGAACCAAAGTTTTTCCGAGTATGTGGTGTCTGTGCGGATGCGGGAGGCCCAGCGGCTGATGGAGGAGGATCCGGCCATCAAGATGAAGGATGTGGCCGCGCTGGTGGGTTACGAGAGTGTGTACGCTTTTTCCCGGGCGTACAAGCAGTATTTCCACGTTTCCCCCAAACAGGGGCGGGAGCGCTGACGGGAAGAAAAAAGACTTATTTGGGAAACTCAATGGCGAGAGCCATTTGATTTGAAAGGAGTTGTATAGAAGATTATGGAGTACAAACGATTGGGAAAGAGCGACGTGGAAGTGTCCGAGCTGATCCTGGGCTGTTGGGCCATGGGAGGGGACTACTTTGGGGAGACGGAGGACAAAAGCTCTCTGGAAGCTCTGGAGGTGTCCTATGAAAACGGCGTGAACACCTTTGACACGGCGGAGATCTACGGCAACGGCCGGTCGGAACGAGTGGTGGGCGAAGCTGCCCGACGGATCGGCCGGGACAAGGTGCGGATCATCTCCAAGGTGTTCAAGCCCTCCATGGCTCACGACAAGATGATCAAGGCCTGCGAGGACAGTTTGGAAAGACTGGGCACGGACTATCTGGACGTGTATTTCCTCCACTATCCGGTGCCGGAGGAGCAGGTGTCTATCCAGGAGCGGATGGAGACCATGACCCAGCTGAAGCGAGAGGGAAAGATCCGGGCCATCGGGCTGTCCAACTTCTCCCTGGAGGAGATGAAGGAGGCCATGAAGTATGGCCAGGTGGATGTGATCCAGCCCTGCTACAGCCTGCTGTGGAGGTATGACGAGGAGCTTTTGGGGTTCAGCAGAGAAAACAACATCTCGGTGATCCCCTACAGCACCCTGGCCCAGGGACTGCTCACCGGAAAGTACAAGAAGGGCGCGGTGTTCACCGACGGCCGTTCCCGGGCGGCGCTGTTCCAACCGGAGAACTACGACCGGTGCCTGGAGGTGACCGAGGTGCTGGCCCAGGTCAGCGAAAAGTATGGCAAGACTCCCGCCCAGGGAGCCATCGCCTGGCTGCTGCAGACGCCGGGGATCACGGCGCCCATCGTGGGGGCGAAAAACGGAAAGCAGGCCCGGGAAAATCTGGAGGCTTCCGGCTGGAAGTTCCTGCCGGAGGACTATGAGGCCATTGACCAGGCCAGCCGGAAATTTACCCAGAGCCTGCCCAATTACACGCTGTTCTTCAATACGGAGACCGCGGACTGAGAAAGGGGAGAAAACATTATGCCACTGGTAAAAGTAAACGAGCTTCTCCGCCATGCCACGGAACATCATTACGGAGTGGCGGCGGTGAACGTGTTCAACTACGAGACCATCAAGTGGGTGGCGGAGGCCGCTTCCCGAGAGAGAATTCCGGTGATCATCCAGTTCTACCCGGGGTTTGACAAGTACATCGCCCTCAAGCATGTGGCCGCCATCGCCAAGGATTTCGCGGAGCGGTCCGAGGTCCCTATCGGGGTGCATTTGGATCATTCGGCGGGGTACGGCATCGCTGTGGGCGGCGTGCGGGACGGGTTCCCTTCGGTGATGGTGGACGGCTCGGCGCTGCCCTATGAGGAGAATGTGGAGCTGACCGCAGCGGTGGTCAAGGCCGCGGAGGTGTTCAACGTGGACGTGGAAGCGGAGCTGGGCCATGTGGGGTCCGGCGCCAACGTGGATGACATCGTCAACGCGGACCACTACACCAACGTGGAACAGGCTGTGGATTTCGTGGAGCGCACCGGGTGCGGATCCCTGGCGGTGGCGGTGGGCAACGCCCACGGCGCCTACATCCAGACGCCCAATCTGGACTTCCCCCGGATTCAGGCGCTGCGGAAAGCGCTGCCCATCCCGCTGGTGCTTCACGGATGCTCTGACATTCCCCACGAGCAGCTGCAGGAAAGCGTGCGGCTGGGGATGAGCAAGTTCAACATCGCCACAGAGTATTTCCGTGCCTGCTACCAGAGCTTGGAGAAGCAGATCGGGGAGGGACAGTCCAAGGGGAACCTGTTCGGATTGATGGCGGAGGCTTCCGAGGACGCCATCGAATTTGTGCGGGGAAAGATGCGGCTGCTCAATCCCAACAAGTTTTCATTTTAAAGGCCGGGGAGGCTTTTAGGAGGAATTGTGTTGAAGAAATTTGAAATTGCGGGGTACGACATGCCCTGTGTGGACCTGGCGGTGAACGTGGATGTGTTCCCCAAGCCCAATGGGGGTACGGGGATCAACGCCATGAGCTGGCAGGGAGGAGGCAAAGTGGCCTCCGGAATGGTGGCGGCGGCCCGCCTGGGGGCGAAATGCGCCATGCTGGGAGCAGTGGGCAGCGACGATTACGGAAAGTTCTGTATCCGGGATTTTGAGCGCCACGGGATCGATGTCACGGGGATGAAGGTGCGGGAAGGGGAGACCACCTCCCTGTCCATCGTCCTCAGCGACCGGGAGACCAGCGGCCGGAGCATTGTGTACCGCCACGGCAGCGCGGCTCCTCCCAGCTGGGAGGAGATGGATGGCCAGATTCTGGAGGAGTGCCAGTGGTTTTTCATCTCTCACGTCACCCATGTGGCCATGGCGGCAGCCAAAAAGGCCAAGCAGGCAGGGGCGAAGATCATTGTGGACGCGGATTCCTACTCCACAGAGATGATGGAGAACATCGGGATGATCGACGCTTTCATCGCGTCGGAGTTCTTCTACAAGGTGCTGTTCCGGGGCCGGGAGGAGAACTACGAGGCAAACTGCCGGGAGGTGTGGGAGATGGGTCCGCCCATTGTGATCTTCACCTTGGGAGCCAAGGGCTGCGTGGGCTACAGCCGGGAGGAAGGGTTCTTCCAGATGCCCTCTTTCCCGGTGGAGGTCCAGGACACGGTGGGAGCCGGAGATGTGTTCCACGGCGCCTACGCGGTGGGACTGCTGCGGGGCCTCTCCCCCAAGGAGGCGGCCAGGCTGGCCACGGGGGTCTCCTGCATCAAGTGCACCAGGATCGGCGGCCGGGCCGGCATCCCGGATTGGGAGACGGTTCAGCGCTTCCTCAGCACCGGGGAGATCGACTACACGGAAATTGACAAACGGGTTGAATTTTACGGGAGGAAATTACAGGTATGAAACAGCAGAAGATCGTGTTGGGCGTCGCGCCCACCAAGCGAGGTTTTTTAAGCATGGCGGAAGCCAAGCGGCAGAAGGACAAGTTCATGGCGGTGATTCGGGAGATTCATCCCGACGTGGTCACCCTTGTGGACATCGACGATCTGTGCGAAAACGGGATCCTGTTTGAGACGGACAAGATTCCCCAGGTGGTGGAGAAATTCCGTCAGGCCAAGATTGACGCCCTGTTCACTCCCCACTGCGACTTTGGCGAGGAGCAGTGCGCCGCGGGAGTGGCGGCAGCCCTGAAAGTTCCCACCCTGATGTGGGGCGCCCGGGACGAGCGGCCCAATACCGACGAGAGCCGGGGACGGGATACCCAGTGCGGCATGTTTGCCTGCACCAAGGTGATGCGCCGTTTTGGGGTGCAGTACAGCTACATCTGGAACTGCGAGACGGAAAGCGACGACTTTAAAAATGGGTTTGACAGCTTTATCCGCGTGGTGGCGGTGGTCAAGACCGTAAAGAACCTGCGCATCGCCAAGTTCGGCGCCCGGCCGGAGCCCTTTATGAGCGTGATGGCCAACGAGGGCGATCTGGCCACCAAGCTGGGAGTGACGGTGGTGCCGGTGTCTCCCACGGCGGTAGCGGCCCGGATGGACAAGATGATCGGCGAAGGGTCTCCCCGGCTGGCGGAGTATGTGGAAAGCGTGAAGAGCCGCATGGACGCCTCTTCCATGGAGGAGAAGCAGGTGGTCCGGGCGGCGGCAGCCAAGCTGGCGGTGCAGGACCTGATGGAGGAGAAGCACTGCGGCGCCGGCGCCATGGAGTGCTGGAGCGCGGTACCCATTCTGGGAGCGCCGGTGTGCATGGCTCTGGGAGAGCTGGCGGACGAGGGTCTGCCCGTCTCCTGCGAGACGGACGTCAACGGCGCGGTGACCATGGCCATGCTCCAGGCGGTGACTTTGGGCAAGGAGGCCAGCTTCCTGGCGGACCTGACGATCCGTCATCCCCAGAACGACAACGCGGAGCTTTTGTGGCACTGCGGTCCCTTCCCCTATTCCCTGAAGGATCCCGGCTGCGGCGCCAGACTGGTGGGCGGTCAGGAACGGTTCCAGCTGAAGAAGGGCGCCATCACCGTGTGCCGGTTCGACGATATCGACGGGAAATACTACCTCTTCGGCGGCGAAGGCCGGGCGGTGGACGGGCCTGAGACCAACGGCACCTATGTGTGGTTTGAGACGGACAACTGGAAGCGCTGGGAGGAAAAGCTGATGTTTGGGCCGTATATCCACCATGTGGGAGGTATTTACGGCAACTACAAGAAGGTGCTGCGGGAAGCGGCCCGGTATCTGGGGCTGATCTTCGACGACGCCGACGAGCAGGGTGTGTACAGCCAGTAACGAGTTTTGGGAAGGAGACGAAGAGCTATGAGAGAAACTGCGCCGCTGCAGTTGGACCGGGAAGCGTTCCGGCCCTATGGGGATTTTATAGATCTGCTGCACGTCAAGCAGATGGAGAAAATGGCGGGAGCCGACAACATTTTTGTTCCGGATCTGGTGAAGCTTCACCTGGACGGCCGGATGCCCGCCTCTGTGTGTGTGGCCAAGGTGTCCCAGTGTGAGCGGGTGATCTCCATGGTGGAATACCACCAGTACACCTGCGAGGGGATTCTGCCTCTGGACGGAGACATCGACATTTTCGTGGGGCCTTCCAGCTTTCGGCTGGACCCGAAAGCCATTCAGGTTTTCCGGGTGCCCAAGGGGACCTTTGTGCGGCTGAATCCCGGTGTGGTCCACGGCCGCCAGTTTGTGGTGGACACTCCCAGTGTCAACGTGCTGATCCTGCTGCCGGAGCGCACCTTCGGAAACGACTGTGTGTTCAGCCGGCTGGAAGAGGCAGACCAAATTCGGATTTCGCTGTAAAGGAGGGAGCTGTGTGAATCGAGAAGCGATTTGCCACATCCCGGTGAGCAGCTATGCTTTTCCCCGCACCCCGGAGGAATTCAAGGTTCGTCTGCGGGCGGCCAAAGGAGATCTGGACCGGGTGACGCTGGTGATCGGCAACAAGTATCTGTGGCACACCCGGAAGGAATACCCCATGGAGGTGGAGGGGTCGGACGAGCTGTTCGACTACTATTCCTATGTGTATCCGGTGGAGGATCCCCGGATTGCCTACTACTTTGTGCTGGAAAAAGGGGACGAGGTGTGGCTGTACGGGGACAACGGCCTGGTAAAGCCCGAAGACGCCAAGGTGGAGGAGGACGAAGGAGCGGGGTTCGTGAACTTCCAGTTTCCCTTTGTCAACCAGATCGATATCCACCAAAAGCCCTCCTGGGTCAACAGCGCCGTGTTCTACCAGATCTTCCCGGAGCGGTTCTGCAACGGGGACCCCAGCCTCTCTCCGGAGAATGTCGCGCCCTGGGGTACGCCGCCGGACCGGCGGGTATTCATGGGAGGCGACCTGCCCGGCATCACCCAAAAGCTGCCCTATCTGGAGGAGCTGGGGGTCAACGCCCTGTACCTCACCCCCATTTTCGAGGCCCTGTCCAACCACAAGTATGACACGGTGGACTACACCCGCATCGACCCCCATTTCGGGGACGAGACCGACCTGGTGGAGCTGATTCAGCAGGCCCACAAGCGGGGCATCCGGGTGATTCTGGACGGGGTGTTCAACCACTGCGGAGGCGGTTTCCGCCAGTTCCAGGACGTGGTGGAGCACGGGGAGGAGTCCCCCTTCCGGGACTGGTTCCACATTCGGGAATTCCCCGTCCGGTTCGACCCGCCCAACTTTGATTCCTTCGGCGACACCCCCTATGTGCCCCGGCCCGCAAGCTACAAGGCGTTTCCGGAAGCTCTGCTGAAAAAGGCCTGTATGCCCAAGCTGAACACGGAAAATCCCCAGGTGAAGGAATATCTGCTGGGAGCGGTGGCCAAGTGGACCCGCATGGGCATTGACGGCTGGAGACTGGACGTGGCCACAGAGGTGGATTCCCACTTCTGGCGGGAGTTCCGGCAGACGGTGCGGGCCATCAACCCGGATGCGGTGATCATCGGGGAGTTTTGGCGGGATTCCCGGGCCTGGCTCCAGGGAGACCAGTACGACGGTGTGATGAATTACGGGGTGCAGCGGGCCTCCGTGCTGTACTTCGCCAAGAGCGCTGTGGGACCTCAGCGGTTCCAGGAGATCCTTACGGAGAATTTGATGCGCTACACCGACGCCGCAAACGACTCCATGCTCAACTTGCTGGACAGCCACGACACCGCCCGGTTTTTGACGGTCAGCGGAGGGGAGACGGCCCGGCTGAAAAACGCCGCCGCCTTTCTGTACACCTTCGTGGGAATGCCCTGCACGTATTATGGCACGGAGATCGGCATGACCGGTGAAAACGATCCGGACTGCCGCAAGGCCTTCGACTGGGATTCCGCCCATTGGGACATGGATTTGCGGGAGCACTACAAAAAACTGATGACCCTGCGCAAGACCCGCAAAGCCCTGCAGGAGGGCTCGGTGAGGTTCTGCTCCCAGGGTGAGGTGTTCGCCATGGAGCGCCGCTGGGGCGAGGAGAGGTTGATCACGGTGATCAACAACACGCCGGAGAAACACAGCTGTACGTTCCAGGGCCGGTCCGCGAAGGATCTGCTGGGAGGGGAAACCTACCAGTCGGAGAACGGGACAATCGCCCTGGAGATGGGGGCTTTCAGCGCCCAAATTTTGGAAATAAACGAATAATTTGCATTACAGGAGTTGTAAAGAGTATGGAAAAACAAGTGATTCGTGTAGGTTCTGTAGGCGTTGGCGAGATCTGGGACGGGGTTCATCGCCCTGGCATTGCGAAAAGCCCGGATCTGGAATTGGTGGCCATCTGTGACATCGACGAGGAAAAGCTTCAGGCCGTGGGGGAAAAGTACGGCATTCCGCCGGAATACCGGTTTGTGGATTACCATGACCTGATCAACTGCCCCCTTGTGGACGCGGTGGACATCTGCACCTCCAACGACGCTCACTTCAAGGTGGCCATGGCGGCGGTGGAAGCCGGCAAGCCCTTTGATCTGGAAAAGCCCATCACCCTGAACGCCCAGGAGGCGGACATCTTGGCGGCAGCGGTCCAGGAGAAGGGCGTGAAGAACATGGTGTGCTTCTCCTACCGCTTCAAGGCGGCGGCCCGCTATGCCCGGGATCTGATCCTTCAGGGGAAGATCGGCCAGGTGTACCATGTGAACATGCAGTATTTCCAGGCCTGGGGCCTGCCCAGAGCCAACTGCCCCCTGGTGTGGCGCTATGTGAAGAGCCGCACCGGCACCGGCGCTTTGGGTGACCTGGGAAGCCATGCCCTGGACCTGGTGCGGTTTGTCACCGGGAAGGAATATGTCCGGGTAGTGGGACACACGGGGACCTACGTCCACCAGCGGCCTTTGGAAAAAGGGGAAGGTGTCGGCACGGTGGACGTGGACGACTTCAGCAACTACATGGCGGACATGGAGGACGAGATCTCCGCCAGCTTCCAGATCACCCGGTTTGCCTATGGCCGGGGGAACTACCAGCGGATGGAGATCTACGGCAGCGAGGGCGCCATTGTCTACAGCCTGGACGCCACCCCCGAGGGCATTGACGAGATCGAGGTCTGCTCCGGCGACATCAACGCCGACGCCCACGTGTTCAACAAGCTGCCCATCCCCTGGCAGTACCGGGTGGATCAGATGCAGTCCTTCGCCGACGTGGTCAACGGTGTGGAGGACGGCTTGTCCGCCACCATTCTGGATGGACAGGCCAACCAGCATGTGCTGGACGCCATTGTGGAGTCTGCGGAAGACGGGACTTGGCTGAACCTGTAAAAGCAGGGACGAGAAAAACAGAAAGAAGGGCTGCCGGAAAAGGCCAACAGCCGCCGGCGGCCCTTTTTGCAGAAAGGCCACAGAAAGACCTGCTAATAAAAGTCAAGTAGAAATTTCAAATTTTTAGGGAAGCG
>CAJMOH010000035.1 GCA_905215055.1 uncultured bacterium
AGCAGCTTCGTTGCCGGGTGGAATCGTTCTTTATGCTGTTTTTTCGCAGGAGCATTGGAAAGATGGAAGCGCTCCATATATTGCCGTACCGCTTGCAAATCTCGTTCCGAATGAACGGGAAATTCTATTTCTGCATGCCCATCCGACAGCCCAATGCAGCGGTCACACGCACCTGCAATTAGCTCAGGGTCGTGGGTGATGATGAGAACAGTCTTTTCTTTCCGCATCTCCCGGATCAGCGCCGCGCACCGCTCCAGACTTTCCGCGTCCTGTCCTGCTGTCGGCTCGTCCAGTATGACGATCGGCTTGTCGGATAGATACGCCATCATCAGCGTCAGACGCTGCATCTGCCCGCCGGAGAGGGAAAAGGGATGCCGGTCGCGGCAGTCCCATAGATCCATACTTTTCAGCAGCGCTTCCGTTTTTGCTTCAAACTCCGGTGTCACCGCATGGCCGTATTGCAGTTCGTGCAGGACGGAGCCTGTGAAGAACTGGAACTCCGCCTCCTGAAGGATGAACAGCACTTGCTTTTGCAGCTGCTTTGGATTTTGCGGCTTTCCGAAAAGCATTATCCTGCCGCCGGAGGGGCGGTAAAGCCCTGCAATCAGCTTGCCGATGGTCGTTTTGCCGCAGCCGTTTGCGCCCACAAGGCCGACGATCTCATGCTCACGGACGGAAAAGCTGACACCAGAGAGGGTATCTCCGGCCTTCCTGCCGTATGTATAGCGGACATCTGAGACGGCAAGCGCCGTCGGCGCGGTTTTCGGCAGCGGCTCTTTCTCCGGCACGGTGATCTCCGCAAGGTCGAGCGTGCGCAGAGAAAGTGTTTGTCTCCGCTCCACTGAGAACGCCTTTGCCTCTGCGGCAGTGTATTTTCCTTTGATCTCGCCGTCTGCCATGACCCAAAATTCGTCGGCAATGTCGGCAAGATAGTAGAGCCGGTGCTCGCTGAGCAGCAGCGTTTTGCCCTGCTTTTTCAGGGCAAGCAGAATCTCTTTTAACTGCTGCGTGGCTGCAAAGTCCAGATTGGCCGTGGGCTCGTCCAGCAGAAAAATATCTGTGTCCATTGCCCACGCGGACAAGATGGAGATGAGCTGTCGCTCGCCGCTGGACAACTCGTAGACATTGCGATCCTTCAGCCGCTCCAGATGAAAGATCCGGAAGGCCTCATCTACCCGCCGTCGGATTTTATCTTGCGGCAGACCGTGATTTTCAAGACCGAAGGCCACTTCATTGGAACTGTTCACGGTAAAAAACTGACTTCGCGGATCCTGAAATACCGATGCTGCCAGCTCGCCGATCTCGCCGATACGCAGCCCGGCGGTGTCCTGTCCGTTCAGGCGGCAGAAGCCCTTCAGCTCTCCCTCGTAAAACTGCGGTATCAGTCCGTTGATGCACCGCAGCAGCGTGGATTTTCCGCAGCCGCTGCCTCCGCAGAGCACCACGCAGCGTCCCGCCGGGATGCTGCCGCCGACTTTTTGCAAGGTGGGCTGCTTTTCTTCTGCATATTGAAATTCAAATTCAAAATCTATCATCGCAAACTCTTTTCTTATTAGTTAGCCATCTCTAACCAGCAGTCGTAAGAAACGGACGGATGGACCGTCCGAATCAACTTTTCGGATTTATTGCAAGGTATCGCATAGCTGCCGCCAGCCAGCGTTGGTGAAATCAAGGACTGCCTGTAAGCAGGTAAGCATTCTGCCTTCCTCCATATGCTGATCCAGCAGTTGGCGGAAGTACCAGAACTGTGAGCCCATCAAAAGACGGATCGCATCGGCATTTGGCGCTTTCCCATAGATATGCGAAAAGAATTCCACCGTTTGTTCCGCTTTACGGTTCATCAGTTCATGCAGCACGGTTTCCATGGAGCTGCCATCGCTGCGGCAGAAAAATAAAGTGCAGTCGTCACGATGTTCGGTCAGCAGCCGAAAATATACTTGTTCCTCGGCGTTGATGGCGCGAAGGATATCCTCCGGCTGTGCGCTGCACTTTGCTTTTTCGTATTCTTCAGCGATGGGCGCAAACAAGGTCTTCATCGTCTCAAAAAAATCCTGAAGCAGACTGGCAAACAACGCGTCTTTATTCTTGTATCTTGTGTAGATTGCCCCCGTAGTAACACCGGCTTTTTCGGCGATCTTGTGCAGAGAGGCTTTCTGAAAGCCGTAAGCAAGAAATTCCGAATAAGCAGCCTGAATGATCCCATCATCCAGGGAATGATCCCTATTGGCCATGTCTTCACTCCTCTGCGCCTAAATAATAACATCATTATCGATAACCAACATTATTATAGCGTTCTTTTTGCTGCTTGTCAATGCGAATTGCACACTGCTTTGCAAAAACACTCCTTGACAAATCTCGTCTCAGATCTGCGTACTGTTCCAGCCGCACCATCAGCGCCAGGTGGCCGCCGGTCAGGTCGGTGACCACCGTGGGACTTGGCATCAGGGCGATCAGGTCCTCCCGGCAGGCCGGGGTGAAGGTGGTGTCGTCCTCGGACAGGATCAGCAGCACCCGCCCCTCCCACGGGGCAAAATCATTGCGGGTCATGCCAAAGTAGTGTTCTGCGTCACAGAGAAAGTCAATCATGTGCTGTTCATAGGGCTTGGTGAGCAGTTCCATCATAGCGCCGCACAGTTCCTCCATAGCGGCCTTTTCCTGGGCTGTAAAGCCATCGGTTTTCTTTTTCATCACCGCCCATCTCATCATCCGCTTGATGAGCGGAAACGGCAGGAAAGCAAGCCATTTTTTGAACTTCCGCTGGCTTTCGATTATCTTCATCAGATCCTGATACCCGGCCTTGCTCATGCTGCCGGACAGCGAGCAGGTGTTGGAGAGGACCAGCCCCTCCACCACTTCCGGGTGGCGGGAGGCGATGACCTGGGCCACTACGCCGCCCAGGGACTGTCCCACCAGCCAGACCTTTTCCTTCAGGTGGCGGAGTAGTTCAGCCACGGCATCGGCAAACTCGCCGTTGTCCCCGAACTGGAGCTGATAGTCAAAGGTCAGCACCGAAAAATCCCTGGCGAACCGGGCAAAGTGCTTATAAAACAGGTCGGACAGCCCAATGCCGCCCGTGAGCAGGACCAGCGTGGCTTTGGCCTGGGGATTTTGATAGTAGCGATAGGTAAAGAGTTTCCCGCTGCTGACCGTGAAGGTGGCGGTTGGATAAACCCGGCGAAATTCTGCAAGTGTCATGGAACTCCTCCTTTCAGATCCAGGTGAGCAGATACCCGTTGATTAAAGCAACAGCCAAAAACAGAAGAACTCCCCGCAGGAAAGCGTAAAAGTGTTTGCGGGGGTCCGCATATAATTCCGGACTTTCCTCGGTGCCGGAAAACCGCACCCGTTTTGTGTGCCGCCACCAAAGCAGGTCGATCACCAAAAAATCAAACAGATTCAGCGCCTGTCCTAAAAGCAGAGTGTTCAAAAAGTTGCCTGCAAAATATTCCTGCCGGGTGAGAAGCCCCATCGCAAACAGGAGCGCAGTAAACAAAAGCAGATTTCCAGCGAAGATGGCCGCAGGACCTCGCTGCCGAATATTTCCTGATAGCTCCGGGCGGGCTTTCACAATCTTCTGTACCTCGTCCGGGTAAGTAGAAAAATTACGGATGTTTTTCTCGTCGCTCCCGGTGCCCAGCCAGCAAAAAGCCCAAAACAAGGAACACAGGAGCATACCCTCTGCCAGCAGCATTTGAACCATCTTCCATCTCCCGATTATTTGCGCCCCGCCAGCATCCGGGAGTCGCCCAGCATCATCATGCCCGCCCGCCGGCGGGAGCCGAAGACCTCCGTGGCCGTGTCGATGAGGCGCACGTCCTCATAGCCCATGTCCCGCAGCTCCTGGGCGAAGGCCTCCATGTCTCCGTACGCCCGGGGCTTGATGTTGTCGTTGATGGCGAACACGCCGCCCTTTTTCAGCACCCGCAGGGTCTCCAGCAGCAGCGCCCGTTTATCCGAACCCATGATGTTGTGATAGACATAGTTGCTCACCACGGCGTCGAAACTCTTGTCCGGGAAGTCCAGCTTGTTGGCGTCCCCATGCTGGAACCGGCACCGGGCGGCTACACCTTCGCTTGCGGCGTTTTTCTCGCACATAGTCTGGTTGTAGCCGAAGTCTGCGCCCCAATAGTCAATGCCCGTTACTTCTGCCTCCGGCCACATCAGGGCCGCCCGGATGGATAGAGCCCCGGAACCGCACCCCACATCCAGAAGCTGTCCCTGCCCGTCAAAATCCAGATGGGAGAGGACAACCAGGTGGGTCCGATCCATCATGCCGCCGCCCCCAAAGGCATACTGCCGCCGTATCCAGGCGCACCACAGGAGCAGCGCCAGCAGAATCACTGCGGCAATCACGAACACCACACCAAGCGCCGTGATATGGAACACCGCAAAGGACAGTACCGCCAGTACCACAGACAGCGCCAAAAGGGCTCCCACCACATAGAAAACAGGGTTTGACATCCAGCTCCCGTAATGTTCCCCATGCGTCCCAAGGCGGATCTCTTTTTGCTGGACTTGATTTTGCTTCATTTGAACCATCTCCTTATGATCAAATTTTTTGCAGTAGCAGACACAATCCCGCCTGGGCCGCCGCCATGAGGGGGCACAGCAAGAGCGGCCACTGAAGCAGATGCTCCGGCAGAGCGTATCCCTTCATCCAGGCTTTGAACTCATAGCCGGGGTGCCCTTCGGTTCCTGGGCTGATAAAACGGCGTTTTGCTTTCTTCTGTATCAGCCAAAGGTCCAGAAAGAACAGGTCACAGACATTGACGACCATCCACTGGATATATCCCGTCAGGGCCAAACGCCAGAAGCCGGTTGTCCCGCCCTCCACAGTGCTGACCGCACCATAGAGAAGGAGGGGCAGCCACTCCCCGAAGCAGATCCAAAGCCGGTAAAAACGGTTTTCGGCCTTTGTCGGCGGTTCTTCCGCCGCCTTGATGATGGCGGGCGATAGCAGGGAAACATCAGCCGGGGCCTATACAGCGCCACCGCCGCGGCGAACAGGTTAAAATAGGCCGCCATGGCAATCCCGTCCAGGGTGGTGCGTGTCCAATTCACATATATCCCCCTTTCACTTATAAGTTAGTATACGCTAACCAATATGCGCTTAGTATCCAGTATTCCGCCATCCCACTTAACTGCGCTGGGAGGGGAGTTCTTTCTTTATTATAGTTAGCCGTAGGCAACTGGTCAAGATGTGGATTCGAAAAAGAGGAGAACTCTATACCGGCACAGCCTGGGCCGATTGCACGTCCATTTTGTGCCGTAACGCAAGGAAAGAATCAGACTGGATGGCTATCCACCTGGCCATCCAACCATCCAAATCCAATACATTTAAACGGGAACAGGCTATCCATGTGGATAGTCTGTTCCTCTTACCCGCCGCAAATTTCCTGAATAATAGCCTCTTGCCCAATCATCCAGTTCATAAATTGTACCGTAGATAACTCCCCGTTCTGAATCTGTTTTTTGCGCTGGCCAGCTTCCTTTCGGAATTGTTTTAGCGCACTTTGCGCTTTCTCCAATTGCTCCCTTGAGACATGGTTCTTTTCCAGCTTCTTGACGCGGTTGTACCAGAACATATACTCTCGCTTGTAGGCCTGCTCATACTCCGCCTCTTTGGATTTGCGGTCAAAACTCTTTCTTGCCGCCCTTTTACTGGCCTTGCGGCACCGTTCACTGCACAAGTTACTGCGGGCATCCGGGGCGAAGAACACCCGCCCACATTGGTTGCAGGTGCGCATGACCATGCCGGCATCCAGTATCCGCTGTCGGTAATAGATAAGAGCCGGCCGCAGGGAACCGCTTACCACCGCACATTCAAAGGGAACTTCTCCATGGGGATACCAAATCTCCAGCTTGGCGTCTTCCCGAGCATTCCACACGGGTACGACAGTCTTTCCCCATTTCCAGTTAGCCATCTCCGGCGAGTATTCCCCAAAGGGCAAGATCAGCAGCTGCGCATAATCCCGCAGGGCTGCTTCCGCTTTATGTTTGTCCCTTCCTCGACAGCAGCGCAGGTACATCTCCCAAATCTGAATGGCAGCATACAGGGCGGCGGCATTTCCAACGGTCAGCCGGGAGAGAAGCTCTGCCGCCTTTTGCTCTTGCTCGTCACGCTCTACCGTTTTCCTCGCCGACAGTGCCTCACAAAGGGCCCAAACAGCTTCTGTCCAGCCCTCGGCGGAGCTTTTCCCGAACTCGCACCAAAACGCCCCCAGCGGGCGGGTTTGGGCCAGATACAAGGGTTTATCCAAACTACGCAAAGCGGTCCCTACCTCGTATTCTGTTCCCAGCCACAAATGTTCCTTCAGCTGTTTGGTATTGACTCTCAATGCTATAACTACTCGCTGAGTCAAAGGTTCTTTATGTTCAAAGCGATATTCTTCCATTACTTCTCTCTTTCTTATGGGAATTATAATTTTACAAGTTATGATTTCTTATATCATACTGCAAAAGCCTTGAAATGGCAAGCTTCCTATGTTAGACTACGGCATACAATCTTTCCTACTTGGAGGGGGACTACAGGGGGTGGCAAGCTGACGCTTCCCACCCCAAATCTCTTACCAGCTGGGAAAGAAAAAGAGTATTACGGAAAAGGAGGGGTGTCCGGTAATCGAGCAGTTTTAGAAAATAAGGCAGGATCAATACCACAGTCAGCGGTGGAAAGCCTTGCCCGCACATTGCTTCCCCAGATGCAGGCGTTTTTTGAAAGCGAACAAGGCAAACAGACGCTGAAAGAATGGCATGAAGAAAGGGAGCGGCACAGTTGAAAGTTCCCGCCGGGCTGGGAGAGTTTTTCTTTCCCAGCCGGTACTTTTTTGATAGATTTGAGGCCGGAATTTGTATGGGTTGGTGATAGCTTTCTGGCAGCAGTTGTGGTAGTGTGTGGTGCTGGGAAAACGGTTTTCCAGCCGGTGACTGGTTTCGCAAGCATAGCGTCTGGATATCCACCAAACGCACCTTGGGAGAACCCAAACCCCTTAAAACAGACAAACGGAGGTGATGTGGATGAAGGCGGTGATTTACGCCAGATACAGCAGCGACAATCAGCGGGAGGAAAGCATCGAAGGGCAGCTTCGGGAATGCAAAGAATACGCCGATAAAAACGGGATTACGATTCTGTGCAGTTACATTGACCGGGCGCTGTCGGCCAAAACAGACAACCGCCCGGAATTTCAGAAGATGGTGCAGGACAGCGCAAAGGGACTGTTCGACACTGTGCTGGTGTGGAAGCTGGATCGGTTTGCCCGTAACCGTTACGACAGCGCCCATTACAAAGCCGTGCTCCGACGAAACGGCGTCAAGGTGGTATCTGCCACGGAAAACATATCCGATGGGCCGGAGGGCATTATTCTGGAATCTATGTTGGAAGGAATGGCGGAATACTATTCAGCGGAGCTGGCGCAGAAAATCAACCGGGGCCTTACGGAAAATGCGTTGAAGGGAAAAAACAACGGCGGCGGGATTCCGCTCGGCTATCAACTGACCGACGACCAACATCTCAGAATTGATCCATTGACCGCCCCGATTGTGCGGGAGATCTACCAGAGATATGCAGAGGGTGAAACGGTTCGCAGCATTATCACTTCTCTGAATGAACGGCATATCCTGACGCAAAAACAGAAGCCATTCCGTCCCAACAGCCTTCACAGTGTCTTGTGTAACCGGAAATACATCGGAGAATATCGGTACAAAGACATCATCATCCCTGACGGTGTACCGAGTATTATCCCAAAGGATTTGTTTGAAAGGGTGCAGATGAGAGTGGAAAAGAACAAAAGGACTCCGGCAAGGGCCAAGGCTGAGGAAGAATATCTGTTGACCACCAAGCTGTTTTGCGGCCACTGTGGGCGGATGATGATTGGCGAGAGCGGCAAATCCCACACAGGTGCGATTTATCGCTATTACAAATGCAGCGGAGCCAAGAGAAAGCTGGGCTGCCGCAAGAAAGCGGTGAAGAAAGACTGGATAGAGTGTATTGCTGTACAGTACACAATACAGCGTGTCTTTCAGGATGAACTGATCGCCCAAATTGCGGACAAGCTGGTGGAATTGCAGAACACAGAGGACAATACTCTCCCTCTGCTGCGCAAACAGCTTGCAGACACCAACCGTGGGATTGAGAATATGCTTAATGCCATTCAGCAAGGGATACTGACCAACAGTACCAAAGAGCGGCTGGAGGAACTGGAAAAGCTGCGGGAAGATTTGAAGGCCAGCATTTTACAGGCAGAACTGGAAAGGCCAAAATACAGCCGGGAAGACATTATCGAATGGATCAGCCGGTTCAAATATGGCGACCCAAGCAACAAGGAATACCAGCGGCAGATCATCGATATTTTTCTCAACAGCATCTATGTATTTGACGACCGGCTGGTTTTCACCTACAATTACAAAAACGGAACCCAAACAGTGTCGTTGGCGGACGTTTCTGCGGCTTTCGGTTCGGATTTGAAGTCCTGTACTCCACCATAAGTCCACCGTAATTTTGATAGAATTACGGTGGACTTTTTCTACTCCCGAAAACCGCTTGAAATAAGGCTTTTCGACCGTTTCAGCACATAAGTGAACCCCGCTGCAGAGCAATTATGCGGCGGGGTTTCGTGCTTTTTGCGCGGATTGAGGCGTTTTGTTCCGCTGTAATCGTTAAACAGCCGAGTAATCGTTGAATTACTGGAGTATTCGTTAAACTACAGAGGTAATCGTTAAACAGCCGAGTTCTGATAATACTCCTTATGAGAAAATCGGCGATGAAGTGCGGTCGCTTGCGGATGAGGTACCGTTTGACATCCCCGATTCATGGGAGTGGTGTCGTTTTTCTTCACTAATCACGCTATTGAGTCCATATAGCTTCTTCATGGATAGACGATACTTGCACTTTTTACTTTTTGTTATAGAACACAAGCATATGGTTGACATGATAACGCCGATTTTTTTATAATTGGTGTAGTCCAATACATGAAGAGACCATAATGACTGCAAGGATGTGAGAACATGAAAGCTTTGATTATATCAGATATACATGCAAATATTCATGCTCTGAGAGCGATTGAAAAGGTGGAAACATGGGATACGGTATACTGCTGCGGAGATTTGACGGATTATGGCCCTTTCCCGATGGAGGTCATAGCGTGGATGAAGGAGCATGATGCTCATGTGGTATGCGGCAATCATGATATCCACGTGATGACGATGAGTGATGAGGCGTGTGCGGAAGCGCGAAGAGGTTATGTGTGGAAATGGTGTCATGATAATTGGGAGAAGATGGATCAATCTGCCAAAGCATATCTATCTGCTCTGCCAACTGTACTACAATTTGAAATGGATGGAATTGAGTATCAGATGCAGCATCAGTATGATCAGAGATATGGTACTGTTGAGAGCGAAGCGCAGTTTAATGCCTTCTGGAAAAATGCCAAAGATGATCATCAACAGCGCCGACTACTATTTGGTCATTCTCATCGTCGGTGCATTCACGTGCTTCGAGAAGATATGATGTGGATTAATCCGGGGAGCGTTTCGTATAGACGACCAGATGATCCTGATAAGCGAGCACATTATATGATTATTGAAGACGGTGATATCCGCTTTGGTGCGGTTAGTTATGACCGGTCGCCTCTATTGAACGTTGCGAAGAAGTATCAGCTACGAGGATATATGCTCGAAACAGAGCTGCAGGATGCCTATTTCTTCTTTGGTGACGCGCCAACCTCACGTTCGCCGCTTCCGATGATTACAGAGATAGGATGAGAAGATGAATCTGAGAATTCTGATTATTGAAGATGATCCGGAAAACCGTGAAGGATTGCGCATCCTTATCAGCCGGCATTCTCCTCGAAGCCAGGTGTTTTATGCCGCGATTCCTGGATTTACCCAGCCAGACAGCCGCGGCGGCCGCGCCGGCCAGGGCGGCTGCCACCGCCAGAAGGGTTCCCCAAACGCGCATAGGGTTTACCTCACTTCAAGCCCTTGACAAGAGGGATCAGGCACAGCAGCAGCAAAATTCCCGCCGCGCCCATAACAATACCGGGAACCAGCATGTTCCAGATCATGGCCATGCACATGCCCACCCCCAGCACCAGAGCGCCCGCAATGCTCAGCAGCACAGCGCCCACCGCCTTGCCGCTGATGTGGACAGCGGGCTTGCCTTCCATCTTCCGGCGCACCATCAGCAAAACCAGCAGGACCACAATCCCTGCCGCCCCGATCACCACGCCGGGGGTAAAGGCGCCCCACTCTGGCAGCAAGCACATGCACATGCCAATCCCAAACAGAATGACGCCCACGGTGCCAAAAATCAAGGATACAAAATTCTTTTTCTTCATGTTCCATCAACCTCTGTTTTTTGTGTGATGTCTCACTTGACGGCCTTATTCTACCGGGCCGGTGTTTGAAAGATGCTTCTGAATTGTTTGCGAAATGTGAAAAAGCCCAGCTCTCCCGGAACAACCGAAAAAAAGTTTCCTGCCGGGAAACTTTTCTCTCCAAAGTCTCCTTTGGTTCCCTTGCTTTTTCCCGGAGGCCCTCGTACAATAGTGCCAAGAGGTGAGAGACATGGATGGGTTGGGATTTGGCGCAGTGGTTCTTGCCCAGCGCAAGCGTCTGGGCTGGACCCAGGAAGAGCTGGCCGCCCGGGTGGGCGTTTCCAAGGGGGCGGTTTCCAAATGGGAAAACGGGCAAAGCTATCCGGACCTTCCTCTGCTGCCCAGGCTGGCCGCGCTGTTTGGCATCTCTGTGGACCAGCTGCTGGACTATCGCCCTCAGCTGAGCCGGGAGGAGATCCGCCGCTTGCACAAGGAGCTTTCCCGGGCGTTTGTGGAGCAGCCCTTTCCCCAGGTCCGCGCCCGCTGCCAGGAGCTGACCGCTCAATACGCCTCCTGCGCCCCGCTGCTCCTTCGGGTGGGAAGCCTGTTTCTCAACTATTTGAACCTGGCGGAGCATCCCCAGCAGCTGCTGGAGGAGGTCATGGAGCTGTTTTCCCGCGCCCGGCAAAGCTCGCAAGACGCCAATCTCAGCAGCGAGGCACTCCATCTGGAGGCCTATTGCCTGCTGTGCCTGAAGCGTCCCCAGGAGGCTCTCTCCCTTTTGGGAGAGGATTGGCGGCCGGCCAGTCCGTCGGAGACCATACAGGCCATGGCCTACTCTCAGCTGGGGCGGCCGGAAAAGGCCCGGCAGGTATTGCAGGCCGGCATTTACCACGGGCTTGTCCTGCTGTTCAGCGATTTGGGAAATTACCTGGAGCTGTGCCTGGACGCAGACTTTCCCCTGGCATGCCGCCGGGCCGAGGAGCTTATTCAGGCCTTCGCGATGGACCGCCTTCACCCGGGCCTGGTGTTCCCCATTTACCTTGCCATAGCCCGGGGCTGGATGAAGCGGGGACAAAAAGACGCCGCTCTGGAGGCCCTGGAGGCGTACACAGCCCTGGCAACAGGGCCTGTCTTTCCCATGCGGCTGCACGGGGACGCGTTTTTCAACCAGCTGGAGGCATGGCTGGACCAGGCGCTGGAGCTGGGAGATTATCCTCCCAGGGATGAATCTGTCATCAAGAAAAGTCTGGTGCAGGGTGTAACCGAGACGCCGGAGTTTGCCCCCTTGAAGGAGGAGCCCCGCTATCAGGCTCTGGTCCGGCGGCTGCGAGAACATTTGGAGGAGCACGAGATATGGAAGCTGTATTTGTAGACGCCATTTCCAAAACATATCCCGGAGGCAAGCAGGCCCTGAAGGGCGTCACCCTGGGGCTGGATCAGGGTGAGATCTTTGGCTTTCTGGGACCCAATGGAGCGGGAAAAACCACCACTGTCAAGCTTTTGACCGGAATGCTTCTCCCCACTGGGGGCAGCTGCCGGGTGCTGGGACTTAACCCCGCTCAAGAGCCGGAAAAGGTTCACGCCTGCGCGGGAGTGGTCACGGAGCATGCCCAAATGTACGACGAGCTGACCGGCCTGGAAAACCTCCAGTTTTACGGGACAGCCTTTGGCCTTTCACGGAGGGAGTGCCGCGAAAGGGCAGAGTCTCTGCTGCGCCAGCTGGATCTGGAGGAGGCGGGACGCAGAAGGCTGGCCTCCTACTCCACCGGCATGCGGCAGCGGCTGTCCCTGGCCCGGGCGCTGCTTCACCGGCCCCGCGTTCTGTTTTTGGATGAGCCAACCTCTGGTCTGGACCCGGAAAGCGCCCACAACGTCAACGAAATGATCCGGAGCCTAGCCAGGCGGGAGGGCATCACGGTATTTTTGTGTACCCATCAGCTGCGCTATGCCCAAGAGCTTTGCACCCGTTTCGGTCTTTTAGAGGCAGGGGAGCTGCTGGCCCAGGGCACCCTGGAGGAGCTGCGGGGCCAGGTGCTGTCCGGGTTCACCCTGCGGGTGCGGGCAAGCCTTGTGCCGCCCGGCGCGGGCCTGAAGCAAGTGGGACAGGGGGAATACGAGCGCGGTCTTTCCCAGGAGGAGGAGATTCCCCGCATTGTCCGGGAAATTGTCCAGGCCGGCGGAGACGTGTACGCCGTGGTTGCCCAGCGTCCCACTCTGGAGGACATCTATTTCGCTCTAACCCAGCGGGGAAAGGAGGAGGTCTTATGAATCGCGCCATGCTGGCCATTATCCGCAAGGATCTTCAAAGCGTCGCCGCCAACAAGCGGCTGTTTCTTCCCCTGCTGCTTGTCCCTCTGGTGATGACGGTGGTTGTTCCCTCCATTTTGATGGCGGCGCTGCTGCTGTCTCCCGATGACCCGGACCTGCAAGGCCTGTTAAGCCAGCTTCCCAGGGAGCTGGCAGGCGGCAATCCCTCTCTGGCTCTTGGGAAAATGATGTTCAACACCATTCTGCCCGCGTTTTTCCTGATGATTCCCATTATGACAGCCTCTATCATGGCGGGCAGCTCCTTTGTGGGGGAAAAGGAGCGCCACACCCTGGAGACCCTTCTCTACTGTCCCATAACCCTTCGCCAGATCTTCCGGGCCAAGGTGCTGGCGGCCTTCTTTCTGAGCATGGCGGTTTCCCTTGGCTCCTTTCTGGTGATGTGCCTGGTGCTGGAAACAGAGGCTGTGCTCCTGCTGGGAAGCCTGCTTCCGCCCGGCGCCAACTGGCTGGTAACGCTTTTCCTTCTGGCTCCCGCGGTCTCTCTGGTGGCAGTTACCTTGATCGTCCGCGGCTCCGCCAAGGCCAAGAGCGTGGAGGAGTCTCAGCAGAGAGCCATGTTTCTGGTCATCCCCGTTGTGCTGCTGATTGTGGGCCAATTCTCTGGAGCGATGCTGCTGAACGTCTGGATTTTGCTGGCGCTGGCCGCTGTCTGCGCTCTCTTGGCCGTTCTTCTGTTTCACAGAGCCTTGCGCCGCTTTACCTACGAGCGGGTGCTGGAGTAACCCGCGGCACTTCCCGCCCATAATACCGTGCCCAGGGACAAGCGCTGGGGAGGAGAAGGTTTTCTTCCCTAGAAGTAAACAGTATAACAATATGAAAAAGAGGCCGCCCCAATAGGGCAGCCTCTTTTTCTGTGACTTTCCTCATCCATTCAGCTGGGCCTTGACCCACTCTACGGACTGCCGTAAATAGTCCAGCGTCCGGTTGGAGTCGTAATGCTCGATGGTGTAAATTCCATTGTAGCCATCCTGCCGCAGCCGGGCCATCACCTGGTCCAAGGGCAGATCGCCGCTGCCCACAGGGGCGGGGTACAGGTCTGTGCCGTCCACGGCGGTTTTGGGATTTTCCCCGTTGCTCTGGGTATAGGCCCGGTCCTTCAGGTGGACGTGGCCCACCCTGCTCCGCAGCAGGGTATAGGCCTCCAGCACGTCCTGGCCGGCATAGCGGAAGTTCCCTGTATCAAAGGCGCAGGAAAGGCCGGGACAGCCCTCTAAAAAGCGCAGCAGCCCCTCCGCGGTGGCAATGGGGGAAAGCTGGCTGTCAAAGTCCTCCATCACCAGGGAAACCCCATAGCGGGGGGCCAGCTCCCCCAGCCGGGCCACGCAGCGGATCATCTGCTGGGTCTTTTCCTCCCGGACCTGAGGGGAATCTCCCTCCGCCCAAAAGCCGGGGATCACCAGCAGCCTGTCCGCCCCCAAAAATTGAGCGGCCTCCAAAATGGGCGCCGCCTGCTTTTCCACGTCTTGGTCCTCGTCGAAGTGGAAGAAGGAGGGAATGGAGGAAATGCCCAGGTCCGCCATAGCGATTTCCTGGCCAAACTCGTCCTCCCGGCCCACAATGTTGTTGCCGGAGGCCTCTACTGCCTCAATGCCCATCTCCCGAGCCAGCTTCAGGGCTTCCACCACAGACAGGCTTTCCTGCCGGGCGATGTCTACCATGTGGTCGTAAAAGGTGGCGATCTTTGCCATGACAACTCCTCTTTTCTACATGTTTATAGCTGTGTCAGCCGTCTCCCCGTTTCCACGGCGGCGGCGATACATTCCTCTGCCACAGAGGCTCCGTGCTGTCCCAGCACGCCGTTGTCCCACACAGGGCCGTCCAAATTGTCGGTGGTGTAGAAAAACTGGGCGAACCGAACCCCCCGAAACTGAGCCACCGCCGCCAAGGAAGCGCACTCCATCTCCACGGACACGCAGCCCTGCTCCTTGCGGCGCTCCAGCTTGCCCCGAGTCTCTCGATAGCAGGCGTCGGTAGTCCAGGTTTTGCCCTGGGTATAGGGCAGGCCCAAACTCTCCAGCGCTCCCCGGCAGGCATCCACACAGACGGGATCCAGGGCAATCTCCTCCGACGGGGGCAGATAGTGATAGGAAAGCCCCTCGTCCCGCACCGCGGCGGTGGGCAGGATAAAGCTGTTTAGGGGGATATTCCGGTCCAGCACCCCGGCGGCGCCAAAGAACACAAAGTATTTTCCGCCCAGAGGCCACACCTCCTCGATAAAGCTGGCGGCGGCAGGGCCTCCCACATAGGGCGTGCTCAGGGCGATGGCTGTCCCCTCCACCTCCACCCGATAGATGGGTACGGCGCCCACGCAGCACTTCACCTGGGCAATCCGTTCTCCGCCCCAGCGCCGCAAGCACATCTCCGCAATGTGATTGGAAAAGACCATGACGCAGATCTCCGGAAATCCGGGAATGGGCTGTATCAGGTCCTCCGGGTTGATAATGGCATGGGGATTGCGGTCAAACTCGCTGCACAGCATGGGGCAAACCTCCTCGTTGTTAAAATTGTGCCCATTATACAACGGGTGGGACAGGCTGTCAACCCAGCGGGTGCTCCCGCTGAGCAATCCGCGCCTTGGGGCGGCAAGCTGCCGCTTGCGCCTGATTGAGCCGTCAACGCGCGTGCGCGGTGCGTGCCCGCACGGGGCAATTCGCGCCTTGGACAGCTCGCTTCGCTCGTGCTCATCAGGCCGCTGACGCGCGTACGCGCCGTCAATTTGGCTGGGACCTTTTAAGCTTCTTTTCTGCAGCTAATTTTCTGCAGCTAACGGCCCCTCCCGCGCAAGCGAGGTTACGTTTCGATGATTGTTCGGGCGCCCCAGCGCCCGTCCCGCGGCTCGGCCAGTCCGGCCACGGACCCTTTCATTTCTTCTCAGCTGAAATACCAGGTGTCGAAAAGCTCCAAAGCGTTGGCGTACTCCCGGGTGGTGGGGGAGCCGGACAGAACCGGGAAGTACACCGCGAACAGCGCCAGGCATCCGGCGGTGAACACAGCCAGGGCCAGGGTCGCCAGCCGGCAGGAAATGCCGCCCGGAAAGGCCAGCCGCCGGGTAAACGGCCCCCGCTGGTACAGCAGCGCCCACACCCCGCACAGGGCCGCCACCAAAAAAGGCACCGCCGTGAAGTAGTGGTAGATAAAGGTCAGCCGGGGAACCAGCACCCAGGGCAGGTACACCGAGCCAAACCCTGCCAGCACCACCGCCGCCCAGCGGGGACGCTCCTTCCACCAGATCCAGCCGGCGCAGCCCAGGGCCGGAAGCCCCGCCCACCACAGCAGAGGATTGCCAAAGGCCGAAATGGTGCTGTAACCCGCCCGGGTGTCCTGGGCAAAGTACCAGATGGGCCGCGCGTCCAGGGGCCACTCGTACCAGGGAGAGGCAAAGGAGTGGGTGGCCACCAGGCCGGAGTGATAGCGGAACATAGTGGTCTGATAGTTCCAAAAGGCCCACCACAACCGGTGGACGTTGTGGGGCAGGGCGGTGACGGGCAGAAAGGCGGCAAAGTAAATGCCAAAGGGAATGAGAAGGAAGAACAGACAGCACCAGCCGCAGAGCTTGCCGCATTTCACCAGCACTGGCCCCAGCTCCTGGCCGCGGCGGCGGACCTCCCAGCAGGTGAACAGCACCTTGCCGAAGTACAGCCCCGCCAAACCCAGCGCGCCGTAGGCTGCCGTCCACTTGGCGGCAATGCCCAGGCCGGTGAAAATCCCGCACAGCAGCAGGGGGGGCAGCAGACGGCTCCAGCCCTCCTTTTGCAGATCCCGCTTGAGGAACACCACCATCGCGTCGTACATCAGCAGCAGGAAAAACACGGCGTAGGTGTCGATGGTGGCAATGCGTGTCTGGGTAAAGTGCATAAAGTCAAAGGCGAAGAGCAGAGTGCCTGCCAGGGCCAGCCGTGTTTTGCCAAAGAGCTGCTTTAAGAGATGGTACAGCACCGGCAGCATCAGCACCCCAAACAGCGCCCCCATGCACCGCCAGCCAAAGGGGTTCATCCCAAAGATCCGGATGCCCAGGGAGATAATCAGCTTGCCCAGGGTGGGGTGGGTATTCTCGTAAGGCTCCAGGCCCAAAATGTGCTCGTAGGCGGTGCGCGCGTGGTAGATCTCGTCAAAGTAGGTGGAATTCTGGTAGGTGGTCTCCAGGGGGACCATCTCCTGCTCGTCGGTGAGAGCCTGGACGTCCGGCCCTTCCCCTGTCACCGTGGCCAGGGCGGGAATGCCCGTGTATTTCAGCCCCGCCTCGTTCAGCGTCACGCTGCCGTCCAGGGCGGTCAGCCGCACATAGCGGCCCGGGGTGGACAGGGTATACTGCTTCCAGGCGAACACGCTGCCGTCGGAGAGGGTGCCGCAGTCGGTCCAGGTGGTTCCGTCCTGGCTGGTCTCCACCTGGATGTTCACCCCCACCCGGGCGGCGTAGTGGTCCTCATCCGGGGCGATGCCGGGCAAATAGAGCAGAGTGTCGCACTCCCCGTCGGCGGTAAGCACCACGCTGTCCCCGGCCTCCGGCGTCCAGGGGGTGACGGCGGTTTCCATGTCTCCCAGCTGGTAAAAGGCAAAGCAGGCATACACCAGGGTGACGGCGGCCATCAGGCCCCAATCCCTGGGCCAAAAACGGCTGTCCACCGGCTGTCGGTCCACCAGGGGCTTGGGCTGGGGAGCGGTTCCCTCCAGCACCCGGCCCCGCAGGTACACCCGAACCCCCACCCAGCACAGGTAGCCGATGGCCAGCAGCTGGGCGGCGGACAAGGCCCTGGTCAGGCCCGTGTTGGGATTGTAGCTGTTGTAATACTCCCGAAACTGCCACAGCACATAGGCCACGTTGGCGTAGCTGGCGGTGGCCGCGGCGGCAAAGGCCCGCAGCAGCCCCCTGTCCGGGATGAACACATAGGCCAGCAGCCCAAACAGCAGGGCCGGGAACAGATACCGCTCGTGCATTTTCACCGAGAAGGCGTACATGGCCCCCATCAGCAGGGCCGGGCAGTAAAAGACCACCTCTTTTTTCCTGGAGCCGAACACCGCCGCCCCGCACAGGACCGTGGCAATCACCGGACCCAGCAGGTCCAGCAGGTCCCCGGCAAGGCCCTGGGGCAGAGGGTTCCAGTTCCAGCCGATCAGGCTCCAGAAGTTGTAGGCGTTCACGGAATAAAAGCTGTAATAGTCCAGGGTGGCCCGGTAGCGCTCCAGCAGCCAGAGAAAGTTAAACCCCTGGGTAAAGGGCAGGGCGATTACCAGCACCGTGGCCACCGTCAGCAGAACGCCCAGGCACAGCTTGCCCCACCGCCGCCGGCGCAGGGCGAAAAACAGGTACAGCGGGGCAAACACCAGCATCTGGGGCTTGCAGGCGATGGAGGCCCCAAACAGCACCGCCGCCGGCGTGTAGCGCTCCTGGTAGAGCAGCAGCACCGAGCCCAGCACCAAAGCCGTGCAGAAGGAATCCGCCTGGCCCCACTGGGCGGAGTTGAGATACACCGCCGGGCAAAACAGATAGGCCGCCGCCACCAGCAGCGCCCCCCGCTGGCCCAGTCTGCTCTTCGCCAAAAGCAGCAGCACCCCGGCGCAGAACAGGTCCGCCAGAATGGAGGGCAGCTTCATCACCAGGGTAAAGGCTGGGCTCTCCGACGCCAGGCCCAGGAGAAGCCGCAGCTTCTCCAGCAGCACCAGCACATACAGGTAGCCGGGCGGATAGTCCAAGAAGATGTCCTGATGATAGATCTGCTGGAACCCCACCTGATTTGTCACGCTGGCCCAGGACTTAAAGGTGTCCATATCGGTGGTAAAGCCCTCGGAGGCGTAGCCCAGCGCCAGCCGGAACAGCAGCGCTCCCAAAAACAGCAGGCTGGCCGCCAGGGGAAACCAGCCCCCGGCGTCCTTTGAAAATTTTCTTCCCGCCAGCAGGAACACGGTCCCGCCGAACACCCCCGCCGCAAGCGCGCCAATCCCCACGGGGATCCCTCCTTTTTTCGCGGGGGAACCCCCGCGGCATTCTCCCCCTTTCCCGCAAAATAATCATTGACGGCAGGGGTGTTTCATTGTAAGCTACAACTATAAAAGTATACCGTTTCTCCCCGAAAAAAGCAAACCCTTCCGGAGAGAGTACAGAAAGGATGAGTTGTATGAATTTGAAGCCCCATCATTTTCATGAGGACCCGGAGATCCTCCATGTGGGGACCTGCCCTGACAGAAGCTATTACCTTCCCTGCGCCGGCGAGGACGAAGCCCGGCAGGGCCGCTCCTCTCGGGTGATCTCCCTAAACGGCAGCTGGGCCTTCCAGTATTTTTCCTCCTACAAGGAGGCCATCGACCCGGACGAGGGCCTGGCCTTTGACGAGGAGGAGATGGACGCCATTCCCGTGCCCTCCTGCTGGCAGACCCAAGGCTATGGCCGCCACCAGTACACCAACGTGCGCTACCCCTTCCCCTGCGACCCGCCCTATGTGCCGGAGGAAAATCCCTGCGGCCTGTATGTGCGCCACATCCAGGTGGAAAACCCGGAGGCCTTCCGCTGGTTCCTAAACTTTGAGGGGGTGGATTCCTGCTTTTACCTGTGGGTCAACGGGGAGTTCGCGGGTTACAGCCAGGTGTCCCACTCCACCTCGGAGTTTGACGTCTCCCCCTTCCTGACTCCCGGGGACAACACCCTGGCGGTACTGGTGCTCCAGTGGTGTGACGGCAGCTATCTGGAGGACCAGGACAAGCTGCGCATGAGCGGCATCTTCCGGGACGTGTACCTGTTGGCCCGGCCGGAAAACCACATTCGGGATTTCTTTGTCAAGGAGAGCTTTGCCTCGGACTTTTCCTCTGCTGTCCTGACAGTGGAGCTGGACCTTGCCGGGGCCTGCGCTGTCTCCGCCCAGCTGTACGCCCCCGACGGCAGCCTGGCGGGAGAGGCCGCCTCCCAGGGAGAGGCCCTGTCCTTTGCCCTGGACAACCCGGTGCTGTGGAACGCGGAAATCCCCGCCCAGTACACCCTGCTGCTCTCCACCGGGGAGGAAGCCATCTCCCAAAAGGTGGGCCTGCGGAAGATTGAGGTCCAGGACGGGGTGGTGCTCTTAAACGGGGCGGCCATCAAGTTCCGGGGCGTCAACCGCCACGACAGCGACCCTGTCACCGGCTACACCATCAGCCGGGAGCAGGCCCAAAAGGACCTGTTCCTGATGAAGAGCCACAACATCAACGCCATCCGCACCAGCCACTATCCCAACGCCCCCTGGTTTTTGCAGCTGTGCTCGGAGTACGGCCTCTACGCCATTGCCGAGGCGGATATGGAAAGCCACGGCGTGGCCGAGAAGATGGGCTATCACCTGGAGGAGACCTATCCCGACATTGCCGACGACCCTCAGTTTCAAAAGGCCATTTTGGACCGGGTTCAGCGCAGCGTGATTCGGGACAAGAACAACGCCGCCGCGGTGATCTGGTCCCTGGGCAACGAGAGCGGCTGGGGCGAAAACTTTGAAATTGCCGGGCGCTGGGTAAAGGAATACGATCCCTCCCGGCTGCTCCACTATGAAAACTTCCTCACCTACCACCAGGAGCGCACCCCGGACTTCTCCATGATTGACCTGTACAGCCGGATGTACGCCTCGGTGGAAGAGGTGGACGACTACTTCCACGGCGGAGAGCTGGACAAGAATCTCCACGGCCGGCGGATGCCCTTCATCCAGTGCGAGTACATCCACGCTATGGGCAACGGCCCCGGGGACGCCGAGGACTATCAGCAGCGCATTATGCAGTACCCCGGCTTCTGCGGCGGCTTTGTGTGGGAGTGGTGCGACCACTCCGTCTACGGCGGGACCACCCCGGACAACCGGCCCATCTACCGCTATGGCGGCGACTTTGGGGAGTTCCCCCACGACGGCAACTTCTGCATGGACGGCCTGGTGTACCCGGACCGCACCCCCCACACGGGCCTGCTGGAGTATAAAAACGTGATCCGTCCCCTGCGGGCGTCTCTGATTTCCGGCAGCACCTTCCGGCTTCACAACTATCTGGACTTCACCGCCGCCCAGGACGCCGTGACCCTCTCCTATGAGGTGACGCAGGACGGCGAGGCCCTCTTTGGGGGCAATCTGGACATGCCCGCCATTGCCCCCCACGGGGAAGGGGAAGTCACCCTGCCCGAGCTACCCCAGGGCGGCGTGGTCACTGTGACCTTCTTCTACGCCGCCAAGGAGGACAGCCCCTTCTATCAGGCCGGGCATCCCCTGGGCTTTGACGAGCTGGTTCTCTGGGAGGAGCCCTTCTTCCTGGACGCCCCCGCCGCGGAGGGCGCCCTCCAGGCGGAGGCCGGTCCCGACCAGGTGGTCTTTACTGGAGAGGCCTTCCGGTATGTGTTTGACAACGAGACAGGCCTGTTCACCTCCATGGTGTACAAAAACCGAAATCTTCTCACCCGGCCTATGGAGTGGAACACCTGGCGCGCCCCCACGGACAACGACCGGAATGTGGCTCACCAGTGGAGGGCCTCCGGCTATGACCGGCCCACCGTGCGGGTGTATTCCGTGGAGCAGGAGGGGAACACCCTCACCTGCCGCCTGGGAATTGCCGCCGTGACCATCGCCAAGTTCCTGGACGTGCAGGCGGAGTGGACCGTGTCCCCCAGCGGGCGGGTGGACGTAAAGCTCCACTGTCAGCGGGACACCCGGTTCCCCTGGATGCCCCGGTTTGGCCTGCGGCTGTTCCTGCCCCAAGAATTCCGCGGAGTGGAGTACTTTGCCTACGGCCCCTATGAGAGCTATCAGGACAAGCACCGTGCCTCCCGGCTGGGAGTGTACGCCCAGAGCGTGGACGCCATGCACGAGGACTACATCAAGCCCCAGGAAAACTCCTCCCACTGGGGTTGCCGGTATGTGACCCTCACCGACGGGGCCTTTGCCCTGACCGCCGCGGCGGAGCAGCCCTTCTCCTTCAACGTCTCCCCCTACACCCAGGAGGAGCTGACCGCCAAGGCCCACAACTGGGAGCTGGAGCCTTGCGGGGAAACGGTTCTCTGTCTGGACTACAAGATGAGCGGCGTGGGTTCCAATTCCTGCGGGCCTCAGCTGCTGCCTCAGTACCGGCTGGAGGAGGAAAGCTTTGACTTCAGCTTTACCCTGACCGTGGAGTGACCCTCCCCCTTCTGTTTCAAAATAGAAGAGCAAAAAAACAGGAGCGCTGTGGAAAAACCACAGCGCTCCTTTCACGCGCACAAGCTTTCTTGTAAGAAAGCTTGGCAAAGAATTTTTCTTCGCGGGACGGGCACTGAAAGCGCCCGGGCAGTAATCGGGCCGTCGCCTCGCGCGCGCGGCAGGAAATGCCTGGGTACAGTGCGTAAACCCGCTTTCCGGGCCTTTGGCCCTGCGGCGAAGGTCCCAGCGAAACCAGCGGCGCGGGCGTGCTTTTCCCTCTTAATCAGGCGCGGCGTAAGCCGCCGCCCCGTGACGTGAAGAGACAGCGGAGGCACTCCGCCGCGGACGTGCGTTGGCGTCCTGCACAGGCGTGAGCGTCAGCTCACCGCCCCAGGGCGCGAATCGTCCTGCGCGGTCACGCGCCGCGAAGAGACAGCCCAGGCACTGGGCCGCGGACGTGCGTTGGCGTCCTGCACAAGCGCGAGCGTCAGCTCACCGCCCCAGGGCGCGAATCGTCCTGCGCGGTCACGCGCCCGCTTTCTTGTAAGAAAGCTTGGCAAAGAACTTCATCCGCCTCCGGGCCTTTGGCCCTGCGGCGAAGGTCCCAGCAAAACCAGCGGCGCGGGCGTGCGCTAACACCCTGCACAAGCGCGGCGTAAGCCGCCGCCCCGTGGCGTGAAGAGACAGCGGAGGCACTCCGCCGCGGACGTGCGTTGGCGTCCTGCACAGGCGTGAGCATCAGCTCACCGCCCCAGGGCGCGAATCGTCCTGCGCGGTCACGCGCCGCGACTTGCTCAGTCCGAGCACGGACCTAGAAGGGCGTTGTAGATGCTGTCCACCTTGCCGCCCTTGAGATAGACCCGGGGGACCCGCTTGGACAGGCCGCAGACCACCTCGTAGTTGATGCTGCCCTCCAGCTGGGCCAGCTCCGTGGCGGTGATCTCCTCTGTTCCGTCCCGGCCGATCAGCGTCACCGGGTCGCCCACCTTCACGTCCTCCAGGGCGGTGACGTCGGCCATCAGCTGGTCCATGCACACCCGGCCTAAAATGGGGCACCGCCTGCCACCGATGAGCACCTGGGCGCCTCTGGCGGAGAGAATCCGGGGATAGCCGTCGGCATAGCCCACGGGCACCGTGGCCACCTTCATCGCCTGGGGAGCGGTAAACTTCCGGCCATAGCTGATGGTGGCTCCCGGCTGGACGGTCTTTACATGGGACACCACCGACTTTAAAGAAAGCACGGGGGTTAGGTCCGGCCTGTTCCGCAGCTCCTGGGAGGGGGCCAGCCCATAGATGACAATGCCAGCCCGCACCATGTCCAGGTGGGAGAGAGGATAGTCGAACACAGCGGCGGAATTGGCACAGTGGCGCACCTTAAAGGAGACGCCCTCCCGCAGCAGGGACTCGATCATCTCCTTAAAGCAGCCGAACTGCCGCATGGTAAAGGCGTCCCCTGCTTGGCCCTCGTCGGACACGGCAAAGTGGGTGAAGATCCCCTCGGGGTACAAGCCCGGCAGGGTGCAGGCGGTTTTCACCTCCTCCACAGCGGCCTCGTCCCGGCTGATGTCCTGATAGTAGAACCCCAGGCGGCTCATGCCCGTGTCGATTTTCACATGGATGTTCACGGTGACCCCAGCCTCCGCGGCGTAGTGGGAAAGCTCCTGGGCATAGTCCAGGCTGTACACGCACTGGGAGATGCGGCGCTGGGAAAGGGTGGCGGCCTCCTCGGGGGGCGTGTAGCCCAGCACCAGCACAGGCCGGGTAATGCCGGCCAGCCGCAGCTGAAGGGCCTCCTCCAGATTGGAAACGGCAAACCAGTCCGCCCCCAGAGCCTCAAACTCCTGGGCCATGCGGACAGCTCCGTGGCCGTAGGCGTCCGCCTTCACCACGCAGCACACTTTGGCATTCGGATTGGCCGCCTGCCGCACAGCGGCAAAATCCTGGGCCAGGGCGTCCAAATCAATCTCCGCCCAGGTCCTTCTAAGTATTTCTTTCATATAAGGTCACCTCCTGGGCGATGTTTTAACGCAGCGTGTGGGTGGCTCCCCCAGTCCGTGCGCAAGCTGTGACAGGGAGAGCCACCCAAACACATCTTACCAGCCATCCGGGCCTTGGGCCTATGCGGTGCGTGGCCGCACGGGCCATGCCGCCCTCTCGCCTGCGGCAAGGGCGGGAAGGTCCCCTCGAAACCACCGGCGCGGACGTGCGCTAGCGGCTCGATCAAGCGCGAGCGTCAGCTCGCCGCTCCAAGGCGCGAATCGTCCTGCGCGGTCACGCGCCGCTGCGCGGACATTACTTATAATACTTCACGCCGCTCTCGAACAGCAGCTGGTCCTTCTCGCCGGGAACGTTCTTGTACAGGTTTTGGCCCTTGCGCTCGGAGTGGCCCATCTTGCCCAGCACCCGTCCGTCCGGACTGGTGATGCCCTCGATGGCGCAGACAGAGCCGTTGGGGTTCCACTGGATATCCCCGCTGACCACGCCCTCCGGGTCCACATACTGGGTGGCGATCTGCCCGTTTTCAATCAGCTTTGCCAGGGCTTTTTCATCGGCCACAAACCGGCCCTCCCCGTGGGACACAGGCACGGTGAAAATGTCTCCGGCGTTCACCCCCGCCATCCAGGGAGACTTGACGCTGGTGACCCGGGTGTACACCATCCGGCTGACGTGGCGGCCCAGGGTGTTGAAGGTCAGGGTGGGGTCGTCCTCCTTGGGCTGGGTGATCTTGCCGTAAGGCACCAGTCCCAGCTTAATCAAAGCCTGGAAGCCGTTGCAGATGCCCAGCATCAGGCCGTCCCTTGTCTCCAGCAGGTCGGTGACCGCCTGAGCGATGCGGGGATTGCGGAAGGTGGTGGCGATGAACTTGCCGCTGCCCTCAGGCTCGTCGCCGCCGGAGAAGCCGCCGGGCAGCATGATGATCTGGGCCTGACGGATGGCCTTCTCCATGCGGTCGATGGTCTCCTCAATGTCCGAGACGGACAGGTTCTTCACCACCAGGATCTCGGTCTCGGCGCCAGCCTTCTCAAAGGCCCGGGCGGAGTCGATTTCGCAATTGGTGCCGGGGAATGCGGGGATGAACACCCGGGGCCGGGCGGCCTTGATGGCCGGGGCGCGGCGCTCCCGCTGGGTGTACAGCGGCACGTCCTTGGAGACGGGCACCTCTGGGGCGCTGTTGGGGAAAATCTTCTCCAAAGTGCCCATCCAGGCGGCGCACAGCTCCTCCAGGGAGATGCGCTCCCCAGAGAGCTTCACGTCCTCCTTGCTGGAGGTGCGGCCCAGGGGGATCACGGTGAGAGCCGGGTCGGTGGACAGGTCCGCCTCGCTGGAAAGCTCTACCACCAGGGCGCCCTCCTGGGGAGCGTACAGGGTCTCCTTGGACAGACCCTCGGCAAACCGGAACCCGGACTTGCTGCCAAAGCACATCCGCAGCACAGCGGCGGCGGCGCCGCCCTCCCGGACCACGCCGGCGGAGATGATGTCCCCGCACTCGATGTGCAGCAGCACCGAGCGGTAATAGGCCTTCAGCGCCTCCCAGTCCGGCATGCCGCAGGCATCCTCGGGGATGGGCAGCAGAACAAAGGCGGAGCCGGGCTTCTTGGCGCAGGCGAAAATGGTCTTGCTTGCCTTTGTCATGGACACGGCAAAGCTGACCAAAGTGGGGGGAACGTCCAGCTGCTCAAAGGAGCCGGACATGCTGTCCTTGCCGCCGATGGAGGGCAGGCCCATGCCCAGCTGGGCCTCCAAAGCCCCCAGCAGCGCCGCAGCGGGCTTGCCCCAGCGCTCCGGCACGTCGTGAAGCCGCTCGAAATATTCCTGGAAGGTGAGCCGGGCCTTTAAGGGGTCCGCGCCCACGGCAGCCAGCTTGGACAGGCTCTCCACCACGGCGTAGGCCGCTCCCTCAAAGGGGGAGTACCGGGCCACCCCGGGAATGTAGCCATAGCTCATGGCGGTGGCGTCGTCGGTCTCTCCGTGGAGCAAAGGGATCTTGGCCACCATGGCCTCCTCGGGAGTCAGCTGGTACTCGCCGGAGAAGGGCATCAGCACCGTGGCCGCGCCAATGCTGGAGTCGAACCGCTCGGAAAGTCCCTTCTGGCAGCAGACCTCCAGCCGGGCCATGTTTTCTTTCAGGGCCTCTGTGCCCTCCTTGTCCTTCAGGCAGGCAGGCACGCTCTTCCGGTAGCTCGCTCCCTGGGGAGCGGCGATCTGAGCGTCCGCGTTTTGGGTGACGCCGTTGGTGTCCAAAAAGGCCCGGGACAGGTTGACGATCTCGTCCCCCCGCCACTCCATGCGCAGGCGGGGCTCTTCCGTCACCACGGCCACCACGGTGGCGTCCAGGTTCTCCTCCCTGGCCCTCTTCTGGAACAGCTCCACATCCTGGGGGGCCAGCACCACGGCCATGCGCTCCTGGCTTTCGGAGATGGCCAGCTCGGTGCCGTCCAGGCCCTCGTACTTCTTGGGCACCTGGTTCAAGTCGATCCGCAGGCCCGGAGCCAGCTCGCCAATGGCCACGCACACGCCGCCCGCGCCAAAGTCGTTGCAGCGCTTAATCAGGGTGGACACGCTGGGGTCCCGGAACAGCCGCTGGAGCTTCCGCTCGGTGGGGGGATTGCCCTTTTGCACCTCGGCGCCGCAGACCTCCACGCTCTTCTCCGTGTGGGCCTTGCTGGAGCCGGTGGCCCCGCCGATGCCGTCCCGGCCGGTGGCGCCGCCCAGCAGCACAATCACGTCCCCGGGGACGGGGGCCTCCCGGCGGACGTTGGCCTTGGGAGAGGCGCCGATCACCGCACCGATCTCCATGCGCTTTGCAACGTAGCCGGGGTCGTACAGCTCGGTGACTTGGCCGGTGGCCAGGCCGATCTGGTTGCCGTAGGAGGAGTAGCCCGCGGCAGCGCCCGTGGTGATCTTCCGGCTGGGCAGCTTGCCGTGGAGGGTCTTTTCAAAGGGAACGGTGGGGTCGCCGCTGCCGGTGACCCGCATGGCCTGGTACACATAGGCCCGGCCGGACAGGGGGTCCCGAATGGCGCCGCCCAGGCAGGTGGCCGCCCCGCCGAAGGGCTCAATCTCCGTGGGGTGGTTGTGGGTTTCGTTCTTAAACTGGATCAGCCAGGTCTCGGTTTTGCCGTCGATGGTGACGGGGGCCTCGATGGAGCAGGCATTGATCTCCTCGCTCTCGTCCAAATCCGGCACCAGGCCCTTTTTCCGCAGGTACTTCCCGCCAATGGTGGCCATGTCCATCAAAGACACGGGTTTGTCCTTCCCCTGGTACAGCTCCTCCCGGAGAGAGAGGTAGTCCTTCAGGGCCTTTTCCACCGCTTCGCTGAGGGCACCCTGCTCCACGTCGATTTTATTCAGGCGGGTGAGGAAGGTGGTGTGGCGGCAGTGATCGCTCCAATAGGTGTCGATCACCCGCAGCTCGGTGACGGTGGGGTCCCGGTGCTCCTGGTCCCGGAAGTAGTCCCGGCAGAACTCCAAATCGGAGAGGGTCATGGCAAAGCCCATAGAGTCGAAATACTCCTTCATCTGGGCCTGGTCCCACTGGGTGAAGCCGGTGACCCGGGCCACGTCCGGGGGAACCTGGACCTGCATCTCCAGGGTGGCGGGCTTCTCCTGTGACGCCTCCCGGCTCTCCACCGGGTTAATCAGGTAATGCTTGACCTTTTCAAAGTCCTCCTCCGTCACCTGCCCCTTCAGGCCGATGACCTTGGCGGTAGCCACCGCCGGCCGCTCTCCCTGGGTGAGCAGCTGCACGCACTGGGCGGCGGAATCCGCCCGCTGGTCATACTGGCCGGGCAGGTACTCCGTGGCAAAGACACGGTACTCCCCCGGCAGGGAGAAGTCCTCGCCGTAGACAGCGTCCATGTTCGGCTCGGAGAGGATGGTGCGGGCGGCAGCCTCAAACTGCTCCGGACTCAGGCCCGACACGTCATAGCGGTTTAAAATCCGCACTTCCTCCAGCCCCTGGACGCCCAGGTTGCCCTTCAGGTCCGCCAGCAGCTGCTGGGCCTCGATGTTAAAACCCTGTTTTTTCTCAACAAATACCCGTGTGACCATGTGCTTCTTCCTTTCCGGCCCTCACAGCCAAAGAGGGCCACAGAACTTTTCTTCGCGGTGCGTGCCCGCACGGGGCGATTCGCGCCACGGAGCGGCGGCTTGCGCCGCGCTTGTGCAGGACGCTGACGCACGTCCGCGCCGAAGGCTTTACCGGGACCCCCGCCCTTGCCGAAGGCGAGAGGGCGGCTTGGCCCGTGCGGCCACGCACCGGCATGCCGGGGGTGCAACCCCCCGCCCGGCCACGGACGCAGCTTGGCCGCCTGTGTTGCTTTCACTTCATTGTAACACAGGCGGCCGGTTTTATAAAGCGTTAATTCCAATGTTTTCGTTTTCTCGGGCTTTTGCACAAATCCCCGGGAGAATGGGGCAAAGCTTACAGCTTTCTGTTCCGGCGAAGCTTCTCCAGCTCTTGGGGAGAGACGCTGCCCATGTCCCCAATGGACAGGGCCACGCTGTGCTTGATGGGCTTCCACTGGATGTTGCCGAACACCGCCACCAGCATGGCAATGCCAAAGGTGAACACAAACAGGGGGAAGGTGAACAGATAGGCAATCTTTTTGCCCCCCGGGCAGCGGATGCGATTCCACTCAGTAACCAGGGGCATCAGGCCCATGAGAAGCATGACAAAGTAGGAGTTTGCGAAGGACACCAGCACCGAGGACCAGAAAATGTCCATCTGGCTGCGGGCGGAGGTGATTCCCACCACAAACATCACGCCGTTAAGCACCATGCTGATGACGGAAATTACCACCGCGGGAATGGTGCACATCAGCATGTCAAAGCAGGCGAAGTTTCCCTCGGACAGCATGGACTTTACCATGCCGCCGCCCCGCTTGGCCACCACCTGCAAATAGCCCTTCTGCCACCGGGACCGCTGGGTGATGGACTGGACAAAGCTGGTGGGCTGCTCGTCGTAGATGACAGCGTCGCGGCAATAGGCGATTTTCTCCCCCCGGGAGACCAGGTCCGCGGTAAACTCCAGGTCCTCGGTGAGCAGGAAATAGTCCCAGCCTCCCAGCTCGTCCAGCAGATCCTGGGCAAAGAGGAACCCGGTGCCCGATACGGCGCAGCTGGTACCCAGAAAATCCCGGGGACGGTTTAAGTACTCGCTCTCCCGCAGAAACCACAGGCCGTAGCCGGCGGTGATCCAGTTGTCGCCATAGTTTTTGGTGTTGCGGTAACTGGTGACCACCCGGTTCCCGTTGGTGAACACCTTGTTCATTTCGGTGACATAATGGGGGTCCAGCAGGTTGTCCGCGTCAAAGACAAAGTAGCCGTCGTAGCGCTCCTGAGGGTAGTCCTCCCGGATCTTTTCCAGCAGGAAGGCCAGGGCATAGCCCTTGCCCACCTGAAGCTTGTTAAAGCGCTCGAACACCCGGGCGCCCTGCTCCCGGGCAATGGCGGCGGTGTTGTCGGTGCAGTTGTCCGCCACCACATAGACGTCCAGCAAATCCTGGGGATAGTCCTGCCCCCGAATGCTTTCCAGCAGCTGGGCGATGACGGCGCTTTCGTTTCTGGCCGCGATAAGCACCGCGTACCGGCACAGCCGCCGGGCGGCAAAATACCGGCGCTTTTTCAGCAGCCGCACCCAGGCGAACACCGCCTGATAGCAATAGCAGGCCGCAAAGACCGCCGCCAGCAAGAAGTTGATCGTAGACAAGGTTTCCATGTACACACACCCCTTTCGCCGCCCCAGCGGGGAGGCACTTCTTTTTCATGGTATCTCCAAAAGTTCAACATTTCCCCACACCTGCGGCACCTGCGGTGCGGCACGTCGCGCACTGGAGCTGCGCTCCAGAGGCTTTGCGGCGATACGTTTCTTCCCGCCCGCGTTCACGCCTTTCCGGGGACACAGCATCACCTGCGGTGCGGCACGTCGCGCACTGGAGCTGCGCCCCAGAGGCTTTGCGGCGATACGTTCCTTCCCGCCCGCGTTCACGCCTTTCCGGGGACACAGCATCACCTGCGGTGCGGCACGTCGCGCAGACGGCTTTGCGCCGCCAAACCCGCGAAAGCCGAAAGCTTTCCGCCCACGCTTGGGGTTTCATCAAGGGATTCCCCCCGCGGCGCCTGCGGTGGACGAGTCGCGCACTGGAGCTGCGCTCCAGGTATTTCCCGGCGGTATGTCCCCCGCCTCCCGTGTTATTTTCTTTCGGGAAGTATTTTACCACAATCCCAGCTTAGTGCAAGTATATTGTGAACAAATTAAGTACAACACGATAACTTTCTTAAAAATTCCTTAACAACCCGGCCTCTATCAAAAAATTTTTTGTCGAATCTCAATTTAGGGCTTGCATTTTCCCCAAGGATCGTGTAGAATAGTCAAGCAACAAAAATTCGGGCGCTTAGCTCAGCTGGCTAGAGCACCTGCTTGACGTGCAGGGGGTCAGCGGT
>CAJMOH010000036.1 GCA_905215055.1 uncultured bacterium
GGGTCCGTGCGCTTCGCTTACTTCCCTTCTGAGGAACCGCAGATCCTGTGTCCGCGATTTCCAGCAGGGCGGGGGCCGATTCCCGGCTGCTCTCCTTGGGAGAAAGTAACCAAGGAACTTTTTCGTCGCGGGTTCGTGCGCTTCGCTTACTTTCCTTTTTGAGAACCGCAGATCCTGTGTCCGCGGTTTCCAGTAGGGCGGGGGCCGATTCCTGGCTGCTCTCCTTGAGAGAAAGTAACCAAGGAACTTTTTCACCCCGGGTCCGTGCGTTTCGCTCTTACTTTCCTTTTTGAGAACCGCAGATCTTGTGTCTGCGATTATACCTTCTTTTTTCTTCCGATGTCCTTCAGCCCTGGCAGGGCCAGCAGAAAGCCTGCCAGCCACAGGGAAAGGTCCGTGGCGGATACGGTATCCATAAAGAGGTCTACCACAGCCAATCCCAGGCCGGTGGCAAAGGCGTCCAGGAGCAGATAGAGGGTTCGCGCGCCCCACAGAGGCAGCTTTCCCAGGGAGTAGAGAGCCTGGGGCAGTGCCTCCGCCGTCAGGGAAACCGGGATGGAAACCAAACCGCCCCAGAAGAAAAACACCACAATGTCCCTGATGCCCCGGTACTGAAATCCCAGGGGGACCATCAGCGTGGCGCACACCAGTCCGCATACCGCTGAGACCGCAAAGGCGAAAAGGGCGAATATGCCCGCGCCAATCAGTATATCTTGCCAGCGCTTCGATTGTTTCACAGACGGTACACTCCCTTTTCAGAATCCAACCTTGACAAGCCTTTCGGTGTAATCTCTTCCGCAGGGGGTGGGGCGGGGCAGAGCCAGACCGTACAGGTCGCCGGACCGGGCCTCCAGCTCAAACAGAGAGAGGGCCTCTCCTCCCAGCCTAGAGAAATCTCCGGCCCGCAGGGCCAAGGGCAGGCTGGGCCGGGCCTGCCGCAGAATTTCCTGCCCGGCGGGGGTCATGCCAAGCACCCGCAAATAGAGAGGAAGAGGGGGCAAATCCCGGGTCAGGCCCAGAAAGGCGCTCATGCACAGCCGCCGCACCCTGGCGTGGGAGTACCGCTTGGACTTTACCAGAGCGTAAAATTCCTCCAAGCTTCCTGCCTGCCGCGCCGCCTGGCGCAGCCGGTGTTCCAACCCCTCGCTCACGTCCGGCAGCCGGGAAAAATCCTCCACCGTCATGGAGCGCAGCTTGCACAGCACAGCCCGCTCCAGCCGGGAAAGGCTGGCAGGGCAGGCTCCCCTTTCCGCCTGCTCCCTCCAGGCGTTCAAGGTGAGCTCCGGCAGTCTTCCGGAAAGGTCCTCTCCCGCCGCCAGCAGCTGCCTGGCCTGGGACGCGGACAGAATAGCCCCCTCCCGGTCGGGAAGGTCGTGGCCTGCGCCCAGCCTGGGAAAAACCTGAGCCTCCATGCCGCCGCCCTGAACCAGCAGGGCTTTCAGGTACTCCACCCCCAGGATGCAGTTGGGCTTTTCAAGCAGGGCGGCGGTTTTCTCTCCCGCCAGAAGGGCCGCTGCCTGCTGCCGCCGCCGCGCGAAGGGGAGGGTGGGGTCCACTCTTCCCAATGCCTGGGAAAATTCCGGGGAAAGCAGGGCTTTCGCCAGGTCCCACAGGGGCCGGATGTCCTTCTCCTCGCTGCCGAAAAGCAGGCTGTCCACGCAGCCCAAACCCCGTGCCACAGCAACGCCTCCCGCGGCGAACCGTTCCGCTCCGGCGCAGGCCCAGGGAAGGGGCAGTTCTGCCACCAGGTCCGCTCCAGAGGCCAAAGCCAGACGGGTTCTGGCCCACTTGTCCAGAATGGCAGGTTCTCCCCGCTGGACGAAGTTCCCAGAGAGAACGCACACCAGCCCCTCAAAATGGGCCTTGGCATGGGCAAACAGGGCCTGATGGCCGCTGTGAAGAGGATTCAACTCGCAGATAACGGCACAAACTTTACTTTTCTCCTGCATTTTCCTTTGAAACTCCTTGAATTTACACGGGAAATGGTCTAAAATGGGACTGCGTCTTTATCAATCATTTTACACGAACAGCCCGCTGGCGACAAGGGGCTGGTGAAATTTGATCCCCCCGTGGGCAAGCGTCTGTCTGGGGGGCAGAGGAAAGGAAGATTCGAAACATGAAAATTCTCGTCATCAACGCTGGCAGCTCTTCTCTGAAGTACCAGCTCATCGACATGGACAACGAGCAGATGGTGTGCAAGGGCAACTGCGAGCGCATCGGCATGCCCGGCGGCATCTTCACTCACAAAACCGCCGACGGCCGGGAGCTGCACAAAAACGTGAACATGCTGGACCACGCCGCTGCCTTTATGCAGGTGAAAAACGCCCTGATCGATGGGGAATACGGCGTTATCCAGAGCCTGGACGAAGTGGCCGCTGTGGGCCACCGCATCGTGCAGGGCGGCGCCATCTTCCACGAGTCTGTGCTGGTGGACGAGAAGGTTATCGAGGATATTGAGAGCCTGATCCCCCTGGCTCCCCTGCACAATAAGGCCCACAGCCAGGGCATCCGGGCCTGCCGGGAGGTCTTTGGCGAGCAGGTTCCCGAGGTGGTGGTGTTTGACACCGCTTTCCATGCCACCATGCCTCCCAAGGCCTACATGTTCAACGTTCCCTATGAATATTACGAGAAGTACGCCGTGCGCCGCTATGGCTTCCACGGCACCTCTCACCGCTATGTCAGCCATCGCTGCGCTCAGCTGATGGGCCAGGATATCAAAGACCTGAAGATGATTACCTGCCATCTGGGCAACGGCTCCTCCATCACCGCCATTGACGGCGGCAAGGTGATTGACACCAGCATGGGCCTGACCCCCCTGGACGGCTTTATGATGGGCAGCCGTACCGGCACCCTGGATCCCTCTGTGGTCACCTTCATCATGGAGAAGGAGCATCTGACTCCCTCGGAGATGGACCAGATTCTGAACAAGAAGTCCGGCCTGCTGGGTATTTCCGGCGTCTCCAGCGACGACCGGGACGTGACCAAGGCCGCTGCCGAGGGCAATGAGCGGGCAAAGCTGGCCCACGAAATTCTGGAGTATCAGATTTCCAAGTTCATCGGCGGCTATATGGTGGCTCTGGGCGGATGCGACGCCATTGTGTTCACCGCCGGTGTGGGCGAGAACCAGTCCCACCACCGCCAGGTTGTGGGCGATTACTTGGAGTTCCTGGGCGTAAAGATCGACCCCGAGCTGAACAAGGAGATGGTTCTGGGCAAGGAAGGCCTGATTTCCGCCCCCGATTCCCCCATCAAGGTCTACGTCATCCCCACCAACGAGGAGCTGGTTATCGCCCGGGATACCAAGGCTCTTGTGGAAAAGCTGTAAGCTCGCTACGGGACGAATACAAGGGACAGAAGAGCTGCTGGCTGTTGGCTGGCAGCTCTTTTCTCATGGGAAGAAATGCCATTTTTCGCAATCTTTCCGCAAAAGGTTGCAAATTTGTAATCTTTTCGCTATAATAAAACCTGTATTTTGTAAACTTCTGAAAACGCCTTTGTGATTTATGGGAGGTCCAACGTGCAAAAAACGGGAAACAGAACGGCAATCACATGGGTGGCGCTGCTTTTGGCGCTGCTGTTTCTTCTGCCCGCGCCAAACGCGCTGGCAAGAGAGGCGGAGTCCTCCTCCGCCCTTTCGTCCGAAGACTCTCAGGAGGAGTCCAGCCTTTTGGAAAGCAGCTCTTCCTCCGAAAGCCAGCCGGAGGCTTCAGACGCAGAGAGCCAGCTTTCTTCCCAGGAGGAAAGCGACCCTCAGCCCACCCCGGCCCCGGAAGAGGAATCCTCCTCCCAGCTGGAGGGGGAAAGCTCCCAGCTGGAGAGCAGCAGTCTGGAGGAGACAGAGGCGGAGACCTTTGCCGCTTATCCTCTGCTGAAAACCGGGGGACACGAAGCCTATATGTCCGGCGAGGCCGGCGCTCTCTTCTATCCTGACCGGGCCATGACCCGGGCGGAGATGGCTCAGGTGCTGTACAATTCCCTGGCCTCTTATCCGCCGGTGGAGCAAAGCTATTTCGACGACGTCCCCTCCGGCAGCTGGTACGCCGCGGCGGTAAACACCCTAGCCCAGCTGGGGGTCCTCAGCGGCTATGGAGACGGAACCTTCCGTCCCACCGAGCCTGTCAGCCGGGCGGAGTTTGTCGCCGCCGTGTGCAAATGCTTTGACAAATTAACTGTTGGGGACACCTCCCGCTTTTCCGATGTGGCGGGCCATTGGGCCGTGGAATACATCGGCCAGGCAACCGCCGCCGGTTGGATCAGCGGCTATACCGACGGTACCTTCCAGCCGGACGGCAATATCCTCCGCTGCCAGGTGGCTTCCATCATGAATTATGCCCTGGAGCGCACCGGCGACGGTTTCGCCGCGGACGCCAACACCCAGGAATTTGTGGATGTGCCCACCTCTCACTGGGCTTTTGAGCATATCGCCGAGGCTGCCGATCCTGTATACGATGACCCCACCGCCACCATCACCGGGAATGAGGTGCGGGTCCGCTCCGGCCCGGGTACCACATATAGCATTTTGGGCGAGGTAAATACGGGGGACCTTGTCTATGTGCTGGCGGACCCCTCTGGGGGCTGGGTGCAGGTCCGCACCATGAGCGGCATTGTGGGCTACGTTAGCAGCCAGTATGTGCGGCTCGATGAGGAGGAGCCTTCCGACGATCCCAGCGGGTTCCAGGTGGGCCAAACCGTCCAGGTGACGGCGGAGCCGTTTCTGCGGCTGCGCGCCCAGGCCAATACAACCTCCACCATCTTGGCGGAGCTGAGCACTGGCGTGCTGCTCACCGTCACCAGCGTGGAGTCCAACGGTTGGCTGGGGGTGCGCACCAGCGGCGGCGATACCGGCTACGTCAGCGGGGAGTATGTGGTGGTTTACGATCCCGACGGCGGCACCGCCACGGGGGCCACTCTCAGCGCTTCCCGCCTGACCCTGTCCCAGTATCAGAGCATCCGCCTGGACGGCTCTGTCACCTCCAACCTTTCCGCCATGCACTGGGAGAGCAGCAACGAGGCCGTGGTCTCCACCGGCTACACCGTCAGCTACGGCGGCAACAGCCAGGGGGCTATGCTCTATGGCGTCAGCCCTGGCACGGCCACCATCACCTTCACAGACGGGACCGGCACCACAAAGGCCACCTGCACTGTTACGGTCATCGCCCCGGAAGCCGTCCGCTTTGCCTACGGCGAGGGTAATATTGTGGCTGCCGGGGAGAGCTTTGACCTGGTGGCCGTCACCGACACAGGCAAAACCTCCGTGCAGTTTGAGATTGTAGACGGTCCCGCCAGTGGGAAATATGTTGCCGATACGGTTGTCACGGAAAGCCACACCTCCTCCTACGGCCTGCCCGCCAATACGGTGAAGGTGTTCTCCAGCACAGTGAAATTCGGCACGCCGGGCACCTACACGGTCCGGGCCACCTCCCAGACAAGCGGCGGCTCCTGGTCCACGGATTCTTACGAGTTCACCGTGGCGGTGACCTCTTCCAATGGCAGCGCTACCACTGCCTCCGACGACGAGCGTCAGCCCAGCGGGGAGATCATCGACGTGCTGGCGGACTTTGAGGCCTCTGGAGGCTATATTGCGGAGATCGAGGACGACCTGCTGTCGCGGGGCAACCCCACCATCGGCTACGGCTATGTGGTGCAGCAGAATGTGGCCTTCTACAACAACATGACAGAGACCGAGGCCTACGCACAGCTGGTGGACACGGTAAATTCCAGCAGATTCGGCGGCGCGGTGGAGAATTTCCGCCAGCAGTATGACATCAAAATGAGCCAGGCCCAGTTTGACGCCCTGACCAGCTTTGTGTACAACCACGGGGCGGGAGTGCTTTCCTCCCAATATGGCTACTGCCGCGCGCTGCTCAACGCCGCGGATCCCACGGGCATTTCCTCCTCCAATACCGCCACAGGCACCGTTACAGTGACGGACATTGACACCCCCGATCCGGAGAACGCCGGGGAAACAGCGGCGCCTGTCTTTACCAGCACAGACATCAACAGCGAGCAGGTGATGGTCCTGCCTAGCGGCGCCCGGGTGACAATCGACGGCTACCGCATCCAAACCCGGACGGTTACTTACTGGGACGGCAGCACCGCCACCATCGGGGACCGGGTGTGGTACCATGTGATCTATAACAGCCGGGTGGGCTGGATCCCCGCCGGTTACATCACCCTGGACAACAGCGGTGGCTGCGACCTAACCTATGTGGATTCCACCGTCCTTGCCAACAATTTCCTCCAGTGGAATTCAGGGATGATTTCCGGTTTGATCTACCGCCGCATTGCCGAGTGCAACATTTTCTTCTTCGGCGACTATGACCGGGCCATGAAAGACAAGGGCTATTGGGGCGAAAATACTTACGGCTATCACTTCCCAGAAAACATCAGCCAGTATGACAGCACCCAAAACTGACGGCAAAAAAAGCCGCCCGTTCCCAAAAGGAGCGGGCGTTTTTTTGCGCTATTTGTTCAGCCAGTATTTCCGGTCCAGCGTTCGGTATTGGACGGCCTCCGCGGCGTGGGAGGTGTCAATTTTCTCGCTGCCTTCCAGGTCGGCGATGGTGCGGGCCACCTTCAGCACCCGCCCGTAGGTTCTGGCGGAGAACCCAAAGACCTCAAAGGCCCGTTGCAGCAGGCGGTTTGCCGCCTCAGTGGTCTGACACAGCTCCTGAAGCTGCGCGGCGGGAATGTCCGCGTTGCAGGTAATGGGCAGGCCCTCCAGCCGCTGGTGCTGCAAGTCTCTGGCGGCGTTTACCCGCTGGCGGATCTGGGCGGAGGGTTCCTCTCTTTTGCTGGAGGAAAGCTCCTCAAAGGCAACGGCCGGCACCTCGATGTGCAGGTCAATTCGGTCCAGCAGTGGCCCGGAGACCTTTCCCAAATACCGCTCCACCGCGTGGGGAGAGCACAGACAGGGATGGGTGGGGTGGCCGAAGTACCCGCAGGGACAGGGGTTCATGGCAGCCACCAGCATAAACCGGCAGGGGTAGGAGGTGGTTCCTCCCGCCCGGGAAATGGTCACCTTGCCATCCTCCATGGGCTGGCGCAGCACCTCCATCGAGGCGCGGGAAAATTCCGGCAGCTCGTCCAGAAACAGCACGCCGTTGTGGGCCAGGGAGATCTCGCCGGGCTGCGGGGTGGGACCGCCGCCTGCCAGCCCGGCGGTGGAGATGGTGTGGTGGGGCGAGCGGAAGGGCCTGGTCCGCAGCAGGGACACCCCAGCGGGCAGCTTTCCCCGAACAGAGTGGAGCTTGGTGGTTTCCAAAGCCTCCGCGAAGGTCATCTCCGGCAAAATGGAGGGCAGCCGTTTGGCCAGCATGCTTTTGCCGGATCCCGGCGGGCCGATCAGCAGCACGTTGTGGCCGCCGCTGGCAGCGATTTCCAAGGCGCGCTTGGCCTCGGGCTGACCCTTGACATCGGCAAAGTCCAGGCTTTCCAGCTCTTCTCCTTCCCCGTATTGGGGTGTGGCGGGCGTCAGCTCCAGCATGCCCCGCAGATGCTCCACCAGCTGCCTCACGTCCCGAATGCCGTACACCTCCAGCCCTTGGATCACCGCGCCCTCCCCGGCGTTTTCCACGGGGACGTACATCCGGCGAAAGCCGGCGGCTTTGGCGGCGTCCGCCATGGGCAGCACGCCCCGGATGGGCCGCAGCTCTCCAGAGAGGGAAAGCTCTCCCAGAAAAACAGCGTCGTCGGTGTGGCAGGCAAGCTGCCGGGAGGCCTTCAGCAAGGAGATCAGCAGGGGCAGGTCGTAGATGGGACCCTCCTTCCGCTTGTCGGCAGGGGCCAAGTTCATGGTAATGCGGCTGACGGGAAAGTCAAACCCGCAGTTTTTTACCGCCGCCCGCACCCTGTCTCGAGATTCCTTCACCGCGGCGTCCGGCAGGCCCACCAGTTCAAAGGCGGGCAGTCCTTGGGACAGATCTGCCTCCACCTCCACGGGAAAGGCGCTGATCCCATACAGCCCCATGCTGTAAGTCTTTTCCACCATAAGCTCTCCATCCTTCCCGAGATTTTAGCTTTTTTTCATTATACGATATAAGTGGAGAGAAAACAACGCGCTGTTATAAAAAACCGCCTCTTTCCAGGAAAAATCAACAGCATCTTGACGAATCCTGCGCTTTGGGATATGATAGGTGCAAGAAAAACCGGGAAGGAGTGCGGCATGGAGTATCAGGATTGCAGCGATGTCCAGCTTTCCGCCCTGGTGCGCCAGGGACAGGGGGACGCTTTTGCCGAGCTGTCCGCCCGCTACCTGGGGCTGATCCGCGCCAAGGCCCAGCGCTTCGAGGGGGCCTCCGCTCCCGAGAAGGAGGACTTGTGGCAGGAGGGGCTTTTGGGCCTGTACGCCGCCGCTGTGTCCTACAAGCCAGAAGGCGGGGCGGAGTTTTCCACTTATGCCGGTGTGTGTATATATAACCGCATGGCCAGCGCGGTGCGCCGCCATGGCAGCAGCGGAAACCGCCCGTTAAACGAGTCCTTGCCCCTGGAGGCCGCGGGAGACGCCTCGGAGGAAGGTCCCGAGGCCCTGCTGGAGCTGCGGGAGGATTTTCGCGCCCTGTGCAAAAGAATGGATGTTTCCCTGTCTCCATTGGAAAGCAAGGTCCTAACCCTGTACCTCAACGGCTGTGGGCGGAAGGAAGCGGCAAGGCGGGCGGGGATGACTCTGCGCTCCTATGACAACGCCCTTCACCGGGCGCGCTCCAAGCTGAAGCGGTTCTAGCTCTAAGCCCTGCCGCGGGGCGGCGGAGGTTCCGCCGGGGCGGTGCAACTCCGTCCGGGGCAGCCAAACGAAACATAAAGCGAGGTAAAAATCATGTACCAAGACAAGACGCTGGTCTGCAAGGAATGTGGAAAAGAATTTGTATTCACAGCGGGAGAGCAGGAGTTCTACGCGGAAAAGGGCTTTGTCAACGAGCCGCAGCGCTGCCGGGACTGCCGGCAGGCCCGCAAGAGCAACGGCCGTCCCCAGCGGGAGATGTACACGGCTGTGTGCGCCGCCTGCGGCAAGGAGGCCCGGGTTCCCTTTCAGCCCCGGGAGGACCGCCCCGTCTATTGCAGCGAGTGTTTTGCCCGTATGAGGGAAGAGGAAGAATAAACCGCCGTGTTTGGCAGAGAGGGCGCTGGGACTGGCGCCCTTTTTTGCAATTTTTGTATTGCGGAGCGGCTGAAAGGGTATTATAATAATATTACTATCAAAATTGAAAACGGAGGAATGTACCAATGGCTTCCATTACCAAAGATACGATCATTGGCGAGATCCTGGATCTGGACCGCACCACTGCGCCCTTCTTTTTGGAGATGGGCATGCATTGCCTGGGCTGTCCTTCTTCGCGCGGGGAAACAGTGGAGCAGGCTTGCATGGTTCACGGCGTTGATGCCGACGAGCTGGTGGCAAAGCTCAACGAGCATTTGAAGGACAAGTGAGAACAACCATCTGCTGCCGCGCGACAGAACCTGCCGGGCGGCAGCGCTGTATCTGGAGAGTTTTTTCATGCGACCATTGTTTACCCTGGGGCCCCGGCTGGCCCTGTGCGCCGCCCTGGTCCGGGAGGGCGTTCCCCTGTGCGATGTGGGTACGGATCATGCCTATCTGCCCATTTGGCTGATAAAAACCGGCAAGACTCCCCGGGCCTTGGCCTGTGACGTCAACCCAGGCCCTCTGGAGGCCGCCCGGCGGGACAGCGCCAAGTACGAGGCGGGGGATGCCCTTTCCCTCCGGCTGTCCGACGGGCTGCGCCAGGTTTCCCCAGCGGAGGCCCAGGACGTGGTGATCGCCGGCATGGGGGGAGAGCTGATCCTTCGCATTGTGGGCGAGACCCCTTGGCTGCGGGACAGTTCCAAGCGGCTGATTCTCCAGCCCATGAGCTCTGTTCCCCAGCTGCGGTCCGGCCTGGCGGATTTGGGCTATTCCATCATTCAGGAGGAGGCTGTGGTGGATGGGGGAAAGGTATATTCCGCCTTCACAGCTCAGTTTTCCGGCTCTCCCGTGGAGACCGGTCCCCTCTATCCCCTGATGGGAAAGCTTCGCCCCGGTGCCCCCCAGGTGGACCGCTACGCCCAGAAAGTGCTGTGCTCTCTGGAATCTCAGCGGCAGGGCGCCTTGCACCAGGGGCGGATGGACCAGGCCGCCTCGCTGGAGGCCTTCATCCGCCAAATTCAAACCACATATCTGCCCAGCCCGGGAGGTTCTTCTTGAGGAGAGAACGGGTGCGGTCCCAGCATCACTTTGAAAAGGAGAACATACGCTATGGCAAGGATTCGCGACATTTACGACATTATCGACGCGGTGGCGCCCTTTTCCACCGCCTTGAGCTTTGACAACTCCGGCCTGCTGGTGGGGGACGGCAACACCGTTGTCACCCGGGCGCTGCTGGCCCTGGACATCACCCCGGCGGTGGTGGCGGAGGCGGCCTCTATGAACGCCAACCTGATTCTCTCCCATCACCCGGTGATCTTTCACCCTGTCAAGTCCCTGGGACCCCAGGACGTACCCTATCAGCTGGCCAGCCAGGGCATTGCGGCTCTGTGCTGCCACACCAATTTGGACCTGTCTCCCATCTGCGGGGTAAACGTGGCCTTGGGCAGCAAGCTGGGCCTGCGGAACCTTCGCCGGGAGGACGTGTTCGGCGAGGACTGTGTGCTCTTTTCCGGGGACCTGGAGGAGCCTCTGGAGCCGGCGGATTTTGCCGCTCTGGTCAAGGAGAAGCTTTCCGCCCCGGCGGTGGATTTCTGCCCGGGGGACCGGCCGGTGCAGCGGGTATTTTTCTGCGGCGGCGCAGGCGGGGAGAACGTTAGCCTGGCGGCCTGCCGGGGGGCGGACGCCTACCTGACCGGGGAGATGAAGCACCACCAGGAGCTGGAGGCCGCCCAGTCCCGGCTGACCTGTGTGGCGGCGGGACACTACTACACCGAAAAGGTGTTTGCCGAATTTTTGGCCTCTTACCTGAAAAAGCGGATTCCGGACACGGCTTTCCTGCTTTCTCAGGCGGAAAGCGCCCCCATGCAGGCGCTGTGACGCATATCATACGAAAGGACAAGCATATCTATGGCATTGGACGGCGCGTTTCTCAAACATATCAAACAGGAGCTGGAGAGCTGCCTTCTGGGGGCCAGGGTGGACAAGATCCATCAGCCCAACCGGGAAGAGCTGGTGGTGGCTTTCCGCACCAGGGAGGCGGCCTATAAGGTGCTGTTTTCCGCCCGGGCCAATTCCGCCCGAGTCCACTTTACTGCCATTCCCCTGGAAAATCCCAAGCAGCCGCCCATGCTGTGCATGCTGCTGCGGAAGAAGCTTCAGGGAGCCAAGCTGACGGCTATCCGTCAGCCGGAGCTGGAGCGGCTGCTCCACTTCGACTTTGATTCCATCAATGAGCTGGGGGATCACGTTACCCTGACGCTGACCATGGAGATCATGGGGCGGTACAGCAACATCATCCTCTCCGACGAGAATGGCAAGATCATCGACGCCCTCAAGCGGGTGGACGCGGAAATGTCCTCTCAGCGGCTGGTGCTGCCGGGGCTTTCCTACCAACTGCCCCCGCCCCAGAACAAGCTGTGTCCCCTGTCCGCCTCCTCGCAGCAGGTGGTGGAGGCCCTGCAAAATCTTCCCAAGGACATGGAGCTTTCCAAGGGTTACCTGTCGGTGCTTCAGGGCGTTTCCCCCATTGTCTGCCGGGAGCTGGCCCATCAGGTGGGCCGGGGCCGGGAGCTGACCGTGAAAACCATGGACGAGGAACAGCTTTTCCGGGCCGGTTTTTTCTATCAGCAGCTGAAGGACACCATCACCCAGACCTCCGGCAAGCCCTTTACCGTGGTCAGTCTCCAGGGGAAGCCCATGGACTTCTCCTTTTTGGAAATCCACCAGTACGGCACCTCCGCTGTGGTGAAGGAAGGGGAAAGCTTTTCCGCCCTGCTGGACGATTTCTACCGGGAACGGGACAAGCAGGAGCGCATGCGTGTTCGAGAGGCGGATCTGCTGCGGCTGCTTTCCACCCACTCCGAGCGGCTGTCCCGGAAGATCAACGCCCAGCGGGGAGAGCTGGAGCAGTGCGCCAGCCGGGATGCTCTCCGGGAGGCGGGAGATCTGATCAGCGCCAGCATGTATGCCATTCCCAAGGGCGCGGCCTCTGTGGACCTGCCCAACTTCTACCAGGAGGGCAGCCCCCTGGTACATATCAAGCTGGACCCGGCCCTGACACCCTCTCAAAACGCTCAGAAGTATTACAAGGAGTACCGCAAGGCCAAAACCGCCGAGGAAAAGCTCACCGAGCAGATCGGCCTGGCGGGCAGGGAGCTGGACTACCTGGAAACGGTTCTGGACGCTTTGGCCCGGGCCGAAACCGAGCGGGACTTGTCTGAAATCCGTGCGGAGCTGCAGGAACAGGGCTATCTGAAAAAGCTTCGCAGCAAAAAAGAAAAGCCCGCCGCTGTCAGCGCCCCCATGAAGTTCACCACCTCCGATGGCTTTACGGTTCTGGTGGGCCGGAATAACCGGCAAAACGACCGGCTGACCTTAAAGACAGCCAACAACAACGATATTTGGTTCCACACCAAAAACATCCCCGGCTCCCACACGGTGCTTGTCACCGAGGGAAAACAGCCCACCAAAATTGCAATGGAGGAAGCGGCCCAGCTGGCCGCCCTTCACAGCCGGGCCAAGGATTCCGCCCAGGTGCCGGTGGATTACACCCAGATCCGCAATGTTTCCAAGCCCCAGGGCGCCAAGCCCGGCATGGTGATTTATGTCAACTACAAGACAATTTTCGTCACGCCAGAGCGGGCTGGAGAGCATGCGGCAGTTACAAATTAAATAGACCCAGGGGAAAGGAGCAATCACCATGGTAGCGAAAAAAGTGGTGCTGAGAAACAGAGAGGGCCTGCATGTGCGGCCCGCTGGACTGTTTTCCAATGAGATGCAGAAATTCCTTTCAGACGTATGGATTTGCCATGAGGAATCCGAGGTCAGTGGGAAGAGCATTATGAACCTGATTGCCGCGGGAATCCAGTGCGGGGATGAGGTGGAAATCCGATGCTCCGGTCCCGATGAGGAAGAGGCACTTTCCCGGGCAGTAGAGCTGGTGGAGTCCGGCCTGGGCGAAGCGGGGGGTGGAGCGGCTTGAGCGGCGAACGGGTGCTGTATGGCGTGGCCGGCTCTCCGGGAATCGGCATTGGCCACGCCCTGGTCTATAAGGAAAAGCCCATGGACAGCCTGGAGCGGGAAATAACCGACCCCAAGCTGGAGCTGGAACGCTATCGCAACGCAGTAGAGACCTTTTGCCGCGTCACCCAGGTCAAAGCGGACAGAGTGGCGGAAATGGCCGGGAAGGAGCAGGGGGACATCATCCGCTGCCAGACGGATATGATCCGAGATCCCTACATGAACGGTCAGGTGGAGGGGCGCATTGCCTCCGGCCAGTCAGCGGAAGCGGCCCTTTCCGCCTCCTGTGACCTGTTTATCGATCTGTTCACCGCCTCCGAGGACGTAATTACCCGCCAGCGCGCCGCCGATGTGCGGGACCTGCGGGGCAGTATGCTTCGCCTGCTGCTGGGCCTGCCGGAAATGGATTTTTCCGCCTTGCAGCCGGGTACCGTGCTTCTGGCAGAGGAGCTTTCTCCATCGGCGGTGTCGGTGCTCAATTCCGCCAATGTGGCGGGAATTGTGCTGGGAAAAGGCGGCCCCACCTCTCACAGCGCCATTTTGGCCCGCGCTTTGGAAATTCCCGCTGTTCTGGGCGTGGAGGACCGGGTGATGGATACCGCTCCCGGCGAAGCGGTGGTAGTAGACGGCAACCGGGGCTGCGCGGTGTTTTCTCCCGGCCAGGTCATGCGGACTGTTTACGAGAGGCGGCAAAAGGAATTTATGCAGCTTCGGGCCTCTCTGCGAGTGTTTGTGGGCAGGGAGACCGTCACCGCCGACGGCAAACGCATCCAGTTGGGGGCCAACGCCGGCAGCGTGGTAGACGCCAGCCGGGCGGCGGGCTATGGCTGCGACGGTATCGGCCTGCTGCGGACGGAATTTCTCTATCTGGACCGCACCTCTCAGCCTGGTGAGGACGAGCAGTTTCACGCATACCGCCAGATTCTTGCCGCCATGCGGGACAAGCGGGTGATTATCCGCACCCTGGATGTGGGCGGCGATAAGACTTTGCCCTACTTGAACCAGCCTCACGAGGAGAACCCCTTCCTGGGGTGCCGGGGCCTGCGGTTTTCTCTGCGGGAAGAGGACATGTTCCGCTCTCACCTGAGGGCTGTGCTGCGGGCCAGCGCCTATGGGAAGGCTCACCTGCTGCTGCCCATGGTCACAGGGGTGGAGGAGGTTCGCCGGGCCAGAGAGATTCTGGAGGAGGAAAAGGAAGCTCTCCGCCGCCGGAAGGTAGCCTTTGACGAAAATCTGCCCATGGGTGTCATGGTGGAAACAGTAGCGGCCTGCCTGATGGCGGACGCTCTGTCCAAAGAGGCGGATTTCTTCAGCCTGGGTACCAACGACTTGACCCAGTATGTGCTGGGGGTGGACCGGGGCAACGCGCGTGTCGCCCACCTGTACTCCTATTTTCATCCGGCAGTATTGCGGCTGGTCCGGCAGGTGCTGGAAACAGCCCGACAAAACGGAACCAAGGTGAGTATGTGCGGCGAGGCCGCGGCAGATACAGCCTTGACGCCAGTGCTGCTTTCTTTCGGACTGGAGGCCTTCAGTGTGGCGCCGGTTTCCCTGCTGCCGGTGCGAAAGGCCATCTCCCTCTGGACCATGGAAGAAGCCCGAGCCGTTACAGAGCAGGCCATGAAGCTGGAAACCGAGCAAGAGGTTCAAAGCTTTTTGAAGGAACACGAGAAAAAGTGATCTGCCGGTCCAAAGCCGCGGGCTTCCACCGGCAGCGAAAAGAGCCAAGGCACTCCCTTACTGGGAAGTGTCTTGGCTCTTTTTAGGAAAATCCGCGGTCAGGGTCAGCCGTCCAGCCTCATAGGCTGCTTCCAGGGTTCCGCCCATTCGTTCCGTCAGGACTTTGGCGATGGACAGTCCCAGCCCCGTGGAGTTCCGGGCCGCCTCCACGGTGTAGAACCGGTCGAACAGCCGTCCCGCCGCCACCGGGTCCAGCCCCGGCGCGGCGTTGGAAAAGGTCAGCCGCCCGCTTTCCTCCAAAGTGACTTCCAAATCTCCGGCGCTGTATTTCAGGGCGTTGGTGAGGATGTTCCCCAGCACCCGGTTCACAGCCGCCGGGTCCAGCTGCCGCACCACCGGTTCCTCCGGCAGGCGCACCTGGGGTTCAATCCCCCGGCCCTCCAAGGCGCCGTAAAAGGAGAGCAGAGCCTCCTCCACCGCCCGGCGCAAGTCCACCGGTTCCCGGGCCAAATTCTCCTCCGACATCACCACCGAGTACCGGAACAGCTCCTCGGTCAGCCGCTTCATGGACTCCGTCCGGCTCTCAAGTTGCCCCAGATACCGCTGGGCGTCCGGGGGCAGATTCTGGCTTTTCAGCAGCTGCAAGTACCCGGAGATGGCCGTCAGCGGCGTGCGCAGGTCGTGGGAGATGTTCACCACCGCCTCCTTCAGCTCCTTGTCCCCCTGCTGGTACCGCAGCCGCTCTTGCCGCAAGGCCCGCAGCTCCTGGTTCAAAGCGCTGGCCAGCCGCCGCAGCTCCCTGTCCCGGCAGGGCAGGGAAAGCAGCGTGTTGGTGTCCTGCCCCCGGCGCTCCACCAGGTCCCGCCGCAGCCCTTTTATCCCGTGGCGCAGCAGGGCCACTTTTATTCCCAGCCCCAGCGCCACCAGGGCCAAACCAGCCGCCAACACCCAAACCATAGCCATCCTCCTATCTGCGCCGGCGCCCCAGCAGCCGGACTCCCACAGCCAGCGCCAGCAGCAGCCCCATCACCGCCCCGCCGCAAAGCCATTCCATGGCCCTATTTTACATCCTTCCGCTGGAAGATGGCAAGACCGATACCCGTGGTCAGTGCGGTGAACAGGGCGGCGTACACCGGCAGGTGCCAGGGCGTCTCCGCACCCATGTCGGCGATTTGGAAGCACTGCCCGCCCGGGGTCAGCTCGTACAGGAACTGATACACCTGCCGCTTGAACCCAGAGATATAGCTGGGGTTGGGAGCGGGATCGGCCATTTGAAAGGTTCCGTCCGGCCCCCAAATCAGGCCTCCCTGGAGCAATTCCGGCTGGGAAAGTCCGATGGTCAAGAACTGGCCCAAAAAGTAAAGGCCAAAGGCAAGCACAATGCACAGGGTCGCGGCCACCGCCCGGTTTGCGACAATCATTGCCGCCATCGTGAATAGGGATACGCAGGCCCAGGTGGTTATCAGGGAGAACAGCCCGTATATGACCAGGGTGGAAAGCTCGGTTTCTCCAAAGCCCTTCAGCATGGGCATGCCCACACAAAGACCGGTCAAAATTCCTACCACCGTCGTCGCTGCGCCGTACAGCCCGTTAACTGTCAAATTTCCCAGATAAATCTGGACTCTGTTTCGTCCCACAATCAGCTTGTTGCGCAAAACACCGTCGCTGTACTCGTGACTCAAAAACAGAGGGCAAAATACGCCGCAAGAGATTAAATTGAAAAGCACATATTGAAAAAAGAGGGAGTTGAGAGGATAGAAAGAAGCCTGTTCCTCATATTCCACGGTAACGTATCCCTCCTCTTGGGTGACCGCCTCTGTGGGAGAGACGTCCAATGACACCGTTTGGGGAATGGCCTGTACATAACAAAATGTCAGCGTCACTACGAGAAGTCCTAAAAGAATGTAGAACAGCTTGGAGTATTTCAGCCGGTACACCCCGGCGGAAAGCAGGTTACCCATGCCGCTCACCTCCCACCAGGTTGATGTAATAGCTCTCCAGGCTCTCGTCCCGCTCCTTCACCGAGAGCAGGCTGCAGCCCTCTTGCCGCAGGGCGTCCACCAGGGCGGTGATGTTCAGCTCCCCGTAGATGTCCGCCCCGGTTTGGTTCAGCACCCGATACTCCAGGCCCATTTTGTCCAAAACCCGGGTCAGGGGCAAGGTGGAGGACACCTCCACCCGGGCGCACTTGCGGCAGGCGGCCTCCAGCTCCTGGGCGCTGACCTCCTTCACCATCCGCCCGCCGTCGATAAACCCGTAGTGGGTGGCCAGCTTGGAAAGCTCATCCAGAATGTGGGAGGAGATCAGCACGGTGATTTGCCGCTCCCGGTTCAGCTTTAAAATCAGCTCCCGCATCTCCACAATGCCCTGGGGGTCCAGGCCGTTGATGGGCTCGTCCAGCACCAGAAAGTCCGGGTCCCCGCACAACGCGATGGCAATGCCCAGCCGCTGCTTCATCCCCAAAGAGAAGTGCCCGGCCTTTTTCCTGCCCGTGTCCCCCAGGCCCACCAGCTCCAAAAGCTCCGGGATGCCCCCGTCATCCGGCAGCCCCAGCACCCGGTATTGCAGCTTGAGGTTTTGCTCCGCTGTCATGTCCGGGTACAGGGAGGGGGTCTCCACCACCGCGCCCATGCGTCGCCGGGCGCGGTTCAGTTTGGCCTCGCCCAGTGTCGTCCCGTACAGGGAGTAACTCCCGGCGGAGGGAGCCTGTAAGCCGCATATCACTCGGATCAGGGTGGTCTTGCCCGCGCCGTTTTTTCCCACCAGGCCGTAGATGGCGCCCTTGGGCACCTCCATGTCCAGCCCGTCCAGGGCCTTAAAGCGCCGGTAGTGCTTGCACAGGCCCTGGGTTCGCAATACAGTTTCCATTTTCAGATACCTCCTTTTCGGTATGGGAGTATCCTACCGGAGAAACGTCAAGAAACCGGTCAAGAAAAGGGTAAAGATTCCGTCAAGATTTTCCCGCGCCTTCCCCGTCCAGCCGGAACCCAATGCCCCACACCGCCTGGATGTATTCCTTGCCCCCGGCCTCCCGCAGCTTTTTCCGCAGGTTGCTCACATGCTGTTTCAGGGAGTATTCCGTGCAGTCCGGGGTGTCCAGGCTGATGCGCTCCAAAATCACGGATTTGGCCACCGCCTGCCCCGGATTTTGCAGCAGCAGCTTCAAAATAGCGTACTCCGTCTTGGTCAGGTGGACGGGTGTTCCGCCCACGGCAGCTTGGCGGCTGACGGTGTCCAACTCCACGTCCCCGGCCCGCAGCACAGGGGAGAGGGGAGCGCTCCCCTTCCGCAGCTGCACCTGGATGCGGGCCAGCAGCTCGGGTATCTCAAAGGGCTTGGTGAGATAGTCCGCCGCTCCGCCCAGCAGCAGGCGCACCTTGTCGTCCACGCCCACCTTGGCGCTGACCACAATCACCGGGATTCCTTCCAGGTGGGGCAGCACCTCCTCCCCAGAGAGTCCGGGGAGCATCAAATCCAACAGGGCCAGATCGGGCCGCTGCTGAGACAGCAGGTACACCGCCTCCGTGCCGGAGTAGGCCCGGCGCACAGCATAGCCCTCCTTTTGCAGCACCTCCTCCAGCAGATCGCCAATGGTCTGGTCGTCCTCGATGATGGCAATGGTTTTCATAAAGTTCTCCTTTGTGATAACGGCGGATTGTATCCCTCGTGTCCGTTTCAAGTTTCCATCTGTGTCAGTCCATTTCTGCAACGTTCAGCAAAACGCTCTCAAGTATGCTGCACCATCTTCAGGTTTTCCATCCACACCTTATCTTTCAATGCTTTCGCGCAGGTATATGCCTCCTTCCAATACCGGCAATAAGAAGCATTTCTCTGCCCATATTCCTTCAATCGTTCTACAATACAAAACGCCCCCGGCCAGTTCAAGTCCCGTATCCACATGAACAACTCAAACAAGTAGGGATACAAGTCTGAATCTTCCTTTTCAGATAGAATAAGAGCGCAGTTATCCCACACATTTTTACTGTTCTTTTTATCACACGGCTGCAAAAACACATTGAAGGCCTTGACCTGCCGGGCAAGCCGCAATCCCTCTGCCTGTTCTTCCTCGGTCCTGTTCCAGTCCAACAGCTCCATAATATAATCAATATCCACCATTTTTATGTTTCTCCCTTTCTTTATCCTTTAGAGTAGCCGACTTGGGTTCTGTTGTCAAGGCTTCAAAAAATGCTGCCATTTCCCCCTTGACAACCAAGGGGACAGGTGCTAACATACAATTAACGATTAGGTTAAATGTTAAATGATCTGTTGGAGAAAGGAGGCTGCCGTGGGTCTGCAAAACACCATGAAAGCCCTGGCGGACCCCATCCGCCGGGAAATATTAAACCTGCTGAAACAGGGGAGGCTTTCCGCCGGGGAAATCGGAGAGCACTTCCCCGTCACCGCCGCTTCCATCTCCCGGCACCTGTCCGTGCTGAAAGAGGCAGATCTGATCCGGGACCAGCGGGAGGGGAAGTTTATCTATTACGAGCTGAATGCCTCCGTGCTGGAGGAAGTGATGCTGTGGCTGTCACAGCTGAAAGGAGAGTAAGATTATGAAAGAGATGCTTGCGCGCAATAAGGGGAAATTGACCCTGTCCTCGCTGGTGATTCTGCTGCCCATCTTTCCTGGAATCCTTTTGGATCAGCCCTTTTTGATCTGGGAGCCGCCGCTGCTGCTGGTTTCCCAGTGGGTGGTCATGCTGGCGGTGCTTTACGCTAACCAGGGCAACGAGCAAAGCCCCAAGGTGCTGAATCTGGTGGCCTGGATTCTTCCCGTTCTGTCCCTGCTGCTGGGACTCATCGGCCAGCTTCTCCAGAGCGGAGCCGGATCGGAGTATCTCATTGTGGCGGTTCTCACCTTTTTTATGGGCCTGATGTTCCTGTTTCTCGGCAACTACATGCCCAAGATCAAACAAAACGGCGCCGTGGGCATCCGCATCAAATGGACCCTGGAAAGCGAGGAAAACTGGAGCGCCACCCACCGTTACGCCGGGAAAATCTGGTTTGCCGGCGGACTGGTGCTGATGGTTTCCGCCCTCATCCCCAGCGTGGCGGTGATGCTGCTCCTGTGGATTGTTCTTATGACGGTGATGGTAGCCTTGCCCTGCCGCTATTCTTACCGCTTTTACAAGGGGCAGCTGGCGGAGGGAAAGGTGGAGAGAAGCCCTGTCAAGCTGGGGAGCATCGCGGTGATTGTGGTGCTTGCCGCGGCCTTCTGCGCTTTTATGGCCTGGTCGCTGTTTACCGGGAATATCCAGTATGTCTATGGGGCGGATGCCCTCACAGTGGACGCCTCCGGCTGGGGGGATCTGACCATTCCCTACAATCAGATTGCTTCCATGGAGTATTTTGACCAGGACCCCTCTCAGAATGCTTCCGGCTCCCGCACCAACGGCCTGGGAAATTTCAAGGTATCCTTGGGCCGCTTTGAAAACGACCTCTATGGAGACTATACCCGCTATACCTTTGCCTCCTGCGATGCCTGCGTGGTGTTGGAGGTAGACGGTCAAGCCGTGGTCCTGAACGACGTCACACCCGAGGCTACCCAGGCTCTCTATCAGGAGCTTTTAGAGCGGGGAGTGCCTTCGGCCAAGAAGCCGTCCTGACGCTCTCCCAAATTGAAAACCCAGGATCACAGCCATTCGCCATACCGATGGATGTACATCTTTTTCACAAAGGTGACCAAGACCATATACCCGGCCACGATTGCCCCCAGAAGGGCGAAATAAACAGGCGGCAGGGCAGTCAGCTCCAGGGCGGAGGCCAGCGGCGTAAATGGAAGGATGGTCACCACGGCGATGCCCAGCAGCGACAATGCCGTTACCGGGGCCGAGGCGCGGCTTTGCGCGAAGGGGAGCTTGGTGGTGCGGATGCAGTGAATTACCAGAGTCTGGGTCCACATGGACTCTACAAACCATCCTGTTTGAAACAGCGCTGTATACAGGGCCTGAGCCGCTGGGTCGGTCAGCTGCGTGTAGAGCGCTCCGCCGGTGGCCATGGGACACAGCACAAAATACAGCAGCAGGTAAGTGACCAGGTCAAACAGAGAGCTTGTGGGGCCAATCCACAGCATGAACCGGCCAATGCCGGCTGCCTGCCATTTTCTGGGTACGGTTAGATACTCCGGATCTACATGATCCCAGGACATGGCGGTGCAGGAAATATCATAGATCAGATTGAGCAAAACAAGCTGAAGAGAGGCCATGGGCAAAAAGGGAAGAAAGGCGCTGGCCGCAAGCACGGAAAACATGTTCCCAAAATTGGAGGAGGCCGTCATTTTGATGTACTTCATCATGTTGGCATAGGTTTTCCGGCCCTCCAGAACGCCCCGTTCCAGAACCATCAAATCCTTTTCCAAAAGCACAACAGAGGCGGATTCCTTGGCAATATCCACAGCCGTGTCCACGGAAATTCCCACGTCCGCGGCCTTCATGGCGGCGGCGTCGTTGATTCCGTCTCCCATATATCCCACGGTGTGGCCGTTTTCCCGCAAGGCCTGTACCACCCGCGCTTTTTGGAGGGGAGAGAGCTTTGCGAACACGGTGACCTGCTCCGCGGCCCGGCGAAGCTCTAAGTCGTCAAGACGGTCCAGGTCGGCGCCAAGGAGAATTTTGTCCACGTCCAGCCCCACCTGACGGCAAATGGCCTGGGTGACCTTTTCGTTGTCCCCTGTCAGAATTTTCACCCCTACGCCATAGTCCCGCAGCCCTTGGACAGCGGCCCTGGTGGTTTCCTTCGGCGGGTCCAGCAAGGCCAAAAAGCCAAGGAGCACCATGTCCCGCTCGTCCGCGGTGGAAAACTGTCCCACCGGAGAGGGATTGGTCTTGTGGGCCACGGCAATCACTCGCATGCCCTGCTGGTTCAGCTCCTCCGACTTGGCCAAAATTCGTTCTCTCACCTCTGCCTTTAGGGGCAGAACCTGACCGCCGCTCTCAGCGTAGCCGCAGCAGTCCAGCATTTCCTCCACGGCTCCCTTGGTGACCAGCTGGGTTTTGCCCTTTCGGTCCCGCACCACCACGCTCATCCGGCGGCGTTCAAAGTCAAAGGGGATTTCGTCCACCTTGGCGTACTGACGGATGCAGGCTTCCGCGCCCAGCGCTTCCTGCTTTTCAATAACCGCCAGGTCAATCAGGTTCTTCAAGCCTGTTTGAAACCAGCTGTTGAGAAAAGCGTGGCGCAGCACCCGGTCGTCCTCCGCTCCATCCACGTTCAGGTGATATTCCAAAATCACCTTGTCTTGGGTTAGAGTGCCGGTTTTGTCCGTGCACAGCAAATCCATGGAGCCAAGGTTTTGAATGGAGTTCAGATTTTTCATGATAACCTTTTCCTTGCTCATGGTCAGGGCGCCCTTCGCCAGAGAAGCGGTTACAATCATCGGCAGCATTTCCGGAGTCAGGCCCACAGCAATGGAAATGGCGAACAAAACCGCCTGCATCCAGTCTCCCTTGGTAAAGCCGTTCACAAACAGCACCACTGGCACCATCACCAGCATAAACCGGATTAGCACCCAGGAAACAGCGTTGACGCCCTTTTCAAAGGTGGTTTTGGGGGGCTTCTGGTTCAGGCTTTTGGCAAGAGAGCCCAGCATGGTAGAGTTTCCCACCGCCAGCACCAGCCCTTTGGCGCTTCCGCTGACCACGCTGCTTCCCAAAAACGCCAGGTTTTCCATTTCCGTAAAAGCCCGCTCCTCTTTGACCAAAGCTCCAGTCTTTTCTACCGGCTCACTTTCCCCTGTCAGCGCCGATTGGCTGATGAACAGGTCCTTGGCTTGTAGAATCCGCACATCCGCAGGCACCATATCTCCAGCGGAAAGGTGGACAACGTCCCCTGCTACCAGCTCTTCCATAGGCAGCTCTTCCTTGCGGCCGTCCCGTTCCACGCAAGCGGTGGTGTGAAGCATGCCCGAGAGCTTCGCGGCCACGTTGCCGCTGCGTGTTTCCTGAATAAATCGCAGCGCGCCGGAGATGGTGACCATCCCCGTAATAATAGTCACGGTGGCATAATTCCGGTCGCCGGCCTGCGCAAACACAATGTCCGTAAACACCGAAATGACAGCCAGGGCAAGTAGCACCAGGGTGAAGGGGTTGAAAAAAGCCCCTGCTATCCGGCGGAGAAGGGGTTCCCTTTTGCCGTAGGTTACCACGTTCTCTCCGTTTTCATTTCGAGACCGCTCCACCGCCTCGGCGGGCAAGCCGTTGCCAGTGGTGCCGTATTTTTGAAACAGTTCCTCGGCTCTGTGAGACGCCGCCCACAGCAGCTGGTTTTTCATGCTGGTTCCATTCTTCCCTGCCAAAGCGGCCAGGGTGGTGTGGTTGGTTTTGTTCTTCATCATGCTTTCGCACCTCCCAAAGAGTAGTAATGATTGGGAACGGTGGAGGCGCATGGCTTGCTTAAACAGAAGAAGGACACGGAAGCCTCTCCTGGTCCTTTTTTTCAGTTAAGCTTGCGCCGCCGCAGCTTCCCATGTCCATTTGCGAATCACCTCACAGTCTTGTAAATGAAAAAATCTATGTCATCGCCCAAGGGCGTTTTCTGAAAAAAGGGCGCAAAAAACCACCGCCCGGCAGCGTGCGGCTGCAAAGCGGTGGCGTTCTAAGAAGATCCCCTTTCTAAAGGGAACCGGCTTTCCTAGAAAATACCCGCCATCGCCCTGCTGTCTCTGTGCTTGTCATTGTGCGTTTGCTGTCGTCCACAACAGGTCACTTGCCTTTCGCTAGAAAAATAAAAACCCCGTGTTCGATAGGAACACGGGGAATTGCTTTTTTCCCAGTCCGTTTGAGCTTTAACTTTACAGGGCGGTGAAACTGCGTTATGACACGCCTTGTGTTCGACGTGTCCTGTTCAAACCAACTCATGGTGTCTCCACCATTTTGCGGCAGCAGTCCATATCCCTGTAAGAGCCTTACCTACCGAACAGTTTCAATGTAGCATGTTTCAGGGCGGATGTCAACCCTTTTTTGGGGACGTTTTGAGAATACCGCCCGTTTTTCCTTTTGCAGTATCTGGTCAGTTGTCCTTGGAGTGGCGTTCGCCCACCTGGAACTGGTCGGAGTGTTGGAACATATACAGCACGGTCAGAGGCTGCTGCCCGGTGAGCTTTTGGAAATCGTCGGTCCACACGTCCATTTTGCCTTGGCGGATGGCTTGGCCGAAGGTCACCATGCCGTCAGAGGAATAAGGAGCCTCGCTGCCCTTCTCAAAGTGGCCGTCGGTAGTGCGGGGAACGCCCATGGCGTCGAACACCTGATAGTTTTCCTCATCGCTGATCTCCTGATAGCTGACGTGGTTGCCGGTGCCTTGGTTGCCATACTCGATAAACTGAGAGATGGTCATCAGCTCCGGCCCATTGATATTTAGGGTGGCGTGGTCATATTCGCCGCCCCGATGCAGGGCATAGGCCACCGCCTTGGCGCAGTCCTTCCGGGAGATGTAGGCCATCTTGCCGTCGCCCTGGTTGTTCTTCAGCACGCCGTCCAGCTTGACATAGGTGAAATAGTTGGTAATCATGGCCTCGGCATATTGGGAATTCCGCAGGAAAATATAGTCCAGGCCCGATTCCTTGATGTAGTTTTCCGTGTAGATGTGGTCCTTTTTTTCCACGCTGGGGTTGGTTTCGTCTCCGGCGTTGACCAGAGAGGTGTAAATCACCTGCTTCACACCGGCAGCCTTGGCGGCATCCACTACGTTCTTATGAGCGTTCTGCCGTTTGGCCCCCACAAAGGGCATAGAAATCAGCGCCAGGCGGTCAGCGCCGGAAAAGGCCTCCCGCAGCCCTTCGGAAAAGTTGAAATTGGTCACATGAGTTTCCACGCCCATGTCCGCGTACTTTTGCAGCGCGGCTTGGCTGTAACCGCAGAAAATCAGGTTTTCCACTGGCTCCAGCTCCAGCAGATACTCCGCCGCTTGGTTGCCCAAATTGCCGTCTACACCCGTCAATAACAGCTTGCCCATGATGATGACCTCCTTGTTTTTTCCGTTCCCCTTGCGGAACGGCTCTCTGTTTCTAAGTATAATCCCACAAGCAGGCTTTCTCAAAGACAAAAGGGCAATACCCTATTTGATTTTCAAATAGCTGGACAGCTCCTGGACAAACAGCTCCATAGAAGGATTTTCCCCCGGCAGATATTTCAGCTCCAGACGGAAGCGGTGGTGGGTGTTCTCAATGGGAATTCGCCGCAGCTGCCCCTTGTACTCCTCGGGGAAAAAGTTGTCCGGGACAAAGCCGATAAGGCCTTCCGTCAAAATCACAAACAGTTCGGATTCCAGGTCTCCGGCGGTCTGCTGAATGTGAGGATAATAGCCGTCCAGCTGGGCATGCTGGATCATCCCGTCATAAGAGCGGCCAATCACCTCGGGGGAAAGCATCACCAGAGGATATTGATACAGCTCCTCCCTGGCCAGAAAATTCCGGTCAAACAGGGGATGGCCCTCAGGCACCAGCGCCTGGTATTCTCCCTCATACAGAAGAAGCGTGCTCATGCCGCTGGTGTATTCCGGCTCAAAGTCGATGCCAATGGCTCCATCGCACTTGCCCGCCCACAGCAGCTGCGAGGCGTCCCGAAAGGAACAAAATTCCACCTCAAAGCCCACCTCCGGGTGGGCGGATTTAAACTGCCGCACAAAGGGCAGCAGAATCTTCAGGTCAATCTGGGAGGTGTAGCACAGGCGAATGTGACTGGCGCTTTCCCGCTCCAGCCGGGGCAGCACCGCTTTAAGCCGCTGATATTGCCGCAGCAGCAGCTTGGCGTCATGATACAGCTGTTTTCCTGCCGCTGTGGCCTGAATGGGCAGGGTGGACCGGTCCAGCAGCTTCACCCCAAACTCCTCCTCCAGACTGTTGACCAGCTGTGTCACCGAGGTCTGAGAGACATAGTTTTTCTGGGCAGCCTTGGTGTAGCTGCGGGTTTCATACAGATCGATAAAAATGGGCAGGCGCTCCAGCCGCATAGAGGTTCCTCCTTCCAGTGAACTCTGCTTGTATTATACTGAATTTTCGGGAGAGAAAAAAGGCCTGCCGGCGTTTTTCGTGCTGCTGGAAAAAAGAAAGCCCAAGGGAAAAATTCTTTTCAAAAACACGTCTTGTGTACGGGCAGGGTATGATATAATACATACAAGGTCATGTTTTGCGCGGAAATCGCAGGCTATGGGTTTCCGTGGGGAAGGGAGCGGGTGTTATGATGAGAAGAATAAGCAGCTGGATGCTGGCCCTGGTTTTGCTGCTGACGGTAATTCCCACAGGCGCTGGAGGAATCCACGTTTTTGCTGCGGCGCCCAAGCTGATTGCCTTTACGTTTGACGATGGCCCCTCCATCTATACGGCTGGTCTGCTGGACGGCCTCAAGGAGCGGGGAGCCTCTGCCACGTTTTTTATGACAGGCGTCAATGGCAGCAGCGGCATTGTCAACCAGTCCCAGGTGCTGGAGCGCATGGTGAACGAAGGCCATCAGCTGGCAAACCATACTTACAGCCATATTGTCCCCTTTAACGCTCAGTCCGCCGCCACCATCAGCAGCCAGGTCAGCCGTGTGGAAGAGCTGCTGTTCCAGAGCATGGGCGGCAGCTATACGGATATGGTCCGCACTCCAGGCGGGGCGGTGGGCGGCTCTGTCAAAAGCGCCGTTGCCGCGCCCATTATCACCTGGAACGTGGATACGTTGGATTGGAAATATCGCGACGCTGCCACCGTGTGCGGCAACATTCTCTCCACAGCCCGAGACGGCGCGATTGTCCTTCTTCACGATTTGTATTCCACCAGCGTTCAGGGGGCGCTTCGGGCTATGGACACGCTTAAAGCGCAGGGCTATGAATTTGTCACCGTGGCGGAGCTGCTTCGCCGCCGGGGGATTACCCCGGAAAGCGGCAAGGTGTATTCCGGCGCTCCCGACAGAGGAATCAACCTTCCTCCTTACAGCGCGCCCTCTGTTTCCTCTTCTCCGGGAACCGCTGGGGTGCAGGTTTCCTTCACTTCTCCGGACGGCCTGCCCCTGTACTACACCACCGATGGAACCCTTCCCAATTTGGGAAGCTCCCGGTATACAGGCCCTATCACGATTACGGCGGACACCACCTTTACCGTTGCGGGGATCGACCAGTACGGCACCCGCACCCGGCCGGTCACACAGAAGGTGGCGGGAATGCCCCGGGCCGCCGCTCCCCGGATTTTCTATGAGAACGGCCTGCTCACCCTGTCCGCCTCCAGTCAGGGGACGCGGATTTTTTACACCACGGACGGCTCCCAGCCTTCCGCGGCCAGCACGCTTTACACCGGCAGCTTTGCTCCCGCCGTTACCACAAAGTGCGTTGCCGCCGGAGACGGTTTTCTGGACAGCCCTGTTGTCACCTGTACCTTAACTCCCGGCGGGAGCTTGTTCACCGATGTGGGAGCGGAGCAATGGTATTACGACAGTGTGGGACAAGCTGTGGACCAGGGCTGGATGGCCGGCACCGGCTCCTATACATTCGCGCCCAACGCGCCCATGACGCGGGGAATGCTGGCGGTTGTGCTGTACAGCCTGGAGGGAAGGCCTGTCCCGGCCGGGGGCGCCGCTTTCTCCGATGTGCCGGAGGGCGCGTGGTACGGGGAGGCGGTACAGTGGGCCAGTCAGACCGGCGTTGCCGCAGGAAGGGGAGACGGCACCTTTGGCCCCCAGAATGCTGTTACCCGCCAGGAGCTTGCCCAAATGCTGTACAATTACGCCGGGTACAAGGACGGCGATCTGACAGCCCAGGGAGATTTAAGCGCCTTTCCAGACGGGGACGCTGTGGCGGGCTGGGCGGAGACAGCCATGGTCTGGGCCAGCGGCAGCGGCCTTATCAACGGTCACAAGGATACCGGCCTGCTGGACCCTGGCGGCGCCGCTACCCGGGCGCAGACTGCCGCCATTTTGAAAAAACTGGCGGAGCTTTAAAGCTCTTCGTATCACTGAGGGGATTGCCGCAAGGACGGCAGTCCCTTTTGTATTCGCCGTGATAAGTCAGAAAAGCCGCGGCACTTGCGAAAAACCGCTTTTTGTCACGCTGAGGATGTGGCAGAGGGCGGTTTTTTCACGTTCGAGCTTTGTGGAAAGCACTCCTTGACGCATTGCAGAAAGGTCCTCAGGGCGGGCTTGCCCTGAAGAGATTTGTAATAGATCCCAAAGGACAAGGGTGCCGCGCCCTTCAGCGGGATACGGGCGATGAAAGGATTTTCGGGAATCAGCAGATCCGGCAGAATGGAAATGCCATATCCCGCCGCAACCAGCAGGGAAATCATTTCTGCCGATTGGCAAAAGTAAAATTCCGAGGGCGGACGGTCCCCCATCAGCTGGCCTTGCAGCCGCACGATGGTGAGCGAGGACCTGGGAGGAAGAAAGAGAACCAGCGGCTCGTTTTTTAAATCCTCCAGCGCTGCTTCCCTTTTTTCAGAGAGAGGGTGCCGGCTGGAGCACACGCACATAATCGGCGCTTTGGCAATTTCTCTGTAAACGGCGGTGCCTGGGGCAACCGTTTCCTTAAAGCCCGCAATGGCGTCCAGATCCCCCTCCTCCAGACCGCGGTAGATGTGCTGAAAGGGAATCAGCTGAAGCCGGGGGTGGATTCCCGGCCTCCTTTCCCGAAGGTGCTCCAGGCTGTGGGACAGCAGGAACATGCAGGGAATGTGAGAGCAGCCCAGGGATAAAAGCTCCACGTCTCTGGAGGACGCGCTGTCAAATCGCTTCTTGGCCCGCTCAGAGATTGCCACAATTTGCTTGGCATCCCGCAGAAAGGCTTTTCCCTCCTCAGTAAGCTTGACAGAACGGGTGGTCCGCTGAAAGAGGGTGACGTTCAGCTCCTTCTCCAGCGATTGAATCTGCTGGCTCACTGCCGGAGACGTCACATGAAGCTCCTGGGCGGCCTTGGCAAAGCTCAAATACTCCGCCACCGCCAGAAAGCAGGAAAGCTGGAAGGTATTCAAAAAGCGCTCTCCCCTTTCATTGATAAGTTTTTCTTTTTAATAGGAACACTTTCTAAATTCACTTTCAAGGAAAAATGCGTATAATAGGGATGACGCGAATTGTTAGGAAACGAACAGTTTGCGCCGGGATAGATTACAGAAAGACCTGCTAATAAAAGTCAAGTAGAAATTTCAAATTTTTAGGGAAGCG